>VGGQ01000005.1 GCA_016868535.1 Bacteroidota bacterium | reverse complement strand
TATATGGTATAGGAAAATACGCCAAACTTGTTCCTAATTCCATTATTGTTGGGTTTACAGTAGGTATTGCAGTAGCAATAGCTGCTACTAATTTTAAAGACATACTTGGATTAGACTCCTATGCAGCTTTGGTGGGTGATAGTTCAAGAGGACTCGTAGATAAATTTAAATATATGCTCAGTCATTCAGATGTAATTAATGTTTGGACAATCTTTTTAGGCTTATTGACATTTGCTTTGGCAAAAATATTATTGCGTATCTCTATATTTATTCCGGGTCCTGTAATTGCTATGGGCACAGCTACATTGCTATCTGCTACCGTATTAGCCGACAAAAAAATTATTCTTGTAAGAGACTTATACGGTTCTATACCTAATAATTTTTTCAAAATACAATTACCTATTTTACCTGAAATAACAGGTGGCGTAATTTACGATATCTGCTATTTTGTTTTTGCAATTGTATTTGTTTCAGGGGTAGAAAGTATTTTATGTTCTTCAATGGCAGATAGGTTAGCTAAAAACGATAAAACACCGTTTAATCCTGACAAAGAATTTTTCGGGCAAGGATTGGTGCAAGTTCTTGTTCCATTAGTGCAAGGATTTCCCTGCACCGGTGCATTGGCACGAACAGCAACAAGTATTAAATCGGGAGCAAGAACACCATTAGCAGGATATTTTAAAGCTATTTTAAAACTGGTAATGGCATATTATTTAGCTCAATATTTAGAGTTAGTTCCTATGGCTTGTATTGGCGGTATATTAGTATGGGTAGCAAGCAATATGATTAAGCCAGCAGAGATTAAAGAAATAAAGCATCTCGGAAAATTTGAGTTTTCAATGATGCTTTATACAGCAGTAATGGTACCACTCACAGACTTTTTAACAGGTGTATTATCTGCATTAATTATTTATTTTGTGGTAAAATATGCTTTCAAAAAAATAAGGCAGAAAAAAATCAGCCACTAATATGGGTTTGGCAAAAGCAGGGCAGATGGAAGTAATTGAGCATTTGTACTTCCATCAACATTTGTGCTAAATTTGGGCTGACGGTTTTCAAAGCCCTGACTTCGCCAAGCCGTAAACCGTTAAGCAAACATTGGCACATTTGCCTGAAAATTCAACTGTAGTTATTAGTGCTAAAAATACTGTCTATATTGATTATGATGTATTAAAACTGATAAAAGACTTTACAAATCACGGTGCTAAAAATAAAAATATCACCGTAGAGTTACGAGATTTCAAGAGTGCTTACAATATTCAAAATAGTTTAGAAAGCAGTCACGTTTCATAAATACCAACAATCCCTAGTCTGTTTTTTTGACTAAAAATTAAATGAGTTGCTACAAGTAACTGAAATTAAACAAATGAGGCCCCCTAATTTTCCCACCATGCGTATCGCGCAGTTATCAGCCGTGCTGGAGCAAACCGGCCTTTTCAGCTCAATGATGGAAATGGATTCTGTTGCGGATCTCAAACGGTTGCTGTGCCAAAAACCGCATGCCTACTGAGAAACCCACTACCGCTTTGATTACGCTTGCGCCCCGCGTTCTGCCACCGTCGGGGATGATACCCCGGAAGGCCTCATCATTAATGCCATCCTGCCTTTGCGGTTTGCATATGCCCGATACCATAACGATACGGCCACGCAGGGGAAAGCCATGGACCTTCATCAACATTGCCGTCCGAATGCAACAAAATAATCCGCAGCTGACAGAAGTTGGGTTTTGGTAACAGCAGTGTCTATGACAGCCAGTCTTTGCTGGGTTTGCATCAGCTCTTTTGCGAAAAACGTCGTTGTATGGAATGCAGCATTGGACAAAGTATTATAAAAATGAGGAAAAATTCCCTGCTGTGAAATAGAATCCTGCGGTTATTTTGCACTCAATTCTATGCAAGCAGATATTGTGGTCGTAGGCGGAGGCATTGTGGGCCTCTCAACCGCTTTGAAACTCAAGGAAAAACAACCCGCGTTGAATGTGGTGGTGCTGGAAAAAGAAGCCGATATTTCTTCGCACCAGACGGGCAACAACAGCGGGGTAATTCACTCGGGCATCTACTACAAACCCGGCAGCCTGAAAGCGGAAAACTGTATACGCGGCTACCACATGCTGCTGGAGTTTTGCAAGGAGTACAACATCCCCGTTGAATTTTGCGGTAAGGTGATTGTGGCCACCAAGGAAGACGAACTGGGACAGCTTGAGAAGCTTTATCAGCGCGGCGTAGACAATGGCCTGGGGGGACTGAAATATCTGACCGAAGCAGAGATAAAAGAGCGGGAGCCCCACTGCTGTGGTATTAAAGGAATTTTTGTGCCCCAGACGGGCATTGTAAACTACAGGCTGGTTTCCGAGAAAATAGCGAAGAAGTTTAGCGCGTTGGGCGGACAAGTTCTCACCTCCCACAGAGTGACCGGGGTGGAAGCGCAGGAGGGACGCGTGGAGGTTATTACACCCAAGCAAACGTTCGTTTGTAAGCTCATGGTGAACTGTGCCGGTCTGTACTGCGATAAAATCGCTGAAATGGCTGGGCAGAACCTGGATGTGCGCATCATCCCGTTCCGCGGCGAATACTACAGCATCAAGCCTGAAAAGGCGCATCTGGTTAAGAACCTGATTTATCCCGTACCCGATCCCAATTTCCCTTTTCTGGGTGTGCATTTTACCCGCAGAATTACAGGCGAAATTGAAGCAGGTCCCAATGCTGTGTTTGCTTTCCGCCGTGAGGGTTATAAACGCACTTCGTTCAATTGGTCTGAATTCTGGCAAAGCCTGCTGTGGCATGGTTTTAGAAAAGTTGCCCTTAAATACTGGAAAACCGGACTGGGCGAGTATTATCGCAGTTTCTTCAAATCGGCCTTCACCAAAGCGCTGCAGGAGCTGGTGCCCGAAATCAGGGAAGAAGACCTGGAACCCGCAGGTGCCGGCGTGCGTGCACAGGCTTGCGACAAAGACGGCGGCCTGATTGACGATTTCTACATCCGCGAAGCGCCCGGCTGTGTGCATGTACTCAATGCGCCATCGCCCGCCGCTACCAGCAGCCTCAGCATCGGCGATACCATCAGCGAACTGGCTCTCAAAAATTTCTGATGTCTGAAAAGCAACAACTGCTGGCCGTTCTGATGAAGTACCTACCTGTTGGTACGGAAGAATATGCCACTGAATTGTTACTGCGCCACCGGATTCATTTGCATATCAAGCGGCCCAGACAAACCAAATACGGTGATTACCGTCCGCCTGCGACCGGAGAAAACCACCGCATCAGCGTGAACAAGGATTTGAACCCGTATGCGTTTCTAATCACGTTTTTGCACGAAGTCGCCCACCTGCTGAATTTTGAAAAACACCAGGGACGCGTGCAACCACACGGACAGGAATGGAAATGGTTTTTTCGCGAAATAAGCACACCCGTTTTTCAAGAAAATTTACTGCCCCGGGATGTTCACCATTCCCTGATTACGTATTTATCAAACCCCAAAGCCAGCAGCTGCAGCAGTCCACAACTGGTGCGCACCCTGCGAAAATACGATGCCGATACTACTTGGGTTCTGTTAGAGGAAGTGCCCGCCAACACGGCCTTTGAAACCCAAGGCGGACGCACCTTTGTGAAAGGCGAGCGCATGCGTACACGCTATCGTTGTGTGGAAGCGGACACCGGCAAGGTATTTCTGGTTCCCGGCTTCATGCAGTGCCGCTTGAAAATATAATCACGCCTTTGGGTTTGTTTAATTAGTTTTGCTGTGCAATGCCAACACTTTCCATTGTTATTCCGGCTTACAACGAAGGCAGGACCATACAACTGATTCTGAACAAGGTGAAGGCAGTTTCGCTGCGCGACCAAATTGCCAAAGAGGTCATCATTGTTAACGACTGCTCCAAAGACAATACCGAGGAAGCCATTCAGGCCTATATTGCCGCCAATCCTCAGCTGAACATTCAGTATTACAGGCATGAGGTGAACCAGGGCAAAGGCGCGGCATTGCACACCGGCATTCAAAAAGCTACCGGCGATTTTGTTATTGTTCAGGATGCGGATCTGGAATACGATCCCAACGAATACAACATTCTGCTACAGCCCATTTTGGACGGATTTGCGGATGTCGTTTATGGGAGCCGTTTTATGGGCGGAAATCCACACCGAATCTTGTTTTTCTGGCATTCTATTGGTAATAAAATGCTTACATTCCTGTCAAACATGTTCACCAACCTAAACCTGACTGATATGGAAACCTGCTACAAGCTTTTTCGCAGGGAAATCATTCAGGGCATTCAGTTAAAAGAGAAACGCTTTGGTTTTGAACCCGAGGTTACCGCCAAAGTGTCGCGTATTCCCAAAATCCGCATTTATGAGATGGGTATCAGCTATTACGGGCGCACGTATGAAGAGGGCAAAAAAATCGGGTGGAAAGACGGTTTCAGGGCCGTCTGGTGCATTTTGAAATACAATTTCTTCAGTAAATAATTCCTAAAATTATTGTCGCTGTTGGTTTTTAGGTGGTTATGAGCAACAAAAAACACGCAGTGATAATTGGAGCGGGGCCTGCAGGGCTCACAGCTGCGTATGAGTTGCTTTCGCGAAGCGAAGACTATGAAGTGACGGTGCTGGAATCCTCCACTTATATGGGTGGCATTTCCCGCACGGTCAATTACAAGGGAAACCGCATGGATATTGGTGGACATCGTTTTTTTAGCAAAAGCGACCGCGTGATGCAGTGGTGGCTCAGCATGATGCCAATAGAAAAAGGCGCATCGCATGCTCACATTCACTACCACGGCAAAGAAGCTGAAGTGACAGGTACAGAGGCCGATCCCGATAAAACGCGGCTGGTAATGCTTTTGAGGAACCGTATTAGCCGCATTTATTTTCTGGGTAAATTCTTTAGTTATCCGATTTCGCTGAACCAGCAAACCCTTAGAAATTTAGGTGCTGTGCGTGTTTTTAAAATTGTATTTAGCTACGCCAAAATTCGTCTGTTTCCGCGCAGGCCTGAAGTGACCCTGGAAGACTTTATCATCAACCGTTTTGGCAAAGAATTGTACCTCACATTTTTTAAGGATTACACCGAAAAAGTATGGGGTTTTAAGTGCCATGAAATAGCCAAGGATTGGGGTGCACAAAGGGTAAAGGGCCTATCTGTTAGCAAAGCCATGGTACATGCGGTACAGCAAATTTTCAGGCGTAAAAAGCCAGTGGATATTGATCAGAAGGGCACAGAAACCTCGCTGATTGAAAAATTCCTGTATCCTAAGCTGGGCCCGGGACAAATGTGGGAACGTGTGGCAGAAAGGCTGCAGGAAATGGGTGGCCGGATACTGACTGAGCATAGCGTTGTTAGGCTGGATGGATCTGTGCAGGGAATTACCGCAGTCTGGGTAAAAAATGCAAATGGCGAGACCGTGGAATTCAAATCCGACCTGGTTTTTAGTACTATGCCGGTGAAAGATTTGTTTGAGGCCTTTTCCTTTAAAACCGATGAACAGGTGAAAAACATTGCCATGGCGTTGTCTTACCGCGATTTTATCACGGTGGGATTGCTCTGTAAAAAAATGAAACCGGGTACGCTGCAGGACAACTGGATTTACATTCAGGAGCGTGGTGTAAACATCGGGCGATTGCAGATTTTCAACAACTGGAGCCCCTATCTGGTGGCCGATGCCAATACTACCTGGCTGGGACTGGAATATTTCTGCAACGAAGGCGATGCCCTGTGGAGCTTATCGGATGATGATTTCAAGGCCATGGCGGTGAAGGAAATGGAGAAGATTGGTCTGCTGGCTGCGGAAGATGTGATTGACAGTACACTCATTCGGATGCCCAAAACCTATCCCGCTTATACCGGATCCTACAGCGAGTTTCAGCGGGTGATTGACTATGTAAATAACATGGAAAATCTCTACCTCATTGGCAGAAACGGCATGCACAAATACAACAACAGCGACCACAGCATGCTCACGGCCATGACTGCGGTAGACAATATCCTTTCAGGTATCAGCAACAAAGACAAACTCTGGCAAATCAATACCGAGGAGGAGTACCACGAGGCGAAGACCGATTAATTTCGGCTTCCCGCTGAACTTTAAGCAAATCTTTTAACCAAATGCGGGCAGACGCTTTGCCGGCCAGCCATAGGGAATTGCCACGGATGGTGCAAACGTTAAAACCTTTTACATAAAAGAGGGGTTTCCAGTTTTTACCGGCATCGGTGCTGTAATCGCTGCCACTGGGTCCTGTACAAACCCATATTTTGCCACGCTTGTGTGCGCAAACCCCGCTGCGGTAACCATTTGGCATGGTTTGGCAGGGTGTCCAGGTGCGTCCTCCGTCGGTGGTGTAGCATGCCGTGCTGTCTGTTTCATTGGGTTTATAAAATGAACCGCCCACGGCCACACCGGTTTTATTCCGGTGCATGTAAAATCCGTAGGCACCTCCTGCTTTTTGCTGTTTGAAGGGTAAACGGCTGCGAAAACGGATAAGATTGTCGGAAACACGGATAAATATGCTCTTCTCATCTATAATGGGAATCGCGCAGAAGTTGTGTTTGCCGGTCCACTGCACGTTGCTGCCCGAGGCTGCAAAATACGAGGAGGTGCTGTCGGGCTGAAAACCTTGTTTGTAATAGCTTTTGCGGTCTTTGGCGAAAATAGTAAAGGCCTTCAGTGAGTCGTTTTTCAGCACGTTTTCAGCACGGATCTGGTACATTTTTTGATGCAAAATGCCATCCCCAACCAGAACGAGTTTGCCTTTGTACATATCCATGGCATCCAAAAAACTACCTGGCCTGTAATCGTGGTATATTTCTTTCCAGGTTTTTCCGCCATCCCGGGTTATAATAACCACACCGCTGTCGCCACTGCTCATAGCCACGGCTTTTTTGCGGCTGAAAGCGTGCATATCGCGGAAATCCTTGCCTGCATAGTCTTTCGGATTGAGGGTGTCCCAGCTTTTGCCCCAGTTGATCGTTCTGAGAATACTGCCTTTGCTTCCCGAAACCCAGGCGGTTTTTGTGCTTACAACCGATAATCCCCGATAGCTTTGGGCATGGCTGAAAACAGCATAAAAAAGAAAGATAGTGAATCCGAGAAGACGCATCTTGTGCAACGAAAATACGGGCTTGCCGACAATGTGTAAAAACCGGTTGTGTTTTTTACTTGTTTATCGTGAAATTGCAGTCGTAAATTATGAATCCGATTAAAAACATTCAGGACTATTTGAACGCTGGAGAAACGCCCGAAATTTTGTTTTGGGTGGGTTGTGCAGGAAGCTTTGATGAGCGCGCACAGCGGGTTTCAAAGGCCCTCGCGTCTATATTGCAAAAAGCAGGTATAAAATTCGCCATCCTGGGCACTGAAGAAGGTTGTACCGGTGATCCTGCCAAGCGCGCGGGAAACGAGTTTCTGTTTCAGATGCAGGCCATGCAAAACATAGAACTGCTAAATGGTTACGGAGTAAAAAAAATGGTCACTGCTTGTCCGCATTGCTACAATACCCTGAAAAACGAATATCCTGACCTCGGTGGCAATTATGAGGTGATCCACCACACCCAGTTCATCAATCAGCTGCTGGAAGAAGGTCGTCTGGCCATTGAAGGCGGGCCTTTCAAAGGCAAAAAAATCACCTACCACGACAGTTGCTACTTGGGCCGTGCCAATGGCGTTTATGAAGCGCCCCGCATGGTCATAGAGCGCCTTGATGCGGATTTGGTGGAACTGAAACGTTGCCGCAGCAACGGATTGTGTTGTGGAGCCGGTGGTGCCCAGATGTTTAAGGAAGCCGAATCGGGCAAAAAAGAAGTGAACGTGGAGCGCACCGAAGATGTGCTGGAATCTGGTGCTGCGGTACTGGCCGTGAATTGCCCCTTCTGCATGACCATGTTGCGCGACGGTACCAAGCACTTTGAAAAGGAAAACGAGATTCAGGTGTTGGATATTGCCGAGCTGGTAGACCAAAGTACCGCCAATTCATGAGTATAGCCCATTTGTCTCCCAGTTCGCGTGTGTGGTTTTTCATCGCCGACAGGCCTTTAAATGCAAACGAGGCCGCGCAGTTAAACCAGACAATGACTGAATTTGTTAGCGGCTGGAAATCCCATGGCAGTGCACTTTTAGCAGGGTTTGAACTGCGCTGGAATGCCCTGCTCACAGTGGCCGTAGATGAATCTGTTGAGGCGCCCTCAGGATGCAGTATAGACAAGGTTTATAGGTTGCTGACAGATTTTACGACAGCAACCGGCATAGATTTTCTGAATCGCCTGCTGCTATTGGTTCCTGAAGGTGAATCCGCAGGTGTTAACACCCGGCAATCGGCTGCTGCTGCTATTGAATCAGGCAAACTCAATGAAAATACACCTGTTGCAGACGTGATGCACACCCGTCTTGAAACTTATACATCACAGCCCTTGAAGCCATTCCGTGACCACTGGATGGGCAAGCAGCTTCTCAAACAAAACGTATGAAAGACAAACGCATCTTAACCCTTTTTTTTACCATTTTCATCGACCTGCTGGGCTTTGGAATAATCATTCCTATTCTGCCGGTGGTATCCAAGGAAATGGCTTTACAATCGGGACTGCACCTGGATGCTGACGTGGCGGTAGGTCTTACCATGGGTGTATTTTCGCTCATGCAGTTTCTGTTTTCGCCAATCTGGGGCTCGCTGAGCGATAAAATCGGCCGCAGGCCCATTATTCTAGGCAGCATCTTGGCAACGGCTGTAGGTTATTTGATGCTTGGCATCAGCAATACTTTTATCATCCTCTTTCTGGCGCGGCTGTTGGCCGGAATTGGCAGTGCTAACATTAGCGCGGCACAGGCTTATATCGCAGATATTACGCCACCGCAGGAGCGGGCCAAAAGAATGGGACTGATTGGTGCGGCATTCGGACTGGGTTTTGTGTTTGGTCCACCCATAGGCGGCGCTTTGTTTGAAGCAGGCGGACTGATGTGGGTGGGCTTTGGCACTGCCGCACTGTGCTTGCTGAATTTTATCATGGCTTGGTTTACCCTGCCCGAAAGTTTAACAGAAAAAAACACCGAAAGACGCTCTATTATTTCCTCATTCACCGGATTAAGACGTGTGTGGAAGGAAGAAATTCTGTTTAAGTTGTTTATTATCAACGTTATTTACCTAGCGGCTTTCAGCATGATGCAGGTAAATGCTTCCGTACTGTGGAGCGAGCATTACCACCTCACAGTAAAGCAGGTGGGTTATATGTTTGGATTTATTGGGGTATGCAGTGCTGTGGTGCAGGGTGGTTTGATTGGTACAATCCAGCGCGTGGTGGGGTTGCAGCGCATGATGTTATTCGGCTGCCCGATAGTGGCTGTGGGTTTGTCTATCATTCCGCTGCCTTCTCAGAAATGGTTTGTAATGGTCCAGATTTGTGCCGTAATCTGCCTTGCGATTGGAAATGGCATGCTTACGCCCGCCATCAATTCGCTGGTTTCTGTTAACACACCGGCCCATGATCAGGGCAAAACCCTGGGGTTACTGCAAAGTACAAGTTCGCTGGCGCGTTCTGTGGGACCGGTGGTCAGCGGATTCCTCTACAGCATGGGTTTTATGCTGCCATACATCAGCGCAGGCTTGCTGATGATGCTGAATTTGCTGCTTGCCATTATGCTGGTTTCCAGGCTGCGCTCCCGCTCAAATGAAATTATGTCTGACGACAATACGAATTAAAATTGAAAAAGCTGAAGGTACTTCATATCAATGCATCATCTGAAGGGGGCGCGTCTGTTGTGGCACAGCGACTCAATGAGGCGTTGAATGAATCTGGCTTGGTCTTTTCAAAGCATCTTGTCTTTTCAGGTAAACCCTACAGCGGCAAATCGACGTGGGGCTATAGTTTGATTTCAAATACGCCATGGAACTGCTTCACGGCCTTCTTTCGTCATGCACTGGACAAACTGGATTTTTTAAGATTTGAGGCTGGTAAGTCTATTCGTTTTCAGTTCAGCCATGCTTCTCAGGGAATAGATATCAGCAGGCATCCGCTGGTTCAGGAGGCGGATATAATCCATCTGCACTGGGTGCACAAAGGATTTCAGTCATTTGCTACCCTCGAGAAACTACTGGCTTTGCCCAAGAAATTTGTGTGGACATGCCACGATTTATGGCCTGTAACAGGAGGATGCTATTACAATTGGGGTTGTACCAACCATGAAACCGGCTGTGGCAACTGTAAATATCTGAAAAATCCGGCTTCTGACGATTTGTCGTCGGTACTGATTCAGAAAAAAATAAGTTTATGGGGCAACAATCAAATTCGCTGGATAACACCCAGCCGCTGGCTGGCCGAACAGGGTACAAACAGCCTTGTTATGCGAAACAATAAGCCCTTCGAGGTGATTCCGAATCCAATTAATACGATATCTTACCAGCCAATAGCGGCAGAGGAGCGCGAGACATTGTGCACAAAATATGGTTTGCCCCAAAACATGCCTGTTCTGCTTTTTTCTGCTGCTTATCTGGGCAATCAGGCCAAGGGTTTTTCCTTGTTCGTCGATTTATGTTCTGCACTGCAACAACAGAGTATTGCCTTTCATGCCTTGATTCTAGGTGACAATAAAGGATTGGAGCTAAAGTTTGATTTTCCATTTACCTTCTGGGGGTATGTTTCGGATGCTGATAGAATCAAGCATGCTATTCTAATGAGCGATTTGTATGTAATAACTTCCGTTCAGGATAATTTGCCCACCACCATAATGGAGAGTTTATCGATGGGGATACCGGTTGCGGGCTTCCGGGTAGGAGGCATTCCTGAACTTGTGGATGAGGGGTTAAATGGTTTTCTGGCAGATTCAGGTGATGCGGTAAGTCTGGCTGAAAAAGTGGCTTCTTTTTTAAAGGATAATAGAAACTGGGCCGCATACAGAAATAACGCAAGAAATAAGGCGGTCACTAACTACGATACAGCGGTAATTGCAGCCAAATTCGCATCTGTTTATCAGGATTTGTAAGGGTTTACAAAACAAACAAGGCAGCATTTCTGCCGCCCTGTCTGTAACTCAACTATGAAAAAACTAATCTACGTTGTCATGCAGGTGCCTGTTGGGTTTTACAATATGATCCACTTCTTCGGTATTTTCCGCAATGGTCATTCGTGAAACCTGATTGTTTTCGCTGGCAGGTGCCTGAAACAAAACCTTATCTCTCCGCAGATAGGCTGGGGTTTCAAGTGATTCAAGCAAGTTTTCGCGGGATAGGCGTGAAGGTTCAAGGTTACATAAGTGTTCGTAGTCTTCCGGTACCCGTTGTTGTGCTTGTGCCGGTGGAATCTCAGCCACAGGGTCATCAAACGATATGGGCTGGGCCAGTTTGCCGAAACCATCATCATTATGAATTTCCTGGCTCACAAATACTTCAGGAGCGGAAACTACTCGCTGTGGAATGGTTGTGGCAGGTACTTCAAAACCGGTAGCAATTACCGTGATGGAAATCTCTTCTTCCAGCCTTTCGTCATGGGTAATGCCCATTTTCAGGTGCGCGGAGTTACCGGCTTCCTGTTGCAGGTATTTTTTTACCCTGGCCGTTTCACCAATGGTGGGCTCTTTGGATCCATAAGTAATGTTAACAAGCAGGTGTTTGGCCTTGTTGATGCGGGTATTGTCCAGCAAAGGGCTGTCTAGTGCGAGTCTGGCGGCCTCTTCAGCCCTTTCGGGTCCGGCGGCTACCCCTGTGCCCATGATAGCCCTTCCGCTGCTGGTCATGGCGGTTTGCACATCTTTAAAGTCAACATTGATGATGCCGGCTTTCGTAATGATTTCAGCAATTCCTTTGGCTGCAGTGCACAGAATGTCGTCGGCTTTGGCGAAGGCCTGCCTTACGGGCAAATCTCCGTACATTTCCACAATGCGGTCATTACTGATACTTAACAAAGCATCTACATGGGGTTTCAGATTCTCTATACCCTGCGTAGCCTGTCCGATTCTGTCCGGACCTTCGTCATCGAAGGGAATGGTAACAATGCCAACAGTTAAAATACCCATGGCTCTGCTGATTTGGGCAATAATTGGAGCAGCACCTGTACCGGTTCCACCGCCCATTCCGGCTGTAATAAACACCATTTTGGTATTAGTACTCAGCAAATCCTGTATTTGTTGCTCGCTTTCCAGAGCAGCCATTCTGCCCATTTCGGGTTCTGATCCGGCGCCCAGTCCTTCGGTGAGTTGCAAGCCCAGTTGAATGCGGTTAGGCACAGGACTGTCAAGCAGTGCCTGTGCATCGGTATTGCACACATAAAATTCAACTCCTTCTATTCCCTGGCGGAACATATGGTTCACGGCATTGCTTCCGCCTCCGCCCACGCCGATTACCTTGATAATGGCTCCTGTCATGCGGATTACATCCGGTTCAAAATGTGATGGCATATTCTTTCTGTATTATGATTCGTTGGTAAAATCCTCTCCGTCCTTCATCCAGTTTTTAATGTCATTCATGAATTTAACGTTACCCCAGTTTCCTCCCCAGTTTCCGCCAAATAATCCTGTTTTTCCGGTTGCTTTTTCTTCTGTTTGGGGAGTTTCCTCCACGTTTTCGGTTGCTTCTGCCACGGGTTGTAACGTTTCGCGCACCAGAGGGGTGTTTTCGGGAACGTCAAATCTGGCAGTGCTTTCAAACCCGCGAAGTACCAGGCCTATTCCGGTGGCAAACATGGGGTTCCTGACTTCATCGACCATGCCTTTGCCCAGGCGCTGTCCGGGCGTGCCTATATGCACTTCTAAGGCTGTGTGGTAAGAAACAAGCTGGGTGATATTGGCCAGCGATGAACCACCGCCGGTAAGTACAATACCTCCGGCCAGGCGGTTTTTCATGGTCGAAATATCAATTTCATAATTGATGCGTTCGATAATATCCTCCATGCGAGCCTGAATCACCTGCGCAATCGCAAAGCGGCTTATTTCCTTGGGTTTTCTGCCGGGCAATCCCGGTACCACCACAACTTCGTTTTTCATGCTTTCTGTAGGATAGCAGCTTCCGTAATTTATTTTCACGATTTCGGCCTGCTCGGGCAAAATACCGAATGCTTCCTTCAGGTCCTTGGTAATGCGGTCTCCGCCAATGGAAATGATAGCAGTGTGGCGTATGGAACCATCTTCAAATACGCAGATATCCGTGGTACCGCCACCGATGTCAATCAACGCTACACCGGCATCCATTTCGGCTTGTGAAAGTACTGCCGATGCAGATGCATATGGCTCCACAATCAAATCAGCTACTTCCAGTCCGGCGCGTTTTACGGCTTCGAAAATATGGCGGGCAGCTGCGGTTTGTCCGGTGATGATATGATAATTACACTCAACTCGAACTCCCATGCGGCCTACAGGGTCTTTAACACCATCTTCGTCATCAATCCGGTAATCTTGAGGCAGCACATGCAGAATTTCCACACCCGGCTCAAGTGCCAGGTACTGCATTTCCTGCTCCAGTTTATCCAGTTCTTCCTGTTTGATTTCTTCAAATGAATTGCGCCTCGACAGTGTGCCGCGGTGCTGCATGCTGCGTATGTGGTGGCCGGCTATACCCACGAAAACGTTTTTTATGGCCACCTGGCTTTGTCGCTGAGCCTCTTCTATCGCTTCGCGAATGGCAATTTCCGCTTTGCGGATATTGGCTACCATGCCTCTTGAAACACCCCCCGCACTGGCGGCTTTACCCATTCCCAGTACGTTAATTTTGCCGTTCTCGGCCAATTGCCCGACAATGGCGCAAACCTTGGTTGTTCCAATGTCGAGGCCTACGATAATATCATTCTTTGTGGCCATATCTGTTTGTTGTGTATTAGTGTTTTGCATTTTGGACATTGTTTTATTTTTTCTGTTCAGTTATATTGACACTTTTGACACCTACTATCTGCCCCCGGTACTTCAGGCTGATGGTATGGTACTTATCCCAGCCTGTATTGCGCAAGCCTTTCTCGTAGAACTGGCGTAGGTTTGCGAACTTTTCGGGTAGATTTTCGGCGTCGCCCAGTACAATGCTATGCCTTCCTACGCGGGGAACCAAGATCAGGTCACCAGAGTTATCTACATGGCATTGTTCAAATTGTGCGTTCCACAGCGGGTTTGCATCAATATACCTAGCCAGCTTCAGCAATGTTTTCAGCGATGACAATTTTGCCTTTGCTGATTCTGCCAGTTTTTCTGTGATATTTCCGGTTGCTGGCAGCACATCCGGGGCATGGTTGCCCCGATAGGGTATTTTATATCCTGCCGTATCCAAGAAATAGGTTTCTCCTGCAATATTGGTTACCCTTACAATCGGTTTGCGTTGCACAATTTGTATTTTCATAACGCCATCAAGGCTTATGTATACTTGCGATGATTGAATGTAGGGCATAGATTTGAGCGTGGTTTCAAGCTTGGTGAGTGAGACCTGCGACGCTGCTTTCCCCTGAGGATTTCCGTATGTGCGGTTTACAATGTTAAATATATCCTGCTCGTTGAGGAAAAAAATGCCACTATCGGGCAGAATGGCTATGTCAATCTTTTCGATATTTCTGTTTTTCCCTGCATATTTAAGCGCATCCCATACTGCAAAAAGCGTGATAAGCAGCCCTAACAGTATACTGAATAGCCAGACCCTGGATTTGCTAATATCTTCAAATTTAAATCCCATTGTATATTTCTTTGATTACAGGAACGATTCTGTCTATGTCTCCGGCTCCCAGTATCAATAAAAGAGATGGTTTTGTGCATTTTATAAATTCAATTACTTCCTTGTTTTCCATTCGTTTTTTTGACGGATTTTTCATTTTTCCCAACAACCAGTCAGAGGTAATACCGGGTATGGGCAATTCTCTTGCAGGATAAATGTTTAGCAGAATGGGGTTGTCAAGCTTATCCAGGCTTTCGGCGAAACCATCGGCAAAATCGCGTGTTCGGGTGAACAGGTGTGGCTGGAATATACCGGTGACAGTTCTGCCAGGGTATAGTTCCTTTATCGAACCTATAATGGCATTTAATTCCTGCGGATGGTGGGCGTAATCATCAATAACCACGTAATCAGGTGTTTTTACTACATACTCAAAACGGCGTTTAGCCCCGCGATAGGAACATACACCTCTGCGCAATTCATCTTCCTGTAAGCCCGGCAGAACTAGGCATGCAGCCACTGCGGCGGTGGCATTCTCTACGTTATGAAAACCGGGTAGTCCTGACTGCCAGCCGGGCAGGGTTTTCTGTGTGTGTTCATCCGAAATTATAATATCAAAATAAAATGCATCGCCGGAAGTTATGATGTTTTCGCAGGCCACGGATGGAACACCGGTCGCGTGGGTTCCGTATGCCATGCTCCGGACATGCTCAGGCCGGGTTCCCTTTAGTGAACGGTGATAAATGAGTTGCCCGCCCGTTTTAATCTTACCGGCAAAAATGCGAAACGCCTCGCGGAAGGCTTCTTCGTTTTCATAAATATCCAGATGATCGGGATCGATGGCCGTTATGATGGCGATATCAGGATTCAGCCTGTGGAAACTTCTGTCAAATTCATCTGCCTCTAAAACAATAACAGGTTTGTCGGGGAAAATATCTCTGCCTGTTGTATGTTGTATGTAATTGGTGCTGTAATTGGTCGAAATACCTCCTAAAAAAGCGGTAAAATTGATATTGCACTCATGCAACATGTGCGCGATAAGTGTTGAGGTGGTGGTTTTTCCGTGGGTCCCGGCCACTGCTATGCAAAACGCATCCTTGCTGATTATTCCCAGAACCTCGCTCCGTTTATACAATGTGTGGCCGCTTTTGCGAAGATTATTCAGCTGAACATGATTGGCTGGAATTGCGGGTGTGTATACAAGAAGCATCGATTGTGGTGCAGTTTTCAGGCATGTCGGCAATGTTGCTACGCTGTCTTCGAAAGTTATGTTTATCCCTTCTTTCTGCAGCGAATCCGTAAGTTCTGAGGTTGTTTTGTCATAGCCCGAGACTTCAATGCCGCAAGAATTTAGGTACCTGGCAATAGCACTCATGCCAATGCCACCAATGCCTAAAAAGTATGCGTATTTAATTTCGCTCAGGTTCATGTTTTTATGAGTTTTTTAATTTCGGATACAATGGATACTGTAGCATGAGGGCGGGCCAGTTCTGCCAGTGTTGCCCGCATTTTATCTCTCAAAACCTGATTTTGCAGTATGTCTATGGCGGTATTCACCAGCGAATCCATGGCATCGGCATCTTTTAGCTGTGCTGATGCACCGAGTTTGCTGAACCGCATGGCATTTTTAGTCTGGTGATCGTCTGTTACGTTTGGAGAGGGAATTAGCAGCGCAGGCTTGCCGCAAACGGCAATTTCCGACATGCTGAGGGCTCCTGCCCTGGAAACCACCAGGTCGGCAGCACCATAGGCGTATTCCATTTCTCTTACAAAAGGCATGGCAAGTATGCCGGTTTTGCCTCCGGTTTCTGCATGAAAGTTTTTTCCGGTCTGCCATATTGCCTGAATACCCGCTTCAGCCAGTTTTTCAAGGCCTCGCTGCATGGCGAGGTTAATGCTTCTGGCACCAAGGCTACCGCCGGTTATCAAGAGTACGGGCTTGTCCGGATTTAGTCCGAAAAATTTGCAGGATTCGTTTTTATTTCTTATATTATAGAGGCTTTCCCGAACCGGGTTGCCGGTAAACCGAACTTTTTCTCTGGGAAAAACCATTTCCATATCAGGGAAGCCTGTGCAGATGATATTGACCCGTTTTGCAAGCAGTTTGTTGGTAAGGCCTGCATAGCCATTCCCTTCCCATATCAAGGTTTTTTTACCCATACCCGATGCTGCATACAAAACGGCAAGGCTGGCATAGCCGCCTGTGCCTATAACACAGTCGGGATTAAATTCTATGACAATCCTCTTGGACTTGAAATAAGCCTTTATGAATTTCCACAGTACCAGCAGATTCATGGGGTTGATGGCTCTTTTAAGTCCCATCACATCCAGCCCAATGATTCTGTAGCCTTCCTGCGGAACTTTTTCCATTTCCATGCGGTCGCTGGCACCTACAAAAAGGATTTCACAGCCGTGGTATTCCTTCTGTAGCTGCCGTGCAACAGCCACAGCCGGGAAAATGTGTCCGCCTGTGCCACCACCCGATATGAGGAACTTACGCTGCATTCAGTTTTTCTTTTTCTTCTTTGATGGTTCTGCTTACGCTTAAGATTACCCCAAAAGCTATGCTGTTAAATATTAGGCTGGTTCCACCCATACTCACCAAGGGAATGGTTAAGCCGGTTACAGGCAGCATACCCACGGCTACGCCCATGTTTACAAAGGCCTGAAAGCTTATGCTAAGGCACAATCCCAGGGCCAGCAATGCCCCAAATGCTTTGGGGCTTTCAACCACAATTCTAATACACCGGAAAATCAGAATTAGAAATAGCAATGCCATGCCGGCGCCGCCTACAAAACCATATTCTTCCATAATGATGGCATAAATAAAATCTGAATAGGGGTGGGGTAGGTAATTGCGCTGTGTGCTGTTACCCGGTCCTTTTCCAAAAATACCACCCGTAGCTACGGCTATCTTGGATTGCAGCTGCTGGTAGTTGCTTTCACCACTGTCTTTGCCTGTGAAAGTTTCAATTCGCTTTTTCCATGTTGGTATACGGCTGTTGCTCATATTGTCAACATTGTCAACATTGATATTGAGCAGAATAACCACCAGTAAAGTAATGGCCGTAGCGCCGGCAAAACCAAGCAACGCGAGGTACTTGAAGTTGATACGCCCGATATACAGCAAAAGGCAGCAGGTAACAAATACCAGTAATGCGGTACTGAGGTTTTCGGGTGCAATCAAAGTTACTACAATGATGATCACCAGCAGGATATTCCGGAAAACCTTGAAGCTGTCAATTTCCTCCTGCTTTTTGCTGAGATAGCGTGCTATGTACATGATAAGAAACAATTTGGCCATGTCACTGGTCTGGAAGGTGATACCCAGTCCCGGAATAGGCAATACCCGTGTAGCATTGTTGATTTCACTGCCCACAGCGAGGGTTACTACCAATAAAATAATGGAGATCCATATGAAAAGCTGCGAGAGTCTTGAAAAGTATTGGTAATTGATGAGATGACAGAGATACAAAAATCCGAATCCGATAAGCAGAAAACCGGTGTGGCGCAGAAAGTAGAATTCGGTATTGCCGCCCTGTTTGCTGAAAGCAAGGCCGCCGGTGGAGCTGTATACGGCCAGTATACCCACAAGTGATAGGATAATCACAATGGCCCATATCCAAGGGTCACCGCGAAAAATTTTGCTAAATTTGTTGCCTTCTGCGCTCATCGATTACAGGTTTCTTACGGCTTCTTTAAATTGTCTGCCGCGATCTTCGTAGTTTTCAAAAAGATCGAAACTTGCGCAGGCAGGTGAAAGCAATACGCAATCGCCCTTTTGGGCAAGACGGCTGGCTACATGAACTGCTTCTTTGGCACTGCCTGTGTTAATAATCATATCCACGTCATCCTGGAAAGCTTGGTGTATTTTTATGTTATCAAGGCCAAGACAGATGATGTACTTTACTTTCTCCTTCACAAGTGACTTGAGTTCCTTGTAGTTGTTCCCTTTGTCTACCCCTCCGGCAATCCATACTACGGGCTTGTCCATGCTTTCAAGGGCATACCACGCGCTGTTTACGTTGGTAGCTTTGGAGTCGTTGATGTATTCCACACCATTGACGCGGTTTACATGCTCTAGACGGTGTTCCGCATTCTGAAAGTTACAAAGGCTTTCGCGAATGGTTTCTTTACGAACGTCAAGAAGGCTGGCCACTACGGCGGCGGCCATGCTGTTGTACGTGTTGTGAATTCCACGCAGTGAGATTTCTTCCATATTGATTGTCATTGTTTGTTTGTTGTTATTAATAAATAGTGTGTTGTTTTTTGTGTAAGCGCCCGGATTACAGGTTTTTGTAACGGATATTGGCAGGGCAGTGGCCTCTCCCATCTTCATCCTGAAATACTGCATGCTGATGGGATCGTCTGCGCAGTAGATGAAATAATCGGATGACTGGTGATTGCGGGTGAGTCTGAATTTGCTTGCGGCATAAAGTTCCAGTTTGTATTCGTACCTGTCAAGATGATCGGGTGTAATATTGGTAAGGACTGAAATGTGTGAACGGAAGTTGAAATTGCCATCGAGCTGAAAACTGCTCACCTCCAGTACATAAATATCATGTCTTTCTTCGGCCACCTGTCGGGCAAAGCTTTTTCCGATATTTCCGCCCAGACCCACATTGAGCCCGGCGTTTTTAAGAATATGGTGCGTAAGAAGTGTAGTGGTGGTTTTGCCATTGGTTCCGCTTATGCATACCATTTTGGCATCGGTGTAGCGTCCGGCAAATTCAATTTCGGAAATAACGGGAATGCCTTTATTGACAGCGGCCTTTACCATAGCTGCTTTATCTGGAATACCCGGGCTTTTTACTATTTCATCGGCAGACAGTATTTCGGATTCCGTATGCTTCCCTTCTTCCCAGCGCACCCCGATTTTCTCCAGTTCGTGGCGATACTTTTCTGCAATCTTGCCCATATCGGAAACAAATACATCCCACCCTCTGGCTTTGGCCAAAACGGCAGTCCCTGTGCCTGATTCGCCTGCTCCCAATATGACAAGTTTCCTATTCAACGCAGTTTCAGCAATGCAATGGAAATGAGAACCAGTATTATGGTAACCAGCCAGAAACGAAGGGTGATTTTACTTTCAGGGATATTGAGTTTCTGGAAATGATGGTGGAGTGGACTCATCAGAAAAATCCTGCGGCCCTCACCATATTTTTTCTTGGTATATTTAAACCAGCTCACCTGTAATACCACGCTGAGGCTTTCGGCAAAGAAAGCCCCGCACAGAATGGGGATGAGCAGTTCCATTTTGATGATAATGGCCACCGCGGCAATTGCTCCGCCCAGCGCCATACTGCCGGTATCTCCCATAAATACCTGAGCGGGAAAACCATTGTACCAAAGGAATCCGAGGCAGGCGCCTATGACGGCAGCCAGAAATACCACCACTTCACCGCTCTGAGGAACGTAAATGATGTTGAGGTATTCGGCTAGTTTGATGTTGCCCGCGGCATAGGCCAGTAACCCGAGTCCGAGGCCTACAATGGCTGTGGTGCCGGCTGCCAGCCCGTCGATGCCGTCCGTGAGGTTGACCGCGTTGGTGACTGCCATACAAATGAATACGATAACGGGCATGAAAATGAACCAGGCATTGTTTTCACCGGGTATCAGGATTGAATAGTTTAATCGGTGGCTGGTAACGGGCAGATTGGTTTCCAGCGGAATGTTAGCACTGCTATGCGTATAGTCAATAACCACAGCAATGACCACGCCCAGCAGAAGCTGGCCAATAAGCTTGGTGGTGGCTTTCATGCCTTTCTTATTCTTTTTGAAAACTTTGATATAGTCATCCACTGCGCCGATTGTTCCCATCCAGGCGGTACTCACTACCATCAGTATGACGTAAACATTGTCAATCCTTGCCAGCAGCAGTGTGGGAATGATGATGGCCAGCAAAATGATGATACCGCCCATGGTGGGTGTGCCTTTCTTCTGCAGCTGACCTTCCAGTCCTAAGTCGCGTATTTCTTCCCCAATCTGTTGTCTTTGCAACCAGAGAATAATGCGTTTGCCAATCAGTAATGCAATAAACAGGCTAAGAATTCCCGCCATGCTTGCCCTGAAGGAGATATATTGAAATACACCAGCTCCGGAAACATTGAGGTTGTCTAGGTATTTGAATAAGTAGTATAACATTATCCGTTGTTTTGGTTAAAAATGGATCTTACAATGGCTTTATCGTCAAATGGGTGTTTTACACCCTGTATTTCTTGGTAGGTTTCATGACCTTTGCCTGCAATCAGGATTACATCACCGGGCGCTGCCAGCATGACTGCTGTGTGGATGGCTTCTTTTCGGTCGGTGATTTTCAGCAGTTTTTTGTAGTACTGTCCTTCTACGCCAGCTTCCATTTGCTCAATAATGGTCTCCGGATTTTCACCCCTAGGATTGTCGCTGGTGAAGATGACTTTACTGCTGAGTCTAGCAGCAATTTTCCCCATTTCTGGTCTTTTTGCCGCATCCCGGTTTCCGCCGCAGCCCACCACAGTTATAAGCTGGGCATGGTTACCTCTGATGTCGTTAATGGTTTTGATAACATTTTCCAATGCATCGGGGGTATGTGCGTAATCCACAATGGCGGTAACCCTTTCAGGGCCGTTTATGGCTTCAAAACGGCCATTTACCCTGCCGACTCTGGTGAGCGGTAGTATAATGTTTTCTTCCTCTGAGGTAAGCAGAAACGCTGCACCGTATACAGCAGCGAGGTTATATGCATTGAATGCCCCCACCAGATTTACCCAGGCTTCCTTTCCATCGAGTTTCAGCTTCATACCCTGAAAATCACTTTCCAGAATTTTTACGGTAAAATCTGCACCGCTCTTCATTGCATAGGTGTAGCGCGTTGCTTTGGTATTTTGCAGCATTACCATACCATTGCGGTCGTCTTTGTTGGTGAGAGCCCAGGCAGTTGAGGGCAACTCATTAAAAAATTGTTTTTTGGCCTTTAGGTAATTATCAAAGGTTTTATGGTAATCTAGGTGGTCGTGGGTGAGGTTGGTAAATACGGCACCTGTAAATTCCAGGCCGGCAATACGGCGCTGATGTATGGCATGAGAACTGCATTCCATGAAGCAATAGTCGCAGCCAGCTTCCACCATCTGCGCCAGCATTGCGTTCAGCTCTGCCGTATCGGGTGTGGTGTGTGTGCTGGGAATAATTTCGTTTCCAATTCTGTTTTCCACAGTCGATACCAGCCCGCAGCGGTAACCCATGGAGGTATACAACTCAAACAGCAGGGTGCTGACAGTAGTTTTTCCATTGGTTCCGGTCGTGCCCACAAGTTTCAAAGTCTTTGTTGGTTCGCCGTAAAAGAGGTGGCAGGCAATGCCCATGGATTCTGGCACATCGTTCACCTGTATATAGGTCACGCCGGTTTGTGGATTGTCAATTCTGTTTGCGAGAATGGCGGTCGCTCCGTTTTCAATGGCTTTTTGAATGAAATCGTGGCCATCTGCATGCATGCCGGGTATGGCAGCATATAAAAAGCCTTCCTCCGCCTTTCGGCTATCAATGCAAACGCCGCTGATGGCAATGTCGCTTTGCCCTATAACTTTGGATGATTGAAGCCTGTTGATGATATGTTCTAAGGCAAATGTCAAAACGGTTCGAGCATTAAGTGAACTTGTGTAACCATAGACAACGCAGTACCCGAGGGAACGCTTTGTGATACCACACGGCCATATCCTTCGCTGCTTACACCGATTTTGTGCTGTTCAAGCCACAATATGGCGTCGCGCAAACCCAGACCTTTAAAATCGGGTAGTTGCCCCTGCTTGATTTCAGTGTGTTTCAGCAATACGGAATATCCTTTTTTATCTCCCCAAACCCATTCGCTTTGTCTGCCGCTGTCAAGGGAAGAACTGATATTAAGCGCGTTAAGTACCTGCCGGGTTTTTACACTGTTGCCTTTCAGGATGGATGGCATTTGCGGATCACCGGTTCCGGACGCAACAGGCTGTATCTTGAGCGAACTGCTGTAGATTTTATCGGCAATGTCCTTAAATACCGGCCCCGCTACAAGTGCACCATAAATAGCACCTTTTTTGGGTTCGTTGATTACCACAATGATGCTGTACTGCGGATTTGAGGCTGGAAAATAGCCTACAAATGAAGCTTTGTAGCTGCCTTCCTGGTAGGTTTTACCTTTGGCAATTTTAGCCGTACCTGTTTTTCCTGCCACCTGATAATTTTTATTTTTCAGGTTGGTTGCTGTGCCGTGGTCTACCACACCTTCCATCATTTTCTGGAGTGCGAAAAGTGTTTTGTCATTGCATATTTTCTCGGTCAACACTTCAGGTACAATGTTTTTTATAAGCCTGCCTTCATGCCTGATCTCGCTCACCATATAGGGCCGCATCATTTTTCCATTGTTGGCAACCGCATTGTAAAGCATCAGCATTTGAAGTGGAGAAATCTTGGTTTCGTATCCAATACTCATCCAAGGCAGTGTAGTGTTATACCAGTCTTTAGATTTTTTGGTTTTAATGAGTGGATTATTGGGTGTTTGTATATCGAATTCAGGTTTAAAATGCAACCCCAGTCTGAGCGCATGGTTTACAAATTTTTCAGGTCGTTTGCCATAATGTTTGAGCACCAGTTTGCTTATGCCAACATTGCTCGATTTCTCAAAACTTTCCTGAAGTGTGAGGATGTTCTTATTGGGTTTGGTTGCGTCTTTCATTGTCTCGCCAAACATCTTCACTTTTCCGCCCTGCACATTCACGCTGTCTGAGGGTTTGGCGTAGCCGTCTTCGAGCATCGCCATGGTAGATACAAGCTTGAACGTGGATCCGGGTTCTTCAAATTCATTTACCGCATAGTTCTCTACCTCAACATATTCGCCTTTTTCGTTGCGTTTCAGGTTAGCCATAGCCTTAATGGCGCCCGTTTTTACCCCCATAACCACAGCACAGCCATGGTCGGCCTCGTTGGCAGTCAGTACCCTCTGCAATGCATTTTGGGCCACGTCCTGAAGGTATACATCCAGCGTTGTTACAATATCGTATCCATTAATAGGGTCCTTGACTTTTGCGTTTTGCATGGGCCGCCAAATGTTACCAGGCATGCGTTTTTCCATGCGTTGTCCGTCTGTGCCCCTCAGCAAGCTGTCAAATGCGCCTTCCAGCCCCACGTAAACGCTGTCTTTGCTATATCCAATTGTTCTTTTGGCAAGATCTCCCATGAAATATAGTCTTTTTCCCTGTTCATCAAACCAGAAACCGCCCTTGAATTTTCCTTTTCGAACCAGTGGCCAGGTTTTTATTTTTTTTACCACATCAAACCCCTGTTCTTTTACCACCAGTACATACCGGGATTTGTTGTTTCTTAGGGCTGTGAAATAGCTTTTCCAGCCGGACTGGTTTCTTTCTTTAAATTCAGTGGCCATCAGAAGTGAAAGACTGTCAATGTATTTACGGAAAGTGTCTGTGGTGAGGCCATCTGCCATGGGATCAAAAACCATGTTATAGCGTGGAACAGAAGTGGCGAGCAAACTGCCGTCGGCAGCATAAATATTTCCGCGTATAGCCTTCACGTCTAGGGTGCGCGTATTTTTCTGCTGCATTTCTTTGCTGAATTCTTCGTCTGCACCCAATTGAAGTTTAGCGGCAGTAAAGAGTATAGAAAACCCAAATACAAGAACAAGCCCAAACACGAGATATGCCCTGAGAAGTATTGCTCTGCGGGTATTTACCTTAGGGTTTTCCCGTTTTGACATGGTTTTCAATTTTTACAGGTGGAACATTCAGTTCTTTGAGTCCGGAGTTTTCAACTTTTTTTGCAACTTCGCTTTGCTTGCTTGCATTGGTAATCTGGCTTTCCAGGCTGATTTTTTCGCTGTGCAGTTCCTTCAGGTCCTTAATAAGTTTGTCTTTGGTTCTAAGGGCTTTATTAGCGTGGTGCTGATTATAGATGTAAAACAGCATGAGCCCAAAAGCAACCAACCCAAATTTCACCCACGACCAAATGCCCCCAGTCTCCTGCTGCTCAGTTGTTTCTGTCTGTGGCAGGGTTTCTTCTTTTTGTTCGGGAATTTCAGGTTCGGTGTTCATCGTTTTACTCCTATTCTCATTTTAGCACTGCGAGCACGGTTGTTGGATGCTATTTCATTTTCATCGGGTACAATGGCCTTGTTTGGTTCGGGGTCAAACGGGCGTTCCACATTGCCATACATGTCGGTTTGTCTGTTGCCGTCAAGATTCCCGGTTTGAAGAAAATTTTTCACCATACGGTCCTCCAGGCTATGGTAGCTGATGACAACGAGATGTCCGCCGCTGTCTATGCAATCTGCCGAAGCTTTTAGTAATGCTTCCAGAGCCTGCATTTCTCCGTTTACTTCTATTCTCAGTGCCTGGTAAACCTGGCTCAGGTATTTGGCGGGACTGTGTTTGGGTGTGCAGGCAGCAATAAGTTGCTTGAACTGATTGGTGGTACGGATGGCCTTACCTGTGCGGCCCTTACATATCATGGCGACAAGTCTTCCGGCGTTTGGGATTTCTCCCCACATTTTAAAAATGTGTTTTAGTTTAGCCTCAGGGTAAGTGTTAACGATATCAGCGGCTGTGAGTGTTGATTTTTTGTCCATGCGCATGTCCAGCGGACCTTCCAGCCTGTGTGCAAACCCTCTTTCACCCACGTTTATCTGGTATGATGAAATACCAAGATCCGCAAGAATACCTGAGATGGGCATCATTTTTCCATAGCGTATGAATTGTTTTAAAAAGCGGAAATTGTGGTTTATTAGCGTAAATCTTTTGTCGTCGGGGACATTGGCAATGGCCTCGTCATCGCGATCAAAGGCCAGGAGCTTTCCTTTGGCCGATAGTTTTTTCAGAATGGCACGTGAGTGGCCACCACCACCAAATGTAGCATCGGCATAGATCCCGTTGGGGTCATGCACTAGTGCGTCAACACTGGAGTTCAGTAGAACAGGTACGTGGTATTCTTGCATATGGCAGCCGGTTTCTTTCCAAACGTCATGACTCTTTTCTGTTCCCCGATTGCTGCTGATGGAAGAATTGCGCAAGCTTGCTGAGTTCGTCAGAATCCACCGATAACTCGGTTTCATAATTAGAACGACTCCAGATTTCCACTTTGTTGCCGTATGCACTGAGCACCACCTCATCGGTTAGCTCGGCATATTCGCAAAGTTTTTTGGGAATCAGGACCCGCTGAGCATTGTCAATCTGAACCATGTTTGCACCATTGGTGAAAATGCGCTTAAATCGCCGAATTTCATGGCTCAGAAAGTCATCTACTGCAGTCAGTTTGCCGGTCTCTTCCGACCAGTCTTCTCGGGTGTACAGAACGAGACACTTTTCAAATCCCCGGTTGACCACAAGCGTGTTTCCCGCACTTTCGGGAAACTGCGCACGAAGCCTCGATGGTAAAGACAATCTGCCTTTATCATCTAGCTTACATACATACTCGCCAATCAATCCGGACATAGGTTTGGAATTCCGTCTGCTAAATAAAAACTAAAAATCCCACTTTTTCCCACTTTTTACCCTTTTTAAGCACCATTTATCCACATAACGGCTTGTTAAAGGGTTTTATTGCGGTTTATTTTCACAATGAGATGATTAATTATTCAGCAAAAATAGTCAAAAAGGCTGTAAATACAATATATTTATAAAAGTGGGTGAAAGTGGGTATAATATATTGCCAAAAAACACGAATTGGTCATTTTATCCTGAGAATGGGGAATACCCCGTCTGATTGCTGCTAACTTTGTGTAGATGAGAACCTGGTTTGTTTCCATTCTCGGTATGGTGTTATTGCCGCTGTTCGCTCAGTCCGATGTGAGGCAATCGCTGGGTCTGGGGCTCTCAAAATATGGTGTATCTGTATCCTTTCGGAATGACAAAACCATGGAGTCGCTTAAATCTGCTACCTTGAAACCCACCGGATATTATGTGGTTTCGGGCAATATTCAGCATCCACGCGAAGTGGCCGTGGTCAATACAGTATTTCAAAATGCCAGTGCCTATAAGGTAGATAAGATAAATTATGTATGGACTTTCCGCCCCGGTTTGCTTTATTCATATTCACTGAGTGAAAGAACTGACCGTCGTGCCGTCGGATTGAATTTTTCCTCTGGTCCCGGCGTTTCACTTGCCTATGTTTGGCCTGTATATGTTACGGTTCTTCAGGTAGATCCTTTCGGTAACGAATATTTTACCAATGTTCGCTACAATCCCGATATACATAAAACCACCGAAATAGCAGGCAGAGCAGGCTTTTCAGAAGGTTTTTCTGAAGGACGAATAACTCCGGGCCTCACTTGGCAGGGTGGTCTTGATTTTCAGTGGGGAAACTATCGTGGCGATGTGAATACGTTAATGCTGGGTGCAAGTGTGGAAGCTTTCCCCCGAAAATTGCCTATTTTAAATAGCAATCAGCTCAACAAAAGCGTATTCTCTTCCTTTTACATTAGTTTTGCATTCGGATTGGGCGATTGATCCCATGCCCCATAAAACTTGCTGGAACTTCCTGTCATAACCCCTGAAAAAGAACGAAGACCTTCCAAGCCATCCTGGCTGAAGACTGTTTTGCCCACGGGCGAAAACTACACCCGGGTAAAGCGTATTGTGAAGGAAAACAAACTCCACACAATATGTGAGGATGGCCGCTGTCCAAACATGGGCGAATGCTGGGGCGCAGGCACTGCCACTTTCATGATTTTGGGCAATATTTGCACCCGAAGCTGTTCATTCTGCGCCGTTGCCACCGGTCGTCCTACCGAATATGACATTGACGAACCTTACCGTGTAGCCGAAGCGGTTAGGTTGATGGGGGTGAAACACTGTGTAATTACTTCCGTGAACCGCGACGAGCTCAAGGATAAAGGCGCTAGGGTATGGGCGGCAACCATCCGAGAGGTAAAACGCCAGAATCCCCAAACAACCATTGAAACATTAATCCCCGACTTTAAAGCACATTGGGATTTACTTTATATGGTGCTGGATGAAAGGCCCGATGTGGTCAGCCATAACATGGAAACCGTGGAAAGGCTTTACCGTATTGTAAGGCCACAGGCCAAATACAGCCGCAGTTTGGAGCAGATAAAACGTACCGCTGAATACGGCCTCAGAACCAAGAGCGGCGCCATGATGGGTTGTGGTGAAACACCTGAAGAAGTGCTTAAGCTCATAGATGATCTGCACGAAAATCAATGTCACGTGCTTACGCTGGGTCAATATCTTCAACCCACCAAAATGCATTTGCCGGTCGCTGAATTTGTTCATCCCGATCAATTTAAAGCCTGGGAAACTGCCGGGCTGGCAAAAGGGTTTCTCCATGTGGAAAGCGGCCCCATGGTACGAAGTTCCTACCACGCAGAGAAACACTTACTATAATCGGCCTTAGTCTGACAAACAAATGTTTACTGAAGTAAGATGGCTGTCATGTTTTTGACCTCATTGAAAAAATTGATGGGTTTCTTGGTTGTGTTTTGACAAAGTGGCTGTAAATTAGCGGACTATAAAAAACATTATCTTTTTATGAATTTTAAAAACGCACTTTTGTTTTCTTCAGCGCTTGCGCTGATGGTATGTACAGCCTGGTTTTCAGGGAATTCCTTTTCGGTAAAACCCTCATTTGAAAAATGGATGACCGAAGAATCGGAAGAAGACGAAGAAATTGGCCCTGCACTGGAATATTTGAAATTGCTTCGTGCCAATCCCAAAACCGGAACCATAGAACCCGAGTGGGTTGAGGCGGCCATTGCCCAGGCCGATCGACTGAGTATGCTTCGTCGTGCTTCTTTACAGTGGACCAACATGGGGCCCGACAACATCGGAGGTCGCTGCCGAGCACTGCTGCTTCATAAAGACTCAAGCCACCTGTGGTTTATTGGAGGCGTTAGCGGTGGTCTTTTCCGCAGTAATACATTCGGATCAAGCTGGGTGCCCGTGAATGACAAAGCTGAAAATTTAAATGTAACCTGCATAGCCCAAACCAATGATGGAATTATTTATTATGGCACAGGTGAAGGAGGATTTACCAACCTGTCTGGCACACGCAACGGTTCGCCTGCCTTTATAGGCAGTGGTCTCTTCAAAAGTACCACGCCCGCAGGCACAGTCTTTACCAAAATAGCCAATGCCTCAGATAGCCGTTTTACGGCATGCAATACCATGGCAGCTTTCGGCAACAAACTTTATGTGGGAACGGAGAGCGGACTTTTCCTGATTACCAACAACGGTGCACCTGTGCAACAACGCGGTGGTGCCTGTCTGGAAGTTAAGATTGATAAAAACGGCGTTGTATGGGCCAGTTTCTCCAACGGTTCCGTATTTAAGAGCGACGCAAACGGTGGAAGTTTCACGCAGGTTTCATACGGCGGTCCTTCGGCACGTGTGGCCATCGCTATCTCACCCGAAGATCCTGAATATGTGTACCTGCAAAACGCTCAAACCAGCCTGAATGGTGTTTGGCGCACTACCGATGGCGGAGCTACCTGGTCTAAGATTGTATACTACAGCACCGTAACCGACATAATGGGAACCGGACAGGGCTACTACGATAACGTAGCCGCCGTAGATCCATTGAACAAAAACCGTGTTTATTTGGGTGGTGTTTCCATGGCTGTTTGGGATAACGTAAATGGCTTCACAGAGATTGCCTCCATGTTTGATGCTCCCTGGAACAATGGATACGTGCATGCCGACAAGCACATCATTCAGTTTGATACCCGCCAGACTCCGCCTTTGATGCTAATTGGCTCGGATGGGGGGCTGTTTGGCAGCAAAGACAGAGTAATCTGGACCCGTATGAACCGCAATTTCACTACATACCAATGTTACAATGTGGCTGCAAACAGCCTCGGCCACATAGTAGGCGGTTCACAGGATAACGGAACCCAGTTGATTAACTTCTCAGGTAACAGTATTAATGGTGTGCCTTCCAAAACTGCTATTGAAATATACGGTGGCGACGGTTTTGATGCGGAATTTTCAAAATATCACCCCAAGACCATTTTTGTAAGCACCTACTATGGTCGCATAGCCAGAACGGGCAACAGCGGCCAGTCGAGATCATCCTTCTGGGATAGTCGAATCAAGCCGGATGGTGCAGCGGCGAATCCTCCTGATGTGGATTTTAATACCCATTTCACATTGTGGGAACCTAATGATTCAACCTCGCGTCTCTTTTTGGCGCGCAATTCAGAGGTTTGGGTTGCAATCAATCCTACCAATTTTATTGAAGACGTAAACTGGTTCCGTGTAGCAGCTAACCTGGGCAATGACCGCATTCTGGAAATGGATTATACCCCTGATGGCGCAAATCTGTTCATCGCAAAATCAGGTAAACTCTTCAGATTGAGTGGACTTGACTCTGCCAAATTCACAGTTGCCGCCAATCCCGCTATCAATAGTATTCCTCAGGGGATTACCATTAAAACCATTACTCCAGCCGGTGCCGGCTCACGTGTTATTACCTCTGTTAATGTGGATCAGGCCAATCCAAACCATGTAGTGGTGACTCTGGGTGGGTACGGAGATGTAACCTATGTTATGGAGTCTAAAAATGCTCTCGCTGATACCCCAACTTGGACCAACATAACCGGCGATTTACCCAAAATGCCTGTGTATGACGCTGTGATTGATATCGACAATCCCAACCGTATCATCATTGGTACCGACCTGGGAGTGTTTATGACCGAAAATGGTGGTGCCAACTGGGCGGAAGCTAACAATGGTATGGCCCGTACACCAGTCTTTGAAATTCGCGGATATGAGTGGAAGCCTTGGGAAGGCATGAAACTTTACATTGGTACGCATGGACGCGGTTACTATCAGAGCATGAGCCTGACAACAGGAACCAAGCGCATTGCCGATACCTACACTGCCCTGAAGGCCTGGCCTGTGCCCGCCGGCGATTTGCTGAATGTTTCATTCCGTTCAGTATCCAACGAAAAAGTTATTGTTGCAATCTACGGCATGGATGGAAAACGCTACCAGCAAAAGCAGCCTGTGCTTAATGCAGGTAGCAATACCATTCAGCTAAACACTGCATCATTGCCTGCCGGTAACTACTTTGTTCGCGTCAGCGGAAAAGAAGGCAGCAACAGTGTTAAGTTCAACGTAGTTAAATAAAGCAACAGCTCTATTAAATATTAGACTGCCGGTCATCGTATGATCGGCAGTTTTTTTTTACAGAATACCGCTGAATACCGTGTTTGCTGAACCCATTAAATGGATGTCAGAAAAGCCTTTATCACCTGCGCAGAAAGACACAGCGAGATCACCACCCTTTGTGTGAACAGAGACCGGACTCTGTGCTTTATTGCGTATAGCGTGTGAAAGTGCAGCAGCAGTTACACCGGTGCCGCAACTGAGGGTTTCATCTTCCACGCCGCGCTCATAAGTGCGCATGTGTAAAGCATTGTCTTCAACCATTACTACATTCACATTGATGCCTTCTACCGCAAATTCAGCTCCATGCCGGATACTGTGCGCAAAGTTTATCAAATCAAACGCTTCGGGTCTTTCTTGGATAAAATGAATGTAGTGCGGTGAGCCGGTATTAATAATTACAGTGTTTTCATTGCGAAACTCCCAAGTCTCAACGTCTTTCATTTGAAGATTAACCATATTTCCGGATACTCGGGCATAATGCGATCCGTCAACTGCCAGAAAGTGTAGTTCTCCATTTTTCCCCAGTCCCAGGCTATGTGCAAAATGGGCTATACAACGGCCACCATTCCCACACATAGAGCTAATCTTGCCATCGCTGTTGTAGTAAACCATGCCAAAATCATAGCCCTTTTCCCTAGTAAGATACATCAAACCGTCAGCGCCTACACCATAATGCCTGTGGCATAAGCGAGCCACATCCATACCGGATGGTATGCCGTTTCTGGCGTCTATGAGAATGAAATTATTTCCCGTACCCTGGTATTTTATAAATGGAATGCTCATTGGCCAATCAATTTTAATATTGCTGGGTCTGTCACTTCGGTTGTTTCTTTTGAAGGCGACTTTTGTCCGTTCACGGTTGGTAGATTTTTGAGTTCATAGGTTTTGAGTCCGCTGTGCAGAAAATACCTGTTTTGCCATTCGTATACCAGTGGATTGCCGTACACAATATCGAAACAACGCACAAAGTATATGTCGTTGAACCTGTCTATTTCTAGCATGGATTTATTTCGCGGAGTTTCGCAAAAAGTGAGTGAAAAACGCATGGGTATTCTTTTACTTTTTATCTGTTCGGGTTGCTTGTAATCCCTGCTTACACTCTCCGCAGGGCCTGCCTTGCCGGCCTTTGCAGTCTGACCGGAAGTGGTATGCTGCACATCAGATTCAACGGCACGGGTACGATTCATTTCTGAAGCTTCTGTTTTCAACGATTTCTGAGCATCTGCAGGATTGCTAAGAACTATGGCAACCGCCTGAACATTGGATGCAATGATAATGGGTTCCTGATCAGCTGCCTGCGCTTTACTCCCGGCATCATCCGACTCCATGGCCGCTGTAAGTTCTTCGTTATTTTGTAAAATACTTTCCGTATCTCTTGCAGTATCAGGATTCACTTTTTTAACACCGCGTTCTGTGGCCACAAATTCCGGATTCTGTTCTTTTGAGGAGTCGGCAGCTTTTCTTGTCTCTGCGGTGCTGTTTTGCTCTGTTTTCAATCCGGGATTCAGTTTCCAGATGATGATAGCCGCAGAAAAAGCTATCAGCATAACCGATGCTGCGGCAAAATACCAGGTTTTACTGCTGAGACGAAACATGCCTTTATGTATCTTTTTTTGCCTCAGGTACTGCTTCATCTCTGCGTACCCGATGGAATATATGGCGGCGGCTATTTTTCCCTGATTTTCAACCTGCTGTTTGAATGTTGGGTCAGACTGCAATTTTGTCATGAATGCCTGTAGTTCATCACCCTGCAGTTCACCCCGCAGATAGCGATCAATCATGTCGGTATGCGGATCAAATTCATTCATGATATAAAATCAGATTTGGTAAAACGGCTTTTAATCAAAGTCTCCAGTTTTTTAAAGCACTGATATTTCTTGGCTTTGGCTGTGTCTGCATTCGCAAATTGCATTTTTTTAGCAATTTGTTCCATGTCATTTCCATCAAAATAAAACAGTGTAAGGAGCTGCTTGCAGGTATCGCCAATCTCATCCAGAGTTTTTTGAAGGTGTTTAAAATCTGACAACTCTGAAAAATTGTCAGCACACACGTGCAAATAGGGTAAAATTTTGTCCTCTCCATCGATTTTTTGCAATTTGCCAAGTCTTTTTAGCCACAAGTTTTTGCAAATCGCCATCATAAATGTGCTGAGTTTGCTGCTCAGAACAAAGTTGCCTTGCTGTACTTTTTGCCAAAGCACGATAAGCGCATCCTGCAAAAGATCTTCTGCGTCTTCTTCACTGCCATTATTTTTAATTACATAGCTGCGTATCATACTGTATTGGCTTTTGTAAATACCAAACAATGTTTCCCGGTCACCAGCCTGAATCCGGTCCAGCATTTCGCGCTCTTTGCTTGAGGCAGTTTCAGACATTTCACAGATACTTAATACCCTTTGGTCGAAAAGGGTAAATACCTGCCTCAAAAATACAAGAAATTCATGCGATTTGAAGTTAGAAGTTCGGAACAAAATTTGATATGAAAAACATGATGGAAAAGTTAATGAACAAATCAAAATGGATGGGCCTGTTGCTTGCAGGTTCTTTGGGAGGGTTGGTGTCTCTCGGTGCCGTGGCAGTCATTACCAGAATTTCGGGGGATACAACCATTGAGCAAAAGCAAATGAACAGTGCCCATTTGGCGAAGTATGCCGCCTTGAATCCAAACCCGGCTTTCGATTTTGCGGGCGTAGCAGAGGTTGCGACCCCGGCCGTTGTGCACATTAAAACCAGTGTAGGCGGTATGTCTTCAGAGCGGAGGGAATCCGGACCCATGGATCCTTTCGATTTCTTTCAAAATCCAGGATTCAGGTTTGAAAACCCGGGTCCCAGAGCCGGTTCAGGGAGTGGTGTTATTCTTAGTGATGATGGATACATAGTTACCAATAACCATGTGGTGGAAGGCGCTAGCAAAGTGGAAGTAGTCCTGAACGATAAGCGCACGTATGTGGCTGAAATCATCGGTACTGATAAAAACACAGACCTTGCATTGTTGCGTGTAGGCGAAAGCGGATTGCCGTTTATGAAGTTGGGCAACAGCAGTGGTGTAAAGGTGGGTAACTGGGTTGTAGCAGTCGGAAATCCGTTTAACCTTGAAAGTACGGTTACCCTGGGTATAGTGAGTGCTTTGGGTAGAAACGTTGACCTAATACGCAGTAAGGGGAATAAGTATGCCATTGAGAATTTTATACAGACCGATGCCGCCATCAATCCCGGCAATTCAGGAGGTGCACTTGTGAATTCAGGCGGCGAACTCATAGGGATTAATACTGCCATTGCCTCCCAGACCGGCTCCTATGCAGGGTATGCATTTGCCATTCCGGTGGATCTAGTAAAAAAAGTCGTTAACGACCTGATGAAATACGGTAAAGTACAGCGTGGACTGCTGGGTGTTTCTATCCAAGACATAAACCAGCAACTCGCCGATGACGAGGGTTTTCCTGATTTGAAAGGGGTATTTGTGGCTGATGTTCTAGACGATGGTGCTGCTCAGAAGGCAGGTGTTAAAAAAGGCGACGTAATTTTAAAAATCAACGATGTGGACGTGAACAGCAGCAGCCGTCTTCAGGAGGAGATTGGCAAAAGCCGCCCCGGTGAAAAGGTTAAGATTACACTGCGTCGTAAAACATCTACCCAGGATTTGTTCGCCGTGTTGTTGAGTGAAAGTGGTAAAACATCTATAGAATCAGTAGCTCCGGAAACCACTGCAGGTCTGATGGGCGTGCAATTTGAAAATGCCACCCGGGAGGAAAGGCAAAACCTGAAATTGAAGTATGCCGTAAAAGTGAAAAGCGTGGGTAAGGGTGTTTTTAAAGATGCCGGTATATCTGCAGGATTTTTCATCACACAAATAAACAATGAGCCCGTTTACAGTGTCCAGGGAGCTGTTGCAACCCTGAAAACACTGCGCGGTGCCATAACCATTGAAGGTAAAACCGCCGATGGTAAAGATAAAATCTTCGCTTTAAAGATTCCCGCATCTTCCGATGCCGAAGAATAATACAGTGTATGTGTTTTGATGTGAAAAACCCTGACGTCGTCAGGGTTTTTTATACAGTTAAAAATCGTCGTTGTCTTCTGTGATGTTTGCGCCCGAGCCACCCAGGTGGTTCCAGCTGTTCTGGTTATCATCATCCAGCAGCATGTCTGAAGCGTTGTTCATCTTGCTCGGCAGCGTTTGTGTGGCCGGTTCGTGCGCATAGCCGCTAAAGTAGTTGTTGTTCTGACTTTGAATAAGCACCCTTTCTTCAGGGGATAAATCCACAAACTTGCTGTAGTGCTTAATGAACTTGGTGAAAGTAGAACCAACCGCACCATGCCTGTTTTTACCAATCAGAATCTCGGTAAGGCCTTCCACACCGTAATTGTTGTAAGCATCGGGGCCTTTTTGGGCAGTTTCATTGCCGCCTGCCGTTCTCTGGTAATATTGATCACTGTAAAGGAACATAACCATATCGGCATCCTGTTCTATAGAGCCCGATTCACGAAGATCGGAGAGCTGAGGACGCTTGTTGTTCCTTTTTTCAACCTCACGGCTAAGCTGGGCAAGGGCAATAACAGGCACGCTCAGTTCTTTTGCCAGGCCTTTCAGTGAACGTGAAATAAAGGCAATTTCCTGCTCTCGGTTTCCTTGGCCCTTGGTTTCATGCCTTAACAACTGCAGATAATCCACCACAACCATATCCAGGCCATGCTGGGAATGTACCCTACGGCACTTTGCGTTCAGGTCAAAAATATCCAGCTGGGGTGAATCATCAATGAAGATTTTGCTTTGACTCAGGCTCACGGTTTTACTGAGGAGTCTCTTCCATTCCTGCTCTGTAAGATCACTTTTTCTGATTTTATCGGCGGCTACTTCCGCTTCCGCGCTGAGAAGGCGGTTTACCAGCTGAACATCGGCCATCTCCAGGGAAAATATCATTACTGATTTTTTGAAATCAACCGCCGCATTTCTAACCAGTGAAAGTCCAAAGGACGTTTTACCCATGGCAGGTCGCGCCGCCAAAATAATCAAATCGCTGGGTTGCCAGCCGGCTGTAATTCTGTCCAGATCGGAAAATCCTGATGCCACTCCCGTAATTCCGTCCGTTTCTGTTTTGCTTCGCTCCTCCAGATCTTTCAATGCCCGGTTAACCAGCATATCAATGTCCTGAAAATTACGCTTCAGTCCATTGTTCTTGATGTCATAAAGTTTACGCTCGCTTTTATCCAGCAACACAAAACTGTCTTCAGAATCATCAAATGCATCATGGGCAATTTCGCCGCTCACCCTTATCAGCTCGCGCTGAATCATTTTTTGGGTAAGAATTCTGGCGTGAAAGGCAATATTAGCAGCGCTCGACACCTTGTTGGTGAGCATGGCCAGGTAATAACTGCCGCCTATAAGTTCCAGTTCATTGGTAGACCGCAAATGATTGTTTACCGTTAGCAAGTCAACCGCTGTTTTACCTTCCTGGTATAAGGCGCTAATAGCGCTGAAAACTACCTTGTTCTCGGGTGCGTAAAAATGGGCTTCTGACAAAATGTCAATAACCTCATTGATTTTTTCGCTTTCCAGCATCATGGCACCGAGTACTGCCTCTTCAAGGTCACGTGCATTAGGAGGAACGCGCCCCTGATAATCAGCAGGTAATACAGGAGAGTTCTTGCGTTTACGGTTTGTGTTGTTGCCGTTATCCATAGGACTAACAAAATTATATTTTTTATTATCGGTTAAATCGCTTCAGACCAGTAATATTTTTGAACATACTCCGTGGAAGAATGGTGCATAACTCAAATTCAATGGCAGATTGTCATACAGCGCATGGGAAATCACTTTTGGCGTAAAATTTGACAACTGTATATTTAAGCATACAGCCTGCCGTTTGTGTGTTAGTCATCATGTTTAACCATCAATTGATATTAATTTTGTAATAGGGGAACTACTACATGGAAGCCAAATTTTCGCCTCGGGTTAAGGAAGTTATTCAATTCAGCAGAGAAGAAGCCATCAGGCTGGGTCATGATTACATTGGATGTGAGCATTTGCTGCTTGGCATCATTCGGGAGGGCGAGGGCAAAGCGTTGCAAACTCTGCGCCTGCTGGATATTGATACCATTAGGCTGAAAAAATCTATTGAGGATACTACAAAATCCACGGCTAACCGCACCACCAATCTGGGTAACATTCCGTTAACCAAACAGGCTGAAAAAGCCCTTAAAATAACCTATCTGGAGGCCAAAATTTTCAAAACGGACTTGATTGGCACAGAGCATCTGCTGCTGAGTATTCTTCGGGATGAAGACAATACTGCCTCAAAAGTTCTGGCTCATTTTGGTATTACCTACGACATATTCAAGGCTGCTTTGGAAGAAGGCGTGGAAACGCAATCACCCAGGGCGGAGACACCGGAAGAAGAGCAGGACAATCCCGAAGATTTCTATCGCGAGGAACAGAAAGCCACTGAAGCCCGGAAAGGGAAAGGTAAAAGCAAAACGCCTGTGCTTGATAATTTTGGACGAGACCTTACCAAATCTGCTGAAGAAGGGAAGCTGGATCCCATCGTAGGCCGTGAAAAGGAGATTGAGCGTGTGTGCCAGATCTTAAGCCGGCGCAAAAAGAATAATCCCGTACTGATTGGTGAACCAGGCGTAGGCAAAACTGCCATTGCTGAAGGCCTTGCTCTGCGCATTGTGCAGCGCAAGGTGAGCCGCGTGCTGTATAACAAGCGCGTGGTAAGCCTGGATATCGCCAGCATGGTAGCAGGAACCAAATACCGCGGACAGTTTGAAGAGCGAATGAAAGCACTGATGATGGAACTGGAAAAAGCTGAGGATGTAATCCTTTTCATTGATGAAATTCACACCATTGTGGGTGCCGGCGGTGCCAGCGGTTCCTTAGATGCCAGCAATATGTTCAAACCTGCACTGGCAAAAGGTGAAATTCAATGTATCGGTGCTACCACCCTGGATGAATACCGCCAGTACATTGAGAAAGACGGTGCTCTGGAACGTCGTTTTCAAATGGTGATGATAGAACCGGCCACGCCCGAAGAGAGTTTAGAAATTCTGAACAATATCCGCGACAAATACGAAGAGCACCACAATGTGGTATATACGCCCGAAGCCGTTAAGGCATGCGTGAACCTAAGTGTTCGATACATGAGCGACAGGCATTTGCCTGATAAGGCCATTGATATCCTAGACGAGGCCGGTGCGCGTGTTCACATCAGCAACATCCATGTTCCTTCAGAAATAGTGAACCTGGAAGCCCGTATTGAGGGGATAAAGGTTGAGAAAAACCGGGTAGTAAAAAGCCAGAATTTTGAGGAAGCTGCCAAACTACGCGATGACGAGAAGCGTCTGCTGGAAGAGCTTGAAACGGCTAAAGCCCAGTGGGAAGCTCAGACTGCCCATGAGAAGTTTACCGTATCAGAAGACGATATTGCCGATGTGGTGAGCATGATGACAGGAATACCTGTGAAGCGCATGGCTGAGGATGAGAGCAGGCGTCTGCTTAAAATGGCCGATACCATCAAGGGTCGTGTAATAGGTCAGGATAAAGTCGTAGAAAAGCTTACCAAGACCATTCAGCGCACGCGTGCGGGATTTAAAGAGCCCAACAGGCCCATTGGGTCATTTATTTTTCTGGGACCTACAGGAGTAGGGAAAACGGAGCTTGCCAAGGCACTCTCCGAATTTTTGTTTGATACAGACGATGCCATGATTCGCATCGATATGAGCGAGTACATGGAAAAATTTGCCGTAAGCCGCCTCGTAGGAGCGCCACCCGGCTATGTAGGTTATGAAGAGGGTGGATTGCTCACCGAAAAGGTGCGCCGCAAGCCCTACAGCGTAATTTTATTTGATGAGGTAGAAAAGGCACATCCGGATGTGTTTAACCTGCTTCTGCAGGTGCTGGATGAAGGCCAGATGACCGATAGCATGGGGCGTAAAATTGATTTTCGTAATACGGTTATCATCATGACCTCCAACATTGGTTCAAGAACCCTGAAAGATTTTGGTACCGGTGTAGGATTTGCCACAGGCAGCAAGGAGGCTTCACGTGACAAGGAAAGCAAGCAGGTAATTGAAACCCAGCTGAAGAAGTTTTTCTCTCCTGAGTTCCTGAACAGGATAGATGATATCATTGTGTTCAATAGCCTGGGTAAGGATGAAATCATTCATATTCTGGATTTGCGTATGGCAAAAATGCTGAAGCGAATTTCAGATCTGGGTTACAACATCAATCTCACCAAAGCCGCCAAGGAATTTTTAGCGAACAAAGGGTTTGATCCCGATTTTGGCGCACGTCCATTGCAACGTGCCCTACAGAAATACTTGGAGGAACCGCTAGCAGAGGAGGTGCTTAAAGGCAACCTGAAGGAAGGCATTGAGCTGAAGGTGGATCATAAGAAAGACAGTGAGGAACTCAATATCAGCATCGCAAAGCCTAAGGCAAAAGAAACTGAACAGAAGGGAGAGTAGCACGCTCCATTTTATAGACAAGAAAGCCCCGCCGATTGGCGGGGCTTTCTTTATGGTTTACCGCAATTACTTGCTTATGGTGATTCTGCGAACGGCAGTGTTTTCGCCGGAACTTACACGTACCATGTAAACACCGTCTGAAAGGTTACCGCTATTGATGCTGATCAGACCATTGTTCTCTGTGCTGATTTGTTTAACCACAGCACCTGACATGTTTGTAATTACAATGTTCAGGTTTTTGCCGAAGTTGCTTTTCACAGACAGGTTGAACTCACCGTTGTTGGGGTTAGGGAACACAGCAACGCCGGTAGTTTCCAGATCCTTAACGGCAGCGCGGTTCATAACCACTTTTTTGGTTATGCTGCACTCGCAGAAAGGTGCAGTAGTAGACCTTGCACGCATGGTTACGTCGTAGGCCCCGTCAGCCTGAAAGTCATACTGGGTTTCAGCACTAATACCACTGGTTTTGTTGGTACCACCACCCTGGAATATCCAGTTGTACTCAACCTTGTCCTGGCCGCCGGCAACACCGGTAGAAGCGTTCAATGGGTTCAGTTTCACACCGCGGAAGCCGAAAGCGTAGTCGGTATTTACAGTGAAGTCACAAGTGCGGGGACCTTCAAAAATAGTCACGGGAATTACCATAGAATCGGTGCAACCGCCTGCGATGCTTGCATACAGGGTCACATTCGGGGAGAACGATTTGTTGTAGTTGTGCACAGGCTTGGATGAGGTAGAAGTAGTACCGTCACCAAAGTTCCACAACCAGCTGATATCTCCCTGAGGCCATGTGCTGGTGTTGTCAAAAGTCATGGGTGATCCTAGACATACGTTTTTGGCGGTGAAAGAAGCCTTAGGCTGGATGCCTACAGACAATACTTTGGTGAAAGAACCTCTACAGCCGTTCATCAGTTCTATGCTGTAGGTTATTGTTTTAGGACCCAGTGCGCTCCAGCTGTGTGAGGGGCTTTCGAGTGATGAGGTTCCGCCGTCACCGAACTTCCAGCCGTAAGTTTTAACCGTTCCACCTGCGCCACCAACGGTAGGCGTGGTATTGGTAAACTCAGTAGCCGTGCGTGAGCAGGCAGGGGTGTTTACGAATGAAACTTTAGGGCTTTCAAGCACCGTGATGTTCTGAACAGAGCTGTCTTTGCAGCCAAACACACTGGTAGCAATCAGTTTCACACTTTTGCTTCCGTGAGTACCAAATGTTTTATTGGCATCGTCTTCTGTTGAATAGGTGTTATCGCCAAAGTCCCAGTATGAACCAAATGTTCCTGAAGCGATGGTGGTTTTGTTCATGAAGCTGTATTTGTCATTATCGCAAGAACCTGATACCTGGCTAAATGAAGCCTTGGGTGCGGGGAACTGATACACGCGCTGGCTTGAAGTACCAATACATCCGTTCAGGTTGGCAGTAAGGGTAACCAGGTATGATCCGGGTGTTGGATACTTGTACTTAACGGTAGTATTGTTGTCATTTTTGTTCTGACCATTACCCCAGTTCCAGTTAGAGTTAACACCGGTGGTAGGCGTAGTCTGGTTTGTAAATACCAGGTCCTGGCCTTCGCAGGCGTTAATTTTGGAGAATTTAACGGTAGGGATAGGATTGACTACTATATCTGCGCTATCCACCGAAACGAAGCCATAAGGCAGGGTGCGTGCATACATCTTAACGCGGTATGTACCTGGTTTCGGGAATGTGAACACCGGAGAGGGTGCACCGGATGTGTCACCTGCTACGCCCGTGCCGAAGTCCCATGAAAATTCCATAGAACCACTGCGCACAGTGCTGGCCTGGTCAAAAGGAACAGTTTCACCGTCACAAATCTTGCTTGGGTATTTGAAGTCAGGTACAATAGTAGGATAAATCAGTACATTACGTTTGATGAAGGTATCACAACCGTTATTGAGGTCAGTGATTTTAGTTACCAAGGTAATCATGCTGTCTTCATACGCAGTGTTAGAAGTTTCGAATTTAACTTCCAGGTCGTTGGTACCGGTAGCGTGCTTGCTGATGCTGCCTGCACCGGAGAGCAACGTGCCTTTATCGGTTTGAGCGTAAACTGATGCAGTCCAGCTTTTGCCGGTAGAAGAACCGGTTCCGTCCCAGTAATCACCGTTGGTATAAGCGCGGGGTCGGCTTACATTGTAATAAACAGCGCGCTTAACCTGGGTTACATCGTTGGTTCTGCCAAACTGGTAGAAGGCAGTAGAAGGGGTTGTTCCCTTGCTGTATTTTCCTCCACCGGGTGCAGGTTTAACAACCGTTTTGAAAACGAATGAGTCGTTAGAATTTTTGTCGTCTGGGATATCGATGAACACTGCTACTCTCACATCTCCAACGGTATTTACACGAATCGGAACTGAGAAAGTAACCAGGTTGGTGTCATTTGTCAGCAGTTTCTTGGTTACGGTTTGCGCAACTTTAGGACCACCTGTGTAGGTGTAAGCCACGTTGAAATTGTAGGCAGTGTCATGGGTGTAAAGATTTTTTACCTGGATATTTACTTTTTGTTCCCATCCTGCGCAAATGCTGGAGGGTACGGACAGGTTAGAACTTACTGCCTCGATGTCCATGAAGTTCTCGGCAGCTCCGCGGTCAGATTTAACCTTGTTGCGGTTTTTGCCGTTGTTTTCAGTAGGAGCATTGGTTGTAGTGTTGACATTGTTTTGTGTGAAGAATTCACGTGGACGGAAATCGCGTGTGGATACGCTGGTAAACAAAGGATCTGCGTAGATATCTCCAACTTGTCCTCCGGCACCTGATGCTCTCCATGAGTTATAGTCATATACGTATCCGGCTGAAGGATAGTAGCTGTACATACCCCAACCTGAGAATGGAGCAAAAATGTGGTTGTTGGTCCACTTCATATTGGTATTGGTACTGCCAAAATAGAAGCCCCAATAGTATGGTGTGTTATCATAGAAGATGTTACCTTCATAGGTGGTTTTGGCAGAGCCAAAGCCGTAAGTGAAGTAGTTAAAATAGTTCCAGCCAAAACCTGCACTTACGTTGAAGTTAAGAGTGTTTTGCTTGAATAGAACCTCACCTGTTCCAGATGCGCTGCTGTAGAAACCATAGGTGTAATAACCACCACGGGTATGTGTGGCTATATTGGAAGACCAAAAGTGGTTACCAGTACCTGCTACAGTATAGAAACAGTAAAGATAACCATAGGGTCCACCTTGCTGCAATTCATCGATGGTATTGCGGGTCACATTCCATGAACCGTTGTTACAATAAATACCATACATGTTAAAGAATGAATAGTTGGTATTTGTAGATATGTTGTTTTTTAAATAATTGTCAGACAATGCCCGCTCATAGGAAGTTGGCGTTTGACCTGAACAGTATATTCCTGAGAAGTAGGCGCTTGGACGACAATCACGGATAGTGTTTCTGCGAATGTTAAAATCATTACCACCATTGCAATAAATACCTTTTACGTATCCACCGGTGAA
>VGGQ01000004.1 GCA_016868535.1 Bacteroidota bacterium | reverse complement strand
CATATTGGCACGCTTGGCGTGCTCAGCCACGATTTCCTGGGCTTGTTTCTTGGTAGCAACAAAAAGAATTCTGCGGCCTGACTTGGCAACATTGCGTATAGCGGCTTTAGCTTCCTCCAGTTTGGCTTCGGTTTTTTTCAAATCGATGATATGGATACCATTCTGCTCCATGAAAATATAGGGAGCCATTCTGGGATTCCACTTGCGGGTAAGATGACCGAAGTGAACACCGGCATCCAGAAGATCTTGTTGGGTATATGCCATAATTTTTCTTAACGCTTAGAGAATTGGAAACGTTTACGGGCTTTTTTCTGACCGCTTTTCTTACGTTCTACCACACGAGAGTCGCGGGTCATGAAGCCGGCGGCCCTTAGGGCAGGTTTAAATTCAGCATTCAAATCGGTGAGTGCTTTGGCTATACCCAAACGGATAGCTTCAGCCTGACCGCTGATACCGCCACCGCGAACATTCACATTCACATCAAATTTGCCTTCATTATCGATTACCGTTAGTGGGCTGGAAATCGCAGTCCTGTGCCAAGGCAAAGGGAAATACGTTTCAAAACTGCGGTGGTTAATGGTAATGGTGCCGTTTCCTTCTTTGAGATAAACGCGGGCTACTGCCGCTTTTCTTCTTCCTGAGGTATTTTGCATAGTTTGGCTCAGATATCGAATTTCAGATTTTTAGGTTTTTGCGCTTCGTGAGGATGCTCAGTTCCTTCATACACGTACAGGTTTGTAAACAACCTGCTGGCCAGGCGGTTCTTTGGAAGCATACCTTTTACAGCCATTTCAATCAGTTTTGCAGGCTTCACATTCTTGGCCAAAGTGGAGTGCTGACCGCCGGGGTAACCGGTGTGGCGCAGGTATTCTTTGGTACCCATCTTGTTGCCCGAGAGCTGAATCTTCTCGGCATTAATAACGATTACGTTATCTCCGCAATCTACGTGCGGGGTAAAATCGGGTTTGTTCTTGCCGCGCAATACGAAGGCTATTCTCGATGCCATGCGACCCAGATTCTGACCCTCAGCGTCCACAACAAACCAGTGTTTGTTGACAGTTGCCTTATTGGCCGAAACAGTTTTATAAGTACTTAACGGATTCACGTTGTGCGTTTCCTTTTATTATTTTTGGGGTTGCAAAAATAGCCAAGAACATTTGCTAAAACAAGTTAAACCGAACTTTTTTTAGCAAAGGGAAAATTCAACGGCCAATTCAGCAGCTAAATAAGTTCTGGAGGCAGCAAATCCTACCAGTCTTCCTCGTCGGGTTGGTAAGGACCGCGCAGAGCTCTTCCGAGCCCATCAACAAATGCTTTCACGTCCCGGTCGGCAGCCAGCAGGTAAATATCTGTATTCTGGTAGCCTTTTTTCACCCGCATATAATATTCATGGTAGGTTCGTATCATCCTGGCCTCAGCCCCGCGCTCAACTTCCACATGCACAAAATTTCCAAACTGATATTTGTATCGACTTTCCTGAAAGCGAATAGCCATGCGGTACTCCATCATTCCGGATTGTTTTTTATTAAAATTATTGGTCTGAATCATCATGGGGGTGGTAATTTTCATTACAATCTTGTTTCCAACCACATTCTCAAGTACCCATGTTTTGTCTTTAATCTTTTCTTTGCCAAAACGTCTTGTGAGGTAACGCATTGCTCGCCAGTAAAGACTATCCGCACTGCAAGTTTCACAATTTTCATCGTCTACCACGCCGGAGTAATATATAATTTCTCTCAACGAATCATAAGGAGGCACAAACCGTTTGTAGACTACACGCGGCTTAACCGCAGCATCCTGCGAACCCTGCTCCTCACCCCAGCCACCGCCGGATGATGCAGCGGTGTCGCGGGAAGTGCTATCTGCGACTCCCGTACTTCCCCAATCGGAGCCCCATCCCTGTGCCGATATTGTCTGAAAACAGCCAGCCAACAGAATGACTGCCGGAAGTAATGTCTTTTTAAAAGTACTCATTTCTATCATGTGTCTCTTTCTTGATTTCAAAAGATGTATTAAAATTGGCCGCGAATATAAATTGTGGACGCAGGGTGTCTTTATCCGCATTGTCTGTATTGTGCAATAAAGTAAACGTTCAATTATAATTTTTATTGCGGAGACTGTAACCTGCCTTTCGAAAAAATGGCCGGTTTTGGTCGGTTTTTTCTCCAGGCAATTTGCTCCGTACCAGGCATTTTAATCACATCCCGGCATGTCTCACTACAGCAGGCCTCCCACTTGATGGCACATTCACTGCATTGGATAAACAAAATATGACATCCTGTATTGGCGCAATTTATATGCGTGTCGGCAGGGTTGCCACACTGGTGGCAGTTTGCAATCACTTCATCACTTACCCGTTCACGAAGACGCTGGTCGAATACAAAGTTGACCCCGTGAAACTTATTGTCCAGCCCTTTTTCTTTTACCTGATCTACATAATGAATAATACCGCCTTTGAGGTGATAAACTTCACTGAAGCCGTTGTGTTTCATCCAGGCACTTGCTTTTTCGCAACGTATGCCCCCTGTGCAATACATCAGAATACGTTTGTCCTTTTCCTCTGCAAACTCATCAATTACACCCTGCAGCTCATCTCTGAATGTATCTGACTGCGGACAGCGCGCATTCTCAAACCGCCCCACTTCACTTTCGTAATGGTTGCGCATGTCAATTACAACCGTCTGTGGATCTGAAATCATGTTGTTCCATTGCTCAGCTTCCAGATAATTGCCTGTAGCAGCAGGATTAAAACCCGGGTCATCAATACCATCAGCCACTATCTTGGGCCTTACCTTTATGTCGAGTTTGTAAAAACCTATCTGCAACTCTTCTATGGCAGTGTTTAAGAGGATGTTGTGCAGAAAATCAATTTGGCTGATTGCGGCTTCAAATGCCGGAACATTTTCAGTGGGCAGTGCAATCTGTGCGTTTATGCCTTCTTCAGCCACATAAATCCGCCCTACCACCCCAAGTTTATACAATAAAATATAGAATTCATTTCTGAAAAGGGCAGGATTTTCAATGGGATAATAGCGGTAGAAGGAGATGGTGGTATATGGCCTTTTATCAGCCAGCAAACGCGCCTTAAGCTCCTCCCGGTTCACTCTGTTGTGCAATAACATGGTCGGGAAAGAATTATTTGGCTGGCAAATTTACAGCATACACCACCCCGCCGCCAAAGTTGCTGCACAATAAATCAATCTAAACAGGCGTTACCCAAAAATAAAATTATGAAAAATATACTTTATTTAACCTTTCTGCTTATCCCCGCTTTGCCTTTGCCGGCAGAGTCTATCAAAAAACTTATTGAAACAGGTAAGGTAAAAGCATTGCTGAGGTCGACGGGCGGACATCAGGAGAATTGCATTGAAATTAAATTGAAAAATATGACCTCTAGTGCAATTGTTGTTGACGTAGAGCCGGGCAGACGCCTGGAAGCCGTCACAGACTCGGCAGACCAGGATCTGCTTATTGTGAAAAACCAGTCCATCAGACTTGCCGCAGGTGAAACTTTTTTGGGGAAAATATTCGCTTTTTGCTGTCAGAAAAAAGACCGTTCACCTGCGAAAGACCACGCTTTTAGGGTGGGGGCCATGGCATCGGCTGCGTTGGTAAAGCTGGCCCAGTTTATCAGTACAAACAACTTCACGAGTGATGCTGTGCAGAATTCAATTTGGGTATTATCTGACAAACACAACCTTAGCAGTGTTCACGAAGGCAATCAAATGGAAAATACAGATTTGAGAAGGATGACAGCCGATCTGGCCGGCATAGAAATGCCTTGGTATTACATCAGCTACAAAAGCATACCGGGGATGGTTTTCTCCGATAAAGCTTCGGCCCTTTCCGGAAAAATTGACTACAAACTAAGCACCAATACTTCCGTGACAATTATTGTGAAAAATACTAATGGCATGCTGATAAGAACCCTGCTGGAAAACAAACCTCAGCAACCCGGCAAACAGAATGTACCCATATCTTTTCCCGTGGCAGGTTTAAGCAAGGGGAAATACCAAATTTTAGTATTAGATGATAATACGAACCTCATCCATAGCCGAGAATTTGAACTTTAGTGACGGCTGCTGTCTACCACCATTACCCAAACTGGCATTTCGTCAGTTGGGTAGTGGTGCTGATGCATAAAAAAACGACTGTTTAACGTATCTAAATGAGCCATATTGCTCACGACCAGTGTATCTCCGCTGTTGTACCTATAGAAAGTACTCGTCTTTAATTCAATACCCTTTTCCGACATTACTGTCTTGTAATACTTTTCTATTGGATGATATTGCCCAACATGCCAGATTGCCTCAAAAGGAAGTTTGGCATTTTTTTCAGCTTTCTGTAAAACTGCTGCGGGGCTAACACCAGTATTGGTTGTATTGTGATGAAAATTCTCGAAATATCCAAATGCTACCATGGCTCCAATTAGAAGCAAGCCCACAATCCGAAAACGAATATGGGAATTTTCGCATAATGGCATAACAACACACATGGCCATAAGCGGTATAGCAGGCGCCAAATACCAGTAAATACGGGTAGCCGACAAACTGACAATGATTAGAAAGAGAAGAATGCCAATCAATAACCGGTTATGAACTGTTTTAAATCTCTCTTTTTTGAGGATAAATCCGGTCATAAACAACAGTACAAAAAAACCTGTAGAGTATTGACTCCACAATATCTCTGTGTAATAATACCATTTAGAATCGTGCCCTTCGTTAGGCTTCAGATAACGGCCTGAAAATTCATTATCCAAAACAGCTTGTAAATAACCGGGGGTATGCCATTCGTGCAGCCCATAATACATAATAACGGATGACACGGGAATGAGCGAAACCAATGCAATGCTTCTCATTGTTAACTCTGCACGGGGTTTTATTACAAATCCCATGGCAAGCCAGCAAGGAAGCCACATAGCCGCCGCAACACCTTTGGTTAGAAGGGCTGCCGAAAACCATATGGCTGTATATTTTAAAAATTTTTCAGCCTTAGGGTTTTCAAGATAATTCAGCCAGGAAAGCGAGGTCAAAAATATAAATAATGTTAGCAAGGCATCATAATCACCCGTTCTTACCACATGATAGGTATTAAATCCGCCACAGCCAAGCATAACGGCAATCCAGGCAGCGGCAGGGATAAAACCAAATCGTTTTTTTAGGTATGCAAAACCCGCCCAGAGAATCATACAACCTGCAATAGCAGATGGCAGGCGAATAGCCAGTAATCCTGGGCCCAGCAGCTTCATGCAGATCCATTGAAATAAAATAAGCAAATGCGGTTTGGTATTCCAAAAATCAGGTGCTCCATCGAATGTAGTATACCGAAGATTGCCTGATTCCAGCATTTCCAAAGCATTGTTGGCCTGCCTGCTTTCGTCCCACAGATACATAGGAAGCGCATCCAACCGGTAACATAGTACCCAAAAAGACAATAACAACAATAAAAGGGAATAAATCTGCTCAGCTAAGTGCCCTGCATCTTTACCTTTGAGCTCCATCTTCCCTATTTAATATCAGGGTTCGGTGACCAGCATTTTGGCCGAGAGCGACTCTCCGCCATTGTAAAGCTTCACAAAATACATTCCCGCAGTCACTCCTGCCGGAATGCGGATACGCCCGTCAGCAGTTTGTCCGCCAGAGCAGACGTTTCCTGATACTGAAAAGATCATATAGTTGTAAGTCTTACCTGAAGGCACGCTTACAAACCAGTCTGAGCCAGCTTTTACAGGAACCGGATAGGCATTAACATTTGTCTTTGCCAATTTGGAAGTACCTACATGACTGATCAATACGGGAATATCGGCAGTATCCTTACAGCCGTTGCTGTTGCCGGTTACCACCAGTTTTACGGTGTAATTGCCTTCATTCGCGTACTGATGCGTTCCGGGTAAACCATTGGTTTTACTACCATCACCCCAGTTCCACTCAAATGTTAGTCCTGCTGTGGTTATGGGTGTACAAACCAATGTTCTCTGCCAGCGAAGCTGCCAGGTAAAGCCAGCAGTAGGACGAGGTTTAATGGCAATGGTAAGAGGTTTGCGTACACTATAACATCCGTTTTTCTCGGTTGCGTAGTAGTAGGTCATGGGGGACAAGAGCGGTCCTGTTGTAATTTGGCTACCCTTGAAAAAGGAGGTGGAGGAGGTATCTTCATAATACCACCAAACATTGCCACCGGTCACATTTACCTGAAACAGGCCTGCTCCTTTTGAACATACCGGATCTGACTTTACCAATGAAGGAACTGGTGGCACATTTACAGTAACCTTCACACTATCGAAGTTGGATGCAATGCATTGTTCCTCAGCTGATTTCAGGTAGTAAGTGGTATTTGATTGCAGGTTTTGAAAAACAGGTTTTGTGCCAACGTAGATAGGATTAAGTAAATCTGTTTTCCCATACCAATTCAAACTTCCCCAGGGAATGCTAATGTTAAATAATACTGAATCACCGGCGCAGACAGTAGGATTGGTCTTGCCCGAAACAGCAGGTGGCTGATATACGTGTAATGTGGTAGATTCGCGGCTGCTAGCGCAGGTTCCATTCCATACCTCCACAAAATAATCGTAGGTTCCCCGTCCCGAGGGAACAAAAGTATAATTCTTCCCAAAAGCAATGGGTGTGCCACCTGTGGGCTGGCTGTACCAACGAATGGTGTCGTTTCCGGAAGCACCCAGGGTGAATGATTTACCCGCACTGAAACACGTAAAGGTATCCGCCACCACTGTTGGTTTCTGGGGTGCATAATTGTTGCTCACAAAAGCCGTTACCTTAATACGGCCACCTTTATTAAGGCATCCATTGTTGTTGGCTTCAGCGAAAAGTACAGTATCATTGAAAAGTGGAGCCGTCTGGTATACTGTACCTGTTAACAGGCTTCTACCTCCTGTTGATGCAGTGTACCAGTTTATCAGCCCGATATTGGTTGAAGCCTGCAGATTGGCCGCAGCGCCCTGACAAACGTAGGCATCCTTTACAGTAGGTTTATCCGGATAATCATTGACATTCAAATAAATTTTTACGTAACCTGAATTACAAGGCCCGTTTTCAGCCCTAACCCAGAATGAATCATTTTTCTGTGCATTGATGATGGGGTAACTGCTGCCGGTATAAAAGGCAGTATCACCAAGTTTTCGATACCACTTAATGGTAACACCCGCATCTGAAGATACATCTATGGTTGTTGTATCACCCCGGCACAAGTTTGCAGCCCTCTTCAGTGCAGGGCTGGAGGGCTTGAAGTATACAGTCTTTACCGCCGTATCATAGCAGGTTCCGGACCTGTATTGATAGACCATTGAAATTAGCTGTACCTTAAAGTTTTTTTTGGTCGTGGGCTTGTATTTTCCTTCCACACTGTAGTTACTCCCAAAACTTCCGTCATAAGACCAGCGATGCGAAAATTGAGGGAAGTTGGCGAAGTTGTAGTAATTGTAGTATGGGTGCCCACTCACATTAAATTTCTGCTGATTCTGAAACCTTACCGTATCCAGGTTGGAATAACAGTTATTGGTAATGCTGAAATCTGCGCCAAAATTATATTTTACGAAAGGCAGCAGCTGAGCATCGGCATCAAATGTAACCCCTCCAATATTCAGTTGTAGGTTTCTATACCATTTGCCGCTCACACTTCCGCATCCTAAATTTCTTTTTCTGCCGTCCCCCTGTGTCCAGTCGCTGGTCATCAGTGCAGCACTCACAGTGGTGCTATCACAGTCCACCACCAGAATGTAACTGTAATTAAGCGTTACGGGATTTTTGAATTTGGCATCAAACTGAACAACGTTTATGCTAAATGAACCTGTCCGCAAGATGGTATCTACCGTTACTGTATCACTGGCCAAGGGAGAACCTGTTGGAAGAGAATCAGAACCGGCTTTGTATAAATGACAGCGTAGCTTGATGAAAACCGGCCTTGCAGGGTTCACTGCATTGGCAAAGGCATACAATCTGAAACCCGAAATGGTTAGGTCTTGAGGGGCTCCATAAAACTGACCTAAACTACTGCCTGATCTAATGGTAACAAACCTAAGGCCCTTGCAATATTGAACGAAATATGATGTATCTGTTTTACATGCAGTAGGATTGGAAACCCCTCTGCGATCCATATCTGATGGCTTATACTCAATCTTTTTAAATAAAACTTTGGAGGTCTTGACCTCCTGAAACTGTGCATTTAAGTTGAAGGCGGCCATAAAAAACAGCAAAAGGGCATATTTCTGCTTCATAAGGTAAAACTATACCATGAATATTAAAAAAACAAATCAAACTATAGGATAGTTGCTCATTACAGTTAGATACTAATTGTATCCAGCCACTTGCAAAATCATGGAAAATGGGTATCCCTTTTAATTCGGATAAATGTTTTACCTTTGGCCCATCGTTATGGGAAATCAAATTTTGAAAGGCAAGCGCGGTATCATTTTCGGCGCACTCAATGAAAATTCGATCGCCTGGCATGTGGCAGAACGCTGCCATGCCGAAGGAGCACAAATTGTATTAACCAATGCACCCGTTGCAGCACGCGTAGGACAAACCGAGGAGCTGGCAACAAAACTGAATGCCCCTCTCATCTACGCCGATATTACCAAAATGGAGGACCTGGAAACCCTGGTAAGCCAAAGCATGGAAAAACTGGGTGGTAAGCTTGATTTCGTATTACATAGTGTGGGCATGAGCCTGAATGTGCGCAAGAAAATTCCGTACACGGAACTCAATTATGAATATATGCACCAGACACTGGATATTTCAGCCATGTCGTTTCACCGCCTCATGCAAACTTTGTGGAAGCAAGATGCTATGGCAGAATGGGGAAGCATTGTGGGATTAACCTACATTGCCGCGCAGCGCGTATTTCCGGACTACAGCGAAATGGCCGAGGCCAAATCCCTGCTGGAAAGTATTGCCCGCAGTTTTGGATATCACTTTGGCAAACACAAAAAAGTGCGCGTAAACACTATTTCCCAGAGCCCTACAAAAACTACGGCTGGCAGCGGTGTTACCGGTTTTGATGCCTTTTTCAATTATGCAGATACCATGAGCCCCCTTGGGAATGCAGACGCCAAAAGCTGCGCAGACTATTGTGTATCTATGTTCAGCGAATATACCCGTATGGTAACCATGCAAAACCTCTTTCACGACGGAGGATTCAGCTATACCGGTATTGCGGCAGACCTGATGGAAAATTTTAAAGACCCGGATAAATGATTTTTAAAGTTTTATCAAGTTTTTTAATTTCGCCCTCATTATGGGTAAAGGAGACTTGAAAACCAAGCGCGGTAAAATTCACAACGGATCTTACGGCAAACACAGACCCTACAGGGTAAAGGCCGCAGCAGCTCCAACAGCCGCCGCACCTAAGAAAAAAACCAAGAAGGCTTGATAAAGGCCTTTTCTATGGACTTAACCTGCTTTTAGACCAGCTTCCATCCGCTGATAGTGAATACGCTATGCGGTCATGAACCCTACCGGGCCTTCCCTGCCAGAATTCCAGGTAATCCGGCATTAACCTAAAACCTCCCCAGTGGGCTGGACGCACCAGTGGCTTATCAGGGTTGCTTTCCATGAGTTCCTTCATGCTGGAATCCAACTCCTGACGGGAGTTTACCACACTGCTTTGTCCGGAAACAATGGCTCCAGCCTGACTCAAACGCGGACGGCTATCAAAGTATGCATCGCTCTCCTGTGCCGATACCTTTTCAACTTTACCTTCTATTCTAACCTGTCTTTCCTGCTGCGCCCAGTGAAAATTGAGACTTGCAACAGGATTTTCAATCAATTCCCGACCCTTTTTGCTATTATAATTGGTATAAAAAACAAAGCCACCTTCTGAAATACCCTTAAGCAGCACCACCCTTGAAGAAGGGCGGTTATTCACAGCGGTAGATAGCACCATGGCATTGGGTTCATGTAAACTTTCATGTATGGCAAAATCAAACCAGTTGGCAAATGCCTGCAGCGGATTATCGGGCAGATCTTCTGGATTCAGGAACGCCCGGGTATATTCTTTGCGTAAATCAGCTATATCAGATCGGTTCATAATGGTTTTCAAAGTAACAAAAAAGAAAGCCCTGCGGCAAGGCAGGGCTTTCCTAATATGAAATTTGTTAAATTCTCTTAGCGATTTATGCTCACGCTGCGGGTAACCACACCGTTTTCGGTGGTGATTTTCACCAGGTAAACGCCCTCCGACAAACTCTGCATGCGAAGCTCTGCAGTATTGCCTTTTAAGTTAATACCGGCTTCTACAGATTCACCCAGTACATTGTACACGGCTATCTTCTGTATGCGGCTGTTGGATTCCACATTCACCACTCCGTTGCTGGGGTTAGGATACAACTTGATGCTGCCCTCGCCCACGCCAGTAGTGCCCATGCTGTTGCGGATTGATTTCACAACCATCTTGCTGCACTCACAATCTGCCTGGTTCCTTGCATACAGCGTGATGTCGAAGTCGCCCTCATAAGGGAACTGATACACGCCGCTCGGGGTATTCATTGATCCTCCGTCCGAGAACTTATAGCGATAGAATGGATACGTGGTATTAGCAGCTTGTAATCTAATAGTTCTGTGGCCGTCACCGGGAGTCCAGTCGTCGGTTACCGTGAACGTACAGTTTGGCAATTCAAACACCTGCAAGGGCTTGGTTATGATTGTTTCGCATAGGCCATCCACTACCACCTTCAACTTCACATTAGGGCTGAATGAGTTGCTGGTGTTGTAGGTGTGAACAGGGTCACTCATATTTGAAAGTGGTGAGCCGTCTCCGAAATCCCACTCGTATACCATATTGCCCTGTCTCACGCTCGATTTGTTGTCGAACTGTACAGGTTTGCCTGAGCAGGTATTCTGCACGCTGAAGTCAGCGATTGCCTGTGTTCCTACACTCAGGGTTTTGGTCATGCTGTCGCTGCAGCCATTGTTTACGCTCACTACCAGCTTCACGGTCTTGGGACCCAGGGTCGTGAACTGATGCGAGGGATTGTCTGCTGTTGATGTGCCGCCATCACCAAAGTTCCACTTGGGTGCTGAGGCAAAGCCGCTGATGGCCGCTGTGCCATTGGTGAACTGGGTTGGCGTCTGGTCACATACCTGACCGTTGGTCCAGGTAACTACAGGCGCGCTGCCGATATCGATCATTTTAGTTGTTGTGTCAGCGCATCCAAATTCAGTGTTGGCTATCAGCCTGATTGTGTAAGTTCCGCCCGACTTGAACCGGTGCAATGGATTTTTAACAGTTCCTACTTCACCGTCGCCAAAACTCCAAATCTGACCCAGAATACCACTTACCAATGTACTCTTGTTGGTTAACTGAACCGGTACATTACTGCAGAATTTCAGACCCGGATCGCTGGGGTATGAGAAATCTGCTTTCGGGGTATTGAACAGATAGGCTGTTTTGGTGCGTGATGCAGGACAACCATTATCTTCAACAGTAAGTGTTACATTATACTGACCCGGCTTGCTATATTTAAATGTCGCATCCTTGCTGGTGGCATTGGTGCCGGGGGTCACACCAAAATTCCATTTGTAGGTGAGCGAACCCAGACCGGTAGATGTATTAATGAACTGGTGGGTCTTGCCTTCGCAAACGTTCAGTATGCGGAAGTTTACATTGGGAAGAGGGCTCACCGTAATGGTGTCGCGCTTGATGCGCTCATAACCATAAATGCTGGAGATAGCCTTATATTTTACATAGTAAATACCACCCTTGGGGTAGAAGTGAATGGGGTCAACCGCTTCGCTGCTGTCACCATCGCCAAAGTACCACATGTGGTCCAGGAATCCACTTGCAATTTTGCTTTTATTAACAAACTCTACCGCATCGCCTTCGCAGGTTACCTTGGTGCGTGTAAAGTCAGGCTCAGGAAGGGGGGCTACGTAAATGTAATGCTTGAGTAAAGTATCGCAATTGTAAGGGCCCAAGTCCTGAATGCTAACTTCTGCGGTATATTGTGAGTCTATGTCAATTTTGTCGGGTGTATATACCAACCGGCCGGCGGCACCTGAAGAAGCCACAGGATCAGACCAGGTAAATGTTTTAAGAACACGACCTGTTTCTGACTTCATGGTCACATTCTTAACCTTCCAGGATGTATTATGACTGCTGTTTTTATATCCGGTTGGTTCCATCAGGTCGTATGCAAGGGTATCTCCCAGCGCAACAACATGCGGAGAACCCAGATTTCCGGTACCGGATTTCTTGGGAGAAGTTTGGAAAGGAGTTCCTGAAGAGAGTTTAGCCCCAAAAGGAGCAGGGTTAATTTTTAAAGTAACGCTATCGGGCGCGCTAATACACAAGTATTTTCTGTAATATACTTCTGTCTCTATTGTATAGCCGCTCAACGCAGTACCAAAATTAATCTGGTTAAGTGTACCACCCGACAACACTAAGTCGGAATTCTGGTAGGTAACTGAAGCATATTTGGCTAAAATGGTATTTGAGGCCGTTACAGTAGGATTAACATACACTGCATACTGCTGACCACCTGACATGTTAAATGAGGCTTTCAAAATACTGGGTTTCGCACTGCCTCTTGAAATTACCGGGCCTGTATAAATTTTGGTCCACATGCTTGAATTTGTAGTGGCTCCGGGATCACTCCAACTACCTTTGCGAAGCCAAACTTCTACATCAAGTGAAGTTCCGACTCCAAAGTTCCAGTCATAAATATTCAAAGCTAAACTGTCTACCGTTATATCGCTACCCTTAGTTCGGATATCGAACATACTGGACGGCCAGCCATAAGCCGGTGCATTCAAGCCGGTAGAAAGCATGGCCTTTTCCAAATCGGAGTAGGTTGATACATAATATTTATAAGTGAACCCTGAGGCCAAATAAGGAGTTTTATAGGTTCTTCCACGACCCACGCCTTTGGTCAAGGCCCTGTCAGAATACCAGATTATAGAATCCGAAGCATTAACAGGCACAGCTCGGAGTAACAGGCTCTGGCTACCACATACTGTGGTATCAATTCCATTGGGTGTAGGCTTATATCCACTGAAGCGGAAAGCAGTAGTGGACGTATCGTTGGCTGCAAAACTATCCAGTTTATTATTTGGGTTTTTAGCCCAAACCGATATTGTATAGTTGGTATTGGCTGTATAAGTATAACCCGCAGAAACAGTCCACAGCGTATCCTTGCCAGGAGCCAGTTTAACCTTGGCCTTGAAAGGACCGGTAGTAGTTGTATTGATTTTCAGGTAGTACTGAAAACTGTCAAACTGGTTTTTACCGACGTTTTTGAAACGGGCTTTGATATCTTGTTTGTAAACACATTTGTCGGGAGCATTGATGTTAAGTGTTTGCACATCCAGTCCAATAGGGGGTTTGGCTTTAAATTCCAGTTCCACCCATTGGGTGCTGGGGTTACAGGTAGTTCCGGCGGTTCCTACCATGATACCACCTTTATTGAAGTTTTGTATGGTTGTTCTGATTACCCAATAATCTTGTGCAGCACAGGCGCAAACTCCTGTAGATGCGGAAGATGGATAAGAAGCGAAATGTACAACTTCAGAAGTTGGTGCGCCGCAACCACCGTTGTTACATGTACCTGCCGCACTAACTTCCCACTTGTATCCATTGCACGTGCCGACATATGCCGTTCCATTTTTTAAGGCATTTGCAAGGCCATTAATTACAAACCTGTCATTACAGGTTCTTGCTGAAACGCTATTATTCTGAGCAACTTCACCCCAAAATCTAACTTGAGTGAAGTAGCTGTTTATTGTGTCAAGATTACCGCGGAATTTTTTGTAATTACTCCACTTGTAGGCGTAGGTTCCGGTTGGACAATATTGTGCGTTCTGAATGAATGTATCACGATACAGATAACCCTGAGCTTTGAGCCCGGTGAACTGCAATGCTAGGACTAGAGAACTGATTAGAAAATTGCGTATTTGTGCTTTCATTATAATGTGGTTTAGTTTCCAAATTAAATTCATTAATCGGAAAAATCCAAATCAACATACCTGACTGTCATTTTCAATGCCAACATTGTAATCTATAATTGGTTCACACAACAAAAGAAGACCAATGTTACTTTTACTCAAATCCATGAAGCAATCAAAAATAAATTCAACACAAACATTTGTATATCAGATATTTAAATATCAATATCATCAATCTGCACATATCCATTAAACACTAATACAATGTGACAATAGGGGAGATTAAACAATAGATTTCGGTCATCTGTTTTTTACCGAAGAAAACTGCGTTTCTCTCCAAAATGCTATAAATCAGATCATTATCTTGGACGATTGGTGGTGACCTTAAGGCATAATTGTCATAAAATTGTAAAGAAATGCCATTTCAATCAGAGGCGCATTCCAGAGAAACCCATTGCAGGCATTTTCCGGTTTTGCATGGATTTCATCATCTGCCGCATCTGGTTGAACTGGATAAGAAGTTTATTGAGCTCCTGAATAGACCTGCCACTGCCATTTACAATACGTTGTTTGCGCGATCCATTGAGGATTTCAGGCTTAGCCCTTTCGGCCGGAGTCATAGACTGAATCATAGCTTCAATGCCCTTGAAAGCATTTTCATCAATATCCATATCCTTGATTTTGCTGCCCAAACCGGGAATCATCGCCATCAGGTCTTTCATATTTCCCATTTTCTTGATTTGCTGGAGCTGAATCAAAAAGTCATCAAAATCAAAATTGTTTTTGGCTATTTTTTTGGAAAGGCGTGCTGCTTCCTCTTCATCAAAAGCCGCCTGGGCTTTTTCCACCAAGGTTACCACATCACCCTTACCTAGAATACGGCCGGCCATCCTGTCGGGATAGAAAACATCCAGGGCTTCGGGTTTTTCGCCATTACTAACAAATTTGATGGGTTTGTTTACCACAGATTTAATGGACAAGGCCGCACCACCGCGGGTGTCACCATCGAGCTTGGTCAGCGCCACACCCGTAAAATCCAGTACCTGATTGAATGTGCGCGCAGTATTTACTGCATCCTGACCGGTCATAGAATCCACAACAAACAGTATTTCTGCCGGATTCAGCGACTTTTTAAGGGCCGCTATTTCGTCCATCATCTGCTGATCTACCGAAGTTCGACCGGCGGTATCAACCACCACTACATTATGGTTATTCAATTTTGCGAATGCAATGGCGTTTCTGGCAATACTCAACGGATCTGTGCTTTGGTCCTCGCTAAAAACCTTAACTTCCGTGGCTGATCCCAGCACCTTCAGCTGTTCGCGGGCGGCGGGTCGGTAAACATCACAGGCAACCAGCAGCGGATTTTTACCCTGCGATTTAAGAAACCGACCCAGTTTTCCAGTGAACGTGGTTTTACCTGAACCCTGCAAGCCGGCAATGAGAATCACTGCAGGGCTGCCCGACAATTTGAGTTCTGATTGCTGGCCCCCCAGCAATTCTACCAGCTCATCATAGACTATTTTTGTGAGCAGCTGACCCGGCGAAACCGCTGTGAGCACATTTTTCCCACGGGCTTCTTCCAACACTTTGTCGGTAAATTCTTTGGCTACCTTGAAGTTAACGTCAGCAGAAATAAGCGCACGGCGAATTTCCTTTACCGTTTCTGCCACGTTTAAATCATTGATTTTGCCTTGCCCCTTCAGGGTCTTAAAGGCTTTTTCCAGTTTCCGTTGCAAGTTATCAAACATAAGCGCGTTGCAAATTTACCAACACTTTGGGTCAGTTTAATTTTATTGTTAGAGTTTTCGTTAACGTATAAGATACACAGTGCCTCTTTTTTGATGAGGAATACCATCGTAACCAATCGCTTTTACCTCATGGATGTATAAACTTGCGGGGCATTGGTTGTTTATAAAAGTACCATCCCATCCCTGAGCCGGTTTACCGGTATTAAAAATCATCTGTTCCAAGCGGTTAAAAATTCTAATATTCGCAACGCAGGGCCGGATTGGGGTGGTTGCCGAAAATGTAACCCGTTGTAGGTTTAAAAACATAGTTAAATCCATTTTGGTTGGGTGAAAAACCGGAAGGAACCCACACATAGGATGAGGGCACAAAACACACCGAATTAGAAATGGAAAAGTCTAGCGTGAAATCGGTTGTAAAAAGCATACTGGGGCTGAAAGAAATACTCTTGACAGCGGTATCACCGTAGTTGATTGCATCTTTGTTTTCACAAAAATACTTGCAGCCGGCTTTGGTAACCAGTGGAGCCCTGCCAAAAAGGCTGTCGGTGATGGAACCCGGCAGCTAACAATTGATACAATCCACTGCCTGTTTGGCATTCTTAATTGGTGAAACCTGTACAGTTTTTAACGCGCAGCTTTACGTCTGAGTAATGCATACATTGGGAATAAGTACTTCAATGAGAAGCGTCTGGGCAAACCCTATTACAGGAAACAAGAGGACGAAAACAACAAAGCAAAACCCGATAAAATTTTTCACACCCGAATGTATGGAGCTACACTACAGAAATAGTACATTTGCCTTCTTTAGAACAGTATCTAAATTATGCGCTATATCATGACAATTCTGGCAAGCATTTCGCTGCTTCTTGCCTGTAACAATCCGGGAAGCAAAGAAACCCGAAATTACCGCTTATTTACCGGTGCAAGGGAAGCACAGGATTATCAGACGGCCATTACAGCGTTGTCTCTCATTGCCACGGAAGACTCTGCCCGGTATCCATGGGCTATCGATTCGCTGGCTTTTTATCACTTTTTCTACATGAATATTCCGGGGCTGGTTAAAAACCCGACAACCGCCTTACATTATTGCGAAAAGGGCCTTGCGTCCAATCCGGAAAATGAATTTTTACAGGAATTGAAAGGCAAGCTTTTGCTAAGCCAGGGCAAAGACAGTCTGGCAATGGAAATTTTCACCGCCCTATGGAGCAAGAACAAAGACTACACATATCTTTGGGAAATCACTTTTCTTAATCTTGCCACAGGCAGGTTCGATAAATGCGATTCCGCAATCAAATTGGTTTTAAGCCAGCCTGATGCAGCAGCCAAAAAGGTAAGATTTACGCATCCTGAGGTTGCAATGCAGGAATCTGTAGACGCCAGAGCGGCGTTTCTATTCTTTGATGCCTTGATGAAAAACAATCAGGGGAATTTTATCGGTGCAGCTGAAATGCTGGGCAAATGCCTTGATTATTCTCCCAACTTTTATCTGGCCAAGAAAGGCATTTATGAAATGCAGCAGAACGCTGCTGGTAAAGGCACTCCCAAATGATGAAGTTGCGTCTGTTTCCAATCTTTTGCTCTGTATTGTTGATGGGCGGTTGCATTTCCAAAAAGCAACTGGATGAGGTTCTCAGAACCGAAAGAATTAGCCGGGATACCGAGGTGGCTAAAATTAACGAAACCCTGCAGAAGCAAACACGGGAAATCGGCATTCTGAAAGACTCTCTCAGAATGCAAGCGCAATGGAAAATACAATATGTTTCACACCTGATAGACGGATATGAGAAAGCGGTATTGCTCCGCGAAATGAAAACTGCTACCCAAAGTCTGCAACTGCTGATTACGGAAGAACCAACCGCATATCCATGGGCCTATGATTCACTGGCTTTTTATTATTACTTCTATGGCAACCCAATGGATCTGGTCCGCAGCACTTCGCTGGTAAACTACATGATTAACAAAGGCCTTGCCATCAACAAAGACAACCTCTACCTGCGCGAAATGAAAGCCCGTATTTTACTCATAGAGCAGGATGACACCGGTGCAGTTGAGGCTTTTAGGCAATTGTATAAAGAAACCGGCGATTACACCTATCGCTGGTATGAACTTTACATTGAGATAGCCCGCGGAAATGTCAAAGGTGCCGAAGCGGCTATACAGCAAACGCTCAAAGCTGATATTCCGGCTACCAGAAAAGTCCGCTTACACCATCTACAAGAGCAAATACAGGAGAATCTGGCAATTAAATCATCCTTTTTGTATTTGAAAGCCATGGTACAGCAGGTCAAACAGCAATATCAGCCAATGGCCAATACCTTGAAAGATGCCTTAAAAGCCGATCCGAATTTTTACCTTGCTGCGAAAACTCTTCAGGAGCTTCGTCAGGCTAGCCAAGGAGCCATCCGTTAATCAGGATTCTGCCAGTACCCGTTTCAGATTGAATTCATCTTTTAAAACGTGATAAGCCATTTCTGCATAATAGCAAAGGCTGTCTACCACTGTCTTTAAATCAGAGGTTTGAAATGATATTCCGGGAACCCGATAAACCAATGCCGTAACATTATCTTTTTCGTTGAACGTAAATTTCCCATACATCAGGTTAAGATTTACAACCAACATTTCCTGAAGGAACTCATCGCGCTTCAATGTTGGCGCATAGCAAAAAGGAACTGATATTTGAAACACAGTCTTATCTTTTTCAAAAACAAAGTAATTCCAGGGGTTGGATTCAGAATTTTCCCATGCATCAAGATATACGTGCATTTCTTCCCTTAGCAACGTCCACTGACCGGCTTCTTCACCCCGGGTTTCTTCTGGATGAATACCCATATCGTGAATGGCTTTTTCCACAGCCTGATAAAGATCGTGCAACAACATATTACAAAGGTAATACCATGGGCCCGGAATCGCCTATTTAGCGTACAATTCCTTTAAACCGGAATTGGAATAAGGATATCGTTTTTCTCTTTGCAGCTCTTCCCTGTACAAAAGCTGCCCCAGTTCTGTGAGAAAAGGCAAACCAACGGAGACGTACTGATAGCGGTCGCTGTTCAGCACATCTTCTTCATTACAATAAACAACTGCCGTAACGCAAAACTCCACATTGTTTTTGAAATCGACAATGTAGGCACAATCTGCCAGCAACCCGAACGCCCTTCCCACCACATTGAAAATGCGAATATCTGAGGAGTCGGGCAGTTTATTGCCGCTCCCTATCAATAAGTATTTCTTATAATTATCGGCATAGTCGTAAGACGGGTTGCGAGATTCGCGAGGCCACATTCCCATATACTTTTTCAGCAGACCGGCATAGCCTGCATCCATATCCCAGCGCATTTTTTCAGGCACAGCCTCAGGCAAATAAAACGACAACAACATGCGGTGCAGTTCATCTGCCGGAAGGTAATTATTAAACAAAAAAGAACGCGGAAAGGGGTATAAGTTGCCCAAAGCATCGAAATACCGACTACCCATATATACATCTCCGTAGGGATTTTTTAGCCGCTTAAGGGCGGTTAGCGACGCCTGATGATAAAGGGTATCAGCCCCCTGAAAGAAACTCACGGGATTGGTTATGTAAGCACTTAATGTATCACAGGAAAATTCGAACCGCTGTATAATGCGGGTGTCGTTATAGCCTTTTAAAGTCAGGTTATCGGCGATATAATCATACCCCAGAAATTCATAGGTTCTGTTGTAGGATTCATTATCACTCACCAGCATCATTTTTTTTACAAAAGCATCCAAACTGGGCCAGCCCGAAATTTGTGATTCATCTCTGCCGCTGCGGGTCTGGCAATGCCAGGCACTGTCAAATACAACAGGAGTTTCAGGTTCAACACCCAACGATTTCAGCGTAGTAAGCTTTTGCAAAGCCAGCAGCGATGCGGGAAACTTTACCAAACTTGCAGGATAGAAATAACGGCTTTTATCAAAATGGTAATAATGGGTTTTGATCAGAGGCAGTCCCTTGCGGTCTCTGTCTATTTGCGAGTAAATGATTTGATACCGGTATTTTTCCGGTTGTTGAATTACTTGTTTGAAAAGTGCACTGCCTTTGGTTTTGAATAAATTATCAAGCCTCTTTGAATCGGCGGGGGCAAATTCGGACTGAGCCCCCAAAAGAGAACATACTACAGAAACTATGGCACATACAACCGCTTTCAATCGCCTCAATTTGCCAACCAATTTACAAAAAAATCAGGGTTTTCTAACAAAGAGCATGTAATTCTGGTTTTGATCCTGCCAGTGGTAGCCAAGACTGAAAGGCATTGATTTAACCTTGGTACTGTCTGCATACAACTTGGCCAGATCTTTCTGATAATGTCCTGTGGCACTGAAATTCTTAACAGGTATGGTATATTTTCCGTAAAGGGAATAGCTAAAATCCTTCGCCAGAAAACGATAGGGAATACCGGTATCATCCTGCAGCAAACTAACTGATTTGGCCTGTGTAAGGTCTTTTATGGTGCTGAAAGTTTTGTAGTGCAACAAATAGCTGGCGGCTTTTACGAAGGTATTGGCTTTGCCAAAAGCCTCTGCGTATTTCACCATTTCAGGGCGTGCCTTGAGGCCTCCTTTGCCGCTGGTACCGACATTGCTTAAATCTGTGTTGAAATATTCCATAGTCCTCACATCATCGTATTTGCCTTCGGGACAAAAAGTAAAGCGCACTCCACTGACCCCTTTCGGGTTTTGACTGCGTGGCACCGTATTGCCAGCAGTATCTATGGTAATGGGTTCCACGTTCATAATCTCGTGTCCGGTGCGGGCAAAGAAAACCATAAATACGGGAATAACCCCTTTCACTGCCGGAATCTGGCTGCCCATATAGCTGGTAATAAAATAGCTCCTGCGGAAAATATCGCCGAGGGCTTTTTCGATACTATTAAGGTAGTTTAATACCTGAGCCTGGTTCATTTTTTCAAACTCCGGAACATTACCCACCATCTCATTGGCCAGGAAAAGGTATTTCTTGCTATTCGGGTAAAACTGCACCACATGCAGAAAATCGGGGCCGGAGAAAGGATAAAATGTATTCAGATTTTCATCCACTTTGGGATGCAGCTCTTCTTTTGCCCATTTGCGCATCGGACTCAGACGGTTTTTGTCCATCTCATCCCAGCGTTTACCAAACTGAATGGCATGCTCTTTCACCTGTCTGACACTGTCATATTTCGACATGCTGCTGCCTGCATTTGAGGCGAGACCTGCAATAAAGCGGGCATAATCATTGAATTTGTGGTCAAATTGCGGTGTCTGAACTTTTGCCCGCACTGTATCGGAATTTGCAGTGTCTTTCTGCAGTCCAGCTTTTTCAGTAGAGCTTCCGCAGGACAGAAATGTCAGGGTGGTTAGGGACAGAGAAAGTATCAGGAATATTTTCATTTTTATTCGTAACTGACTTGTGCATTATTTTTATCCGTGCTGATAAAATACAGCATCACGCCTGCCAGTGCGGTGGCAAGACCGATAATGGACTGAGTAGTCTTATCGGTAACCTGAGAATAACAAACCCAGAGGTTGGCGGCAATAAAAATTATGGGAGAGAACGGGTAGCCGAGTGCTCTGTAACCCTCGGGTTTCCCATATTTGATGCGATAAACAATTACGCCTGCCACGGTAAGGGTTGTAAAAAGCGTAAGGGTAAAACCAATATACTGCATGATATCTTCAAATGAGGCAGTCCACAAAATAATCAATGCCAGCAGGGTTTGAAACACTATAGCCGCTACAGGATTGCCTTTTTCGGTTGTGACTGACAAAGGTTTGAGGGCAGATATTTTACCAAACATGGGTTGAATTACGCGGGGTCCTGCAATTATCATGGCACTGATGGTGCTAACCAGCAAAAGGCAAATTACACCGCCCATTACCTTACCGCCCCAGGTACCGAAAATGTAGCCTGCGCTAACAATTCCTACATCTTTGGGTTGAAATTTCAGTGGTCCCTCCGTTTCCACCATCATTTCGGGCATAGGTGCAGAAGCTATAAATACGGCATTGAGCGACACATATAACAGCATCACCAGCAGGGTTCCCCAGATAATGGAACGGTTTATATTTTTTTCGGGCTGCTGAATTTCTCCGGCCAGGTATGTACTGGCGTTCCAGCCACTGTAGGCATAGCTGACATAAACCAGATTAAGGGCAAAACCGGCCGTCATAATTTCGGCGGAGCTGTTCTCGCCAAATGCAAATGATATGCCTTGTGTATTGCCATGAAAAATACCGGCTATTACGAACACGGCAATCAGCAATATTTTAATCAATGTAAAAATTTTCTGAAACTGCATACCTGCACTCAGGTTGGTGGCGTGTATGGCGGCGATTCCGAGGATAACAACAGTGCCCACCGAGGCCGGTTCCAGCGAATCAAAAACACCATGTGCATAGGTACCAAGTGATGCGGCGGCCAAAGCGATGGGCGCGCTAAAGCCTACGGTAGCACTCACAAAACCGGCCATAAATCCCAAGGCGGGATGGTATACTTTGGAAAGAAAATGATATTCTCCACCATCCTGGGGTAAGCGGGTTGCCAGCTCGGCATAACACACTGCCCCCAGCAAAGCCATAATGCCACCGATGAACCACAAGGCCATGATGGTAAATGCTTGGGAATGGTCGAGGAGCTGAAAACCGAGGCCCGTAAACACACCTGTACCTACCATATTTGCCACCACCAGGCTTACGGCGGCTGAAAAATCTATTCTTCGGTGCTTCATGTATACCCTGTGTGCCTGACCTCTTTTTCAGAGACTATCTGACTCAGTATAGCGTGCAAAAATAAGATTTTAGCGCAAATAAAATATAGGCATTTCATCAAATAGTTGGGATCATGACGGTAAAAATCAAATTACGGGAAGTTTAATCAATCGCCTATTTTTGCAAGACCCATGGACAACCCGTCGCTATTTTTTACGGTTGATATTCATACCCATATCATCCCGGAGCATCTGCCCGACTGGAAATCAAAATTTGGATATGGTGAATTCATCAGCCTGCAGCACCACAAGCCCTGCTGTGCCCGCATGATGATGGACGGGGAATTGTTCAGGGAAATTGAGAGCAACAACTGGGATCCCGCGCAACGCATACATGAATGTGATGCACACGCATACCCTGTAGATGTGCAAGTGCTAAGTACCATCCCTGTAATGTTCAGCTACTGGGCAGAACCCAAAGACACTCTGGAAATTACCAAATTCCTCAATGACCATATTGCCGGAATTGTTGAAAGCTACCCAAAACGTTTTGTGGGGCTTGGCACACTGCCCATGCAACATGCGAGTTTGGCTATTCAGGAACTGGAGAGATGCAAAGCCATCGGACTGAAAGGCATACAGATTGGCTCGCATATCAATGACTGGAACCTCAATCAGCCGGAACTTTTTCCCATATTTGAGGCTATGCAGGATATGAATATGGCTTTGTTTGTGCACCCCTGGTGGTGGATGGCCAAAACCAAAATGCCAAGATACTGGCTTCCCTGGCTAGTGGGCATGCCAGCCGAAACCGCACTGGCCATGAGTTGTATGATTTTTGGAGGAATTTTTGAAAGACTGCCAAAATTGAGGGTTGCATTTGCACATGGTGGTGGTGCATTTCCTGGAACCTTCGGGCGAATTCAGCATGGCTGGCGCTGCAGACCGGATCTGGTGGCTGTTGACAATCCTCACGACCCTGCTAAATACCTGGGGCAATTTTGGGTAGACAGCCTTACCCACGATGCACACATGCTGGAATACCTGATGGAACTGATGGGACCAAACCGCATCTGCATGGGAACCGATTACCCCTACCCGCTTGGTGAAGATATCCCCGGAGAGCTCATCCGTTCGCTCAGTATTACCGATGTCACCAAGCAAATTATGCTGGGCGAGAGCGCCATGGAATGGCTGGGGCTTGATAAAAAGCTGTTTCTGTAATGCTTCGGCACTGGGTTTTACTAGGCGTAATACTCACTTGTTTCTTCGTTGTGTTTGTACCCGGTGTTTTATGGTTGCTAGATAAATCGTTCAGCAATATGCTTGGGCAGTGGCTGTTTTGTGGGTGCTGATTTAATTCTCTTCCATATACGCATCCACTTCCCTAAAAACCAGTTCCGGCTCAAATCCTCTCCCAATTAAATATTGCTTTAATTTACCGGCCCGCTTCCATGGATCATTTTCTTTAATTGTTTTTGCTTTTTTTTGAATACTAAATCGTAATTCACTGATATATTGATGGGGGTCTAAATCTTTTAAAACCTTTTTTATAAGGCTTTCTGTTATACCCTTATTTTTCAAAGCCATCGCAATTTTACGACTACCCCATTTTTTAACTTTTAATTTTCCCTTGGCAAAAGCAAATGCAAATCTTTCTTCGTTAATAAAATTATCCCTAACCAATTCAACCAATGTGTCATTGGTTTCAGTAACCGTCAAACCCATTCTCAGCAGCTTGTTTTTTACCTCTAGTTGGCTGCGCTCCTGATAGGCACAGTATTTTTCGGCTTTTAGCCTGGCCTGCTGCAGTGTGGGACGGGTTTTGGGTTTACCTGAACGGGATTGCACGGCAGCAAAATACAACAACTGCATAAAAGCTTATGCAGACAGTAAGGTAAATACCGAAATTTCCGGAAACACACCAATCCTGCCGGGGTAGCCAAGATAGCCGAAACCACGGTTCACATACAATTGCTGATTGCCTTCCGAGTATAAATCCAGCCATTCCTTGTATATAAGCTTCACAGGGCTCCAGCGGTAAAAGCGCGTATCAACGCCAAACTGCATACCGTGGGTGTGTCCGCTAAAAGTTACTACTATATCCGGCTGATGCCCCACCACCTGTTCACGCCAGTGGCTGGGATCGTGGCTAAGTAATAATTTTATAGTGCCTTCCGTCCCTTTCAGCGCTTTATCCAGATTGCCATATTTTGGAAAACGGCCTTTGTTACTCCAGTTTTCCACACCTAAAACACTCAGTTTTTGTCCGTCTTTCTCAATCATTCTGTGTTCATTGAGCAATAAATCCCAGCCCATCTTTTTGTGGTACCTGAACAATTTATCCAGATTGCGCTGCTGCATGGGTGTGCGGTAATACCCTTTCTCTTTCTGATCAAATTTTGCCTGCAGGGGGTCGTAATCCGGCCATGGCACGTAATCGCCATAGTCATGGTTGCCTAGAATACTGAATTTTCCCATCGGAGCCTCAATTTGCCCAAACAAATCCAGCCAGGGTTCTATTTCTTCCGCTTTGTCATTCACCAGATCACCGGTAAAGAAGAACACATCAGGCTTTTCGGCCAAAACCATATCCACACCGCGCTTAATGGCATCATAACTCCAGAAACTGCCGCTGTGAATATCGCTGAGCTGAACAATCTTTACCCTGTCGAAAGCCACCGGTAAACCCTTAATCTGCAGGGTTTTTCTTCTCACTACGTAATTGTGCGCCCCTTTGGCAATGCCCCAGATGCTGCCGCCTATTAAAGCTGAACCGAGCCCGAGACCCATCCAGCTGAGAAATTTAACACGGGTAATTCCGCCTTCCTTTGAAACAGCCTCAGTTTTGGCTTCAAAACGACCATATATCCAGCGAAACAACCGCGCAATATCATCAATCAGCAGAAATACGCACCAGAATATTTTGGCAAAAAATACCGCAAACATCACACTGCTGATAATGCGCATTGTGGTTTGCGACACCTCAAAAAGTCCCATCCGCAGAAACATGAAAAAGAAAAACCCTGCAGCAGTCCAGCCCCAATAACTCCACTTTAAAACATTTTTTGCCTTTGTAGACCAGCCTGCTGTGAGCAGTTTAACCCCCTGCCAAGCATAAATATCAATAAAAATGATAATAGAAGCAACAATAAAGAAACCGATGAGAGCACTCTTGAACATTTAGGTATGCAAAATAACAATAATAACAAACCGCCTGTGCTTATGTTCGTTGAAACATCAAAAAATACAGACTGACCCACTTTTCTTCGTAAAATAAAAACACGTAATTTTACGCCTTATGTCAATCATCCGATTTTTGCTTGTTTGCGCGGGCACCGCAGCCATGAATATAGTAGCGCAAAACACCCCTGACTCAACCCAGTTGTCTGTTTTTCGCTTTCGCAATATCGGCCCGGCCGGCATGAGCGGACGTATTACATCGATTGCGGTGGTAAACAAACAAACCAATATTATGTATGCCGGGGCAGCCAGCGGCGGCATCTGGAAAAGCGACAATGGTGGTACAGCCTGGCAACCGGTTTTTGACAAAGCCGATGTAGGAAGCATTGGATCTCTAGCCATACAGCAAAGTAACCCGGCCGTGGTTTGGGCCGGCACCGGCGAAGGAAATCCCCGCAACAGCCACAATAGCGGAAAAGGCATTTATAAAAGCCTGGATGCCGGCAAAACATGGACCTTTATGGGTCTTGCCGCCACCCGGACAATTCACCGCATAATTATTGACCCATCAAACCCTGATATCTTATACGTGGCAGCCATGGGCAGCATATGGGGTCCTAACGAAGAAAGGGGTGTTTACAAAACCACAGATGGTGGTAAAACCTGGAATCGAATGCTGTTTACCAACAACCTAAGCGGATGTGCCGAACTGGTAATGGATCCGTCCAACCCCAACAAACTATTTGCCGCCATGTGGGAATACCGCCGCAAACCCTACCACTTCAACAGCGGAGGTCCCGGAAGTGGATTGTTTATGACCATAGACGGGGGCAAAACCTGGCAGAAACTGGGCAGCAAAGACGGTTTACCCGAAGGAACGCTGGGCCGCATCGGCATTGGCATTTCGGCAAGCAAAACCAACCGCGTTTATGCCATCGTTGAAAGTAAAACCCTGGATTTTTACGGCAGTCAAGATGGAGGATACACCTGGAACAAGGTGAGCAGTCAGGAAAATATGGGCAACAGGCCTTTCTATTACAACGAAATTTATGTGGATCCCAAAAATGAGAACCGCATCTACAGCCTTTGGAGTCAAGTGGCACGCAGCGAGGATGGTGGCCGCACCTGGCAGATTCTGGCTGACTGGGGACGTATTCACCCCGATCACCATGCTTTTTACATTCACCCTGACAACCCCAACATGCTCATCAATGGTAACGATGGCGGACTAAACATCAGCTATGACGGTGGAGAACACTGGCGTTTTGCCGAGAACATTCCTGTTGGGCAATTCTACCATGTGAACGTGGATGAAGATATTCCCTATCATGTATACGGCGGCCTTCAGGACAACGGAAGCTGGCGCGGCCCGGGATACAACTGGATACAGGGTGGCATTCGCAACAGCGACTGGCAGGAACTGCTTTTCGGTGATGGTTTTGATGTAGTGCCCATTCCGGGCGAAAGCACCACCGGATATGCCATGTGGCAGGGCGGAAATGTAGCTCTGTACGATCTAAAAAGCGGCAGAACTCAGTTTATCAAGCCGGAACACCCCAATGGACAGTATCTGCGCTACAACTGGAACGCGGGCATTGCCATTCATCCAAAAAATGCAAACGGGGTTTATTACGGCAGCCAGTATTTGCATAAAAGCCTTGACAGGGGTCGTTCTTGGAACATCATCTCTCGCGATTTGACCACCAACGACACATCCAAAATGCACCAGGCGCAAAGCGGCGGTTTAACCATAGACGCTACCAATGCCGAAAACCACTGCACCATTATTGCCATTGCACCCGCAGAAAGCGATACTGCCGTGATTTGGGTGGGCACGGACGATGGAAATATTCAGTTGACGCGCGATGCCGGAAAAACGTGGAATAATCTTTCTCCCAAAATACCCGGCTTGCCCAAAGCCTGCTGTATACCCTATATACACGTAGGTCTGCAGAATGCAGGAGAGGCATGGGTTGTAGCAAACAATTACCGCAACAACGATTTCACACCTTACCTGTTTGTAACCAAAGATTTTGGGAAAACCTGGTCACGAATGCTAGTCAACAGCAAGGTAAGCGGTCATTGCCTCAGCATATTGCCTTTGCCGGGCTTTGAACAAACTGTTTTCCTTGGAACCGACCACGGATTGTGGATCAGCTTCAATGAAGGCAAAGACTGGCGCCGGTATCCCGGATTTCCGGCAACACCTGCCCAAGATATGAAATATCAAAAAACCGAAGGCGACTTGGTGGTGGGCACCTTTGGCCGCGGAATATGGATTCTGGACGATGTAAAAGCTTTGGGTAACCTTACCAAAAACAACATCAACTCAAAAAACCTAAGCATTATCAATGCCACACACGGCTATCTGGCCAATTACCTGCAGCCTGCCGGTGTAAGATTTGGCGCAGATGCTGTCTATGAAGCCGAAAATAAACCTTTTGGCAGTTACATTACCTACCATTGCAGCGGCACCAAAAACAGCAAAACCGGAAAGTGGGAGAAAACCAAAATTACGGGTAAAGTTTATGACACTACAGGCAAACTTATCAGAACCCACAAGTTCAGCTTAGACAGTGCGGGCATTTACCGAATTACCTGGCGCCTCATTGCCGACGGATTCCACTTTCCAAGCCATAGAACACCCGAAGAAGATGCAACCTTGCCGGAAGGCATGCGTGTGGCACCCGGCAGGTATAAACTGGTACTCAGCCATGCCAAAGGAGCCGACAGCACCTGGGTGGAAGTGAAAGAAACGTGGCAGGAAAAATACGATGCCGGTGCAGAGCAAGTTCGCAAGGCGATGATGGAAAGACTGAAAACCTCTTCTGAAAAGGCCTACAAGGCATACGAAGGGCTAAAAGAGGCGGAAAAAACCCTTGATATTGTGCTGAAGACACGCTATGAAGATGACAGTACCATCGTTCGGCTAAAGAAACTCGTGGAACCCATCAAAGATAGCATTGCGATTTTGAAAGATTTGTTTATGCTGCGCGCAGATTTCAGGGGTTATGAAGATGTATCAGTGAGGTTAAACGACCAACTTGGGGCAGCCGCCAGCGGCATTAGCAGCGCCAGAATACCCGGCGTTAATGCAGAAACAGCCCTGCAAACTGCGGAACGGGAAACAGCAAGAATTACTGCAAGGGTAAATACATTTTTTGCCAAACAGTGGATAGCATTTCGCTTAACGGCCGAAGAAGCAAAACCTCTATTGTTTAAAAATCTGGGTGGGTATTGAAGTAGCATGCACTAAATTAGAAATGGCTTCAAACTTCTTTCTATGCCGACCATAATTTAGATAAATTCAATAACCCTACATTTGTAAGATGCTGCGCAGGCTATGGCAAAAAACCGCGTTTAAAATCGGTATTATTACCACCGGGATATTTGCAGTGCCAGCGCTGCTCGGTTACATCATTACACCCGATAATACCCGCGAATGCAACAGAATTATACCGGAACTGGCCAACAAACCTCCTGGATTTTATTTTACATACATACTAGCCGGAAAGCCCCTACAAACATCATTCTCAGACTATTTTACAGGAGCGCAGTCAGAAGGTTCGGTGATTCCCTGCAAGGTAACCAAACAAACTAAGGACAGTGTTTATTATATAGCCTACGCCGAAACTTTGACCCAAGCTGTTCATAAAAACAGCCTGATTGTAAATGAAGAAGGACGCTTTGAACGCAGCCAAACCGCTTTGCTGGGCACCGATCGTTTTGGACGCGATATGCTGAGCAGACTTGTCATCGGGGCGCGTGTGTCACTGGTGGTTGGACTTGTGAGCGTAATCATTTCATTGCTTATCGGCACCCTCATTGGCATGATGGCCGGATATTACGGCGGCAGAACCGATAGTGTTTTGTCGTGGTTCATTGCTGTTTTCTGGTCCATACCTACCCTGCTCATCGCACTGGGACTGAGTTTTGCCTTCGGCAAAGGCCTGTGGCAGGTATTGCTTGCCACCGGATTGAGCACCTGGGTGGAAGTGGCCCGTGTGGTGCGCGGACAAACCCTTCAGCTGCGTCAAAAAGAATTCATTCTGGCGTCCATCATTACAGGTTTCAAGCCCTTTTACATTATGCGAAAACACATATTACCCAACCTGAAAGGCACGCTGACAGTGATGGCTACCACCAATTTTGCTGCAGCCATTTTGCTGGAGAGCGGACTTAGCTTTTTAGGTCTGGGGCTTGCTCCGCCCACACCCAGCTGGGGCATGATGGTAAAAGAGCATCTGGGTAATCTTGTGCTGGACAACGCCTATCTGGCGCTGGTTCCGGGTATGGCCATTATGGCCCTGGTAATGGCTTTCAACCTCATGTCGATGGGACTTAGAGATGCACTTGATACCCGCATCACCTCCAACATATAAAATTTAGGTTTCCAAAAAATTCAGTTAGTATAAATCAAAGGGCATGAAAAAACACACAGTATGGATAGCACTGTCACTGGTCTTGATATTCGGCCTAGCCGGCTATCTGATTCTGAAACAAAAAAAATCTTCTGCTCTTACAGGCTACGTCCCCCAAAACGCGGCGTTTATCATTTCATTCAACACAAATTTCCTCTCAGATGAAGAAACAGAAACCCTTTCCCGTTTTGGCATACCCCCAAAAATGCTGAAACAGCTACTGGGCAACCCACAGAAACCCGGTCCTCTTCTCCACTGCAAAATGGTGCTTTTTGGCGAGCAAACACCTGCGGGCCCGGCACTGGGATTGTTGTTTGCACCGGAAGATGTTTCAGTATTCAGCAATATTGTATCGGAGACGCGGTATACCGGTTCCCCTATCGACGAAAAAAATGATATCCGTTTTCTGGAATTAAATACTGGCCTTTACCTCGCCTGGGACGACGAAATAGCCCTTTTAAGTTATCAGCTCACTTCGGGAGATGCCTATACAATGAGCATCATTCATCCAAACAAGGAAAAATCCGAATTCGCAGAAAATGTAAATTACGATTCTGTTCAGTGCATGATTAAACCTGTGTCTTTGATGCAGATGTTAAATCATGAAAAGCCTTCGCAGGTGTTGATAGGCATCGCAGGGATTATACCCGAAAAAACAACACTATGCGGAACACTGCATCTGCAAAATGGGTCATTGACCATGCCCATGGATGTTACCGCAGGTGCTAATGAACTGGAGGCATTTCTGAAATCCAGTGCGGGCGGTGAGATGTGCTCCGATGAACCCCGCGGAAATGCCGGCGGCAGCCTCATTCAACTGGCACTGCAGAAACCCATGGTTGGCAGTATTGCGGAACTTACCGGACAAGCTGGCAATCCCCTTCTTTCCAAGCTTAATGGAAATGCATGCCTGTGGCTTCCTGAGAAAAAGAAAGATACTGAAGAGCAACCATGGCAGCTATGGCTGGGTTCGGAATTTTCAGAAAATGAAAAGATAATGCTTAAACAACTGCCAAAGGGAGCTTCTGTTACTTCTATGTCGGGCCTACAAATAGAGCCTTCCGGCAACTGCCTCCTGCTAAGCCCTGCGGGACAGGCTCCGCAGGTATCCGTTTACCAACAACCAAAATACCCTTTGGAAATTCACCTGTGCAACCCGGAAAGAATGATCAGCCTGACAGGGAACAGCCGAAAGATGCAACTGCATCTGCAATCCTTATCTGCCAAAGGGAGTGTGCTGATTTTATTACTGGATGCACTGGGCAATCTCACACCCAACGAAAACAAACTATAAACCGCCGATTGTTGCAACTCCTCCACTTTTTCAATATCCTGCCTGAGCCGCTCGTTGATAGTCCCGGAGGGGGACATATCTGGCGACAGAACCGCGTCTTTTTTAAGGGTAAAAACTATGCCATAATGGCGGGTTCCGGCAAGGGCAAAACCACCCTAATAAACATAATCGGAGGTAGCAGGCTTGATTACCGGGGCGATGCCTTCTTTGACGAAACTAACATTAGGGATATCACTTCCGATAATTTTGCCCAAATAAGGGCCGCTCAAATTTCGATAATGCACCAAGATCTGCGTTTGTTTCCAGAATTGACCGCAAGGCAAAATATTGAAATGAATCCGCAAAACGACAGGGATGCAGTGTTTATTGAAAAACTGGCAGCACGCCTGGGCATTCTGCCCCAGTTCGATAATCCCTGTTTCCGCATGAGTTTGGGCCAACAACAACGTGTAGCCCTGATTCGAACCCTGGTAAGGCCATTCGAATGGCTGCTGCTGGATGAACCCTTCAGTCACATGGACGCAATAAATGCAAAAATTGCCATGGAATGTGTTGCAGAAATCGCAACTGAGCGCGGTGCAGGCATTATTGCCACTTCACTATGGAATAACGACATGTTCAATGATTTTGAAATCCTGGAGTTATGAAAAAAGCGTTGTTCAATAAATTGCTGCTCAGCAAAACCTGTCCCGGACAACTGCGGCTTTCGTTAATCGGTTCGGCAATCGGACTATGTATTATGATGCTTGGGGTGCAACTGTGGGTGGATGTGAGGGCATTATTGAATGAAAAAGAAATGCTGGGACGGGATTTTGTGGTCATCAGCAAAAAAATAACCCTGCTGCACACCATGGCAGGAGCGCCGAGGTTTTCCGAAACTGAAATGAAGGAATTGATAAAACTGAAATCCGTGGATGATATGGGAGAATTCAAACCGTCAAGGTTTAAAGCGTCTATGAGCATGAATGCACAGCTTGGTGGCTTTGGCGGGCAATTGTTCAAATCGGACCTGTTTTTTGAAGCCGTTCCCGACCGTTTCGTAGATATTGAAAATTCATCATGGAAATGGAAACCCGGAGACAGAATCATTCCTATTATTGTACCTGCTGAATTTATCAAACAATATAACCATGCATTCGCGTCTGGCCAGAACATGCCCGTAATTCCGGAAAACATGCTCAAGTCCATTGTGTTTGAAATGGAAATATCGGGCAACCAAAAAACCGATCGTTACAAAGGCATTATTGCAGGATTTTCCAACCGCATTCAGGCTATACTGGTTCCTGAAAAATTTATGGAGTATGCCAACACCCGCTATGCACCCGGGGGTGAAGCCGCACCAACCCGCCTTATATTGCATGCCGATAACCCGGCTGCGCCCGAGTTGCTCAATCACCTGAAAGAAAAAGATTTTGAAACCGCCGAAGAAAAAGTGAAGGAGGGTAAAACACGTCTGTTGCTAGAGGTTGTAATGTTGCTGCTGGCCATGCTGGGTGCCTTTATTGTGGCATTGTCCATGATGGGCTTTTTGCAATACAACCAGCTACTTGCCTACCGCTCGGCATATGAGATACAAACCCTGCACCAATTGGGCTACACACAAAAGAAGATGGTTATGTCCTATTTTCGTTTTGCTTTGCGAAACCTGATTATTGCTATGGTGCTGGCATCGGCAATGTTTGCCGCGTTGGTATCGGGCATCTCAAGACTCTTCAGCCAAAGTGGATTTAACCTTTCGGTTACAGGTTGGCCCTGGTCTGTGTGCTGTGCTGTAGCAGCCACCGCCCTCATGGGATGGCTCACATACAACTCTATAAAAAATCAAGTTGGCAGATTGGCAAACTAAACCCAAATTTGCAGCATGCAAGGCCAAACCCAACACGCTCTTTTTAACAACCGCTGGTACCAACCCGGAAGGAACGGGGTGTTAAGGGCCCTGTGGCATGTCTGCAATTCTTTTTTACTCATGTCCTTCTTTCCCGGCAATGCATGGAGGAGAGGACTTTTGCGCTTGTTTGGCGCTAAAATTGGCCAAGGTGTCGTCATCAAACCCCTGGTGAATGTAAAATACCCATGGAAACTGAGTATCGGGGAACACCCATGGCTGGGGGAAGGAGTATGGATTGACAATCTGGGAAAGGTAAGTATCGGCAGCAACTGCTGCATTTCGCAGGGGGCACTTCTTTTGTGCGGCAACCACAACTACCATAAACCCTCATCTGATCTGATGGTGGGCGATATTACCCTCGAAAACGGCGTGTGGATTGGCGCAAAAGCCGTGGTTTGTCCGGGCGTGACCTGCAATTCTCACGCGGTACTCAGCGCCGGCAGCATAGCCACAGCCAATCTGGATGCCTACAAAATTTACAGCGGAAACCCTGCGGTTGCTGTCAGAGAAAGAATTATAGAAGCGTGAAGGTTTCCATCATCACCGTTTGCTACAACAGCGCCCACACCCGAAGGGTTGCGCTTAAACGCTATAAGGGGCTGGTTTATTCTTTAATCACTTTAAATGACTGCTTCATATTTTCTCCAACACTGAACATATACAACCCACCTGATAAATTGCCCAAGTCAATTGTTGTGTTTTGAGAGTTAAGCTTTCCTGTTAATGCAAGTTTTCCGTTATTATCATAGATGGAGTAAATCTCACCGATAAGTTTGATGTCTGCATTTATGTTGATTTGGCTTTGAGCAGGATTTGGATATAATGATAATAAATTATCTTGTGTGTTTTCATTTATACCCACATTATTTGCATTATACAAATCTGTTATTTCCTTTTGGGATAAGGCACGGTTCCAAATGCCAATGTCGTCGATTTTTCCGTCAAATGGTGACCAAATGCCACTCGCTTGATCGGAAACACCAATAGAAATTCCTGAGGTACCTGTTGTATTCAGCGTTAATCCATTTGCAGAAACAGAGTCGATCATGACACCATTGATGAATTGTTTCAGTGCCAAACCATCAAAGGTCATAACAATATTGTTCCAGGTATTTAAGCTTAGATATGGACCGTTGCTCTCTAAATTAGCCTGATTATTATTCAGTGCTGCTTGATATACAACACAGTATATTGTTGTCTCAGGATCTGCGCCCACACCTAATGCCCAAGTTTGTCCGTTCGGAGTGCTAAAGCCTTCCTCAAAGCGATTAATAATATTGAGGTTTTGATTTGGGTATCCCGCCGAAGTTCTATAGGCCCAAACGGAGACAGTGATGTTTTTTGGAGCAAGAATAGAAGTGTAAGGAATATAAATTTCGTCACCACCTGAACCCGGAACCCAATGTTTGTAATTAAAAAAATAGGCACTTGAGTTATTTCCAAAGCGGTCTGAAACCAATGTTGCCCCTGTCACAGTTCCGTTATGTCTATTCACACTCTGGTCATTTGCATTCCCATTAAACGGCCACCACCCAACAAGCCCATTGGTCGGTACATATTTTGGCACTTGTGCCAAACTTGCAGTTACAAAACCGAACGCAAACACCCCGTGTAAAAGGAAACTTATTTTTTTCATTTTGTCTCTTTGTTTTTATTGTTTAATATTTCTTTCAATTTTCATCAAGCTTACCCATAACTAGCTTGTACACGCTATAAACCTTCCTCTATACCTCAGATTTGGATGTATTCAGTTTATTGCGCATGTACAAATATAAGGTTCTTTCTTACAAAGAATCAAAAGTCCTTTCGATGATTTATAAACAAAAAACAACCCCGAAAAAGGATAAAATAGGCAATACCAATTGCACAATATATCCACCTAGTAAGAAAATATGTGCAACTTTGTTGCGCCAATAAGTAAGTTATGGGGCATTTTGGGACGACCGTAAATAAAAAATAATTTCATAGTGATTAGACAACAATGACAATCAATAACCTTAACATAAAACTTAGACCAACTGAAATTTCGGACTTGGACACTTTGTTTCAATTTCAACTTGACAAAGAAGGCGGATATTTGGCGGCATTTATGCCCAAAGACCCGACAGACAAAACAGCATATCTAAATAAGTTTACGGAATTATTAAGCGATCCAACCGTAAATAACCAAACAATTTTGATTGACAATGTTATCGTAGGAAGTATTGCAAAATTTGTAATGGAAGGAGACACAGAAATCACATATTGGATTGGTAGAAAATATTGGGGACAAGGTATTGCGACAAATGCACTAAAAAACTTTCTTGACGTTGTTACGAATAGACCAATTTATGGACGAGTTGCGTTTGACAATTTTGGTTCGCAAAACGTTTTAGAAAAATGTGGTTTTACAAGAATCGGTTCAGACAAAGGTTTTGCAAATGCCCGACAAACCGAAATTGAAGAATTTATTTATAAACTAGCTTAACAATGAATGAAAGAAAAACGCCCTAAAACACGGGTTTTGCGTTAGTGGGCGGACAGTGTGAATATGAACATTTGAGCAATTAATAAACGTTGGTGCAAGCAGACAGTTTACGGTTTTAAAAAGCCCGCCCGAACGCAAAGCCCGAAACCGTTATGTGCAAGTTTAAAAAATAAAAACCGAGACGGTCTGCGAGAGCCAAAGAGCTGACCACTCAATGTTACAAAAAAATAGTATTATTGCACTTTAATAGTGGAGCCCAGAATCCACTCTAAAAAACGGGGCGTATTCTGAAAAGCCATACGAGTAGGATATTATACCACACAAAATGAAATTTAAATTTAACTATGGGATTAAAATCTTGAAAAATCAACTACTTCTAGTTTCACTTTTACTATTGATTTTTACGGGCTGTAAAAAGGAGGAAACCCCAAATAATGGAACTTTCAATTTAGAGATTACAAACGGTGCAAAACTGAAAGCAACTTTTACAACAAGTCCTATCGCAAACTCTATTAATACATTTTCGTTTCAGTCAACTAATAGAGCAATGCTCTTTGTTTATTTTGACGTGAGCAATGATGCATATCTTGATATTTGGCCATCAGATCATATAGGCAGAAACGTAAAAATCAATAAGAAATACACGTCAAGAGGGGACTATATGGCCTACCAAGATGATTTTGAATTTTTGGCAACGATAAATGGTAATGACTTATCATACGACTATGCTGAAATAACCTTCACAAAGTATTCAGTACCAGGTGAAATTGTTGGAACTTTCAATGTCAAAAAGAACAATTCAATTGTTGCAAAGGGTGATTTTAGTTTTACATCCAAATAGGCAATTGAAATAATAAAAATCAAAATACAAATCTTTAGACCCTCTATCAGCAAAGTTGGTTAGAGAAGATAAATTTTAATGGATATTTCTTAATAAAATATAAAAATGAGAAAAGTAATGACAATTTTCGGAGCAATCTTATTTGCTTCAACAATTTTAACAAGCTGCGGAGGTGGATCTATTGAAAGAGATGCTAAAAGAGTTGCAGAACTTCAATGCAAAGCTCAAAAACTAATGCAGAGAGTAACATCTGGTGATATGTCCGTAATGGAAGAAAGCACAAAGTTGACTTCTGAAGCGGAAAGTTTATCAAAAGAATTGGAAGGGAAATACACTTCTGACTCTGATAAGGAAAAATTTGCTGAAGCCTTATTGAAAGAAATGGGCAATTGCAAATAATTTAGCAAACAAACGCAGTCCAGAACCCACTCCAGAAAATGAGGGGTATTCCGAAAAGCCTTATGAGAAGAAATTAAAAAAATGTATTGACACGAAATATTCGAGAACAAAACTCCTAAACGCTATGAAAACACTGAAAACGACTGCGAACGGAGTATGCTCCGCCATCCACCGAACAAAAGGATTGCTGCGGACCATGTCCCAAGCTGTGTTGGCGCTGCTGCTATTGGTGGCATGCAAAAAGGAGAATGACCGAAATCCGTTGTTGGCTTACGAAGTTGCTTTGGACGCCTTTGTGGTGGATTTGCAGGCCCATCCCCTTGATTCTACCGGCCTTTCCAATCGGGTAAGGGATTATCTGGCGGCCCAATCGCCGAGTTTCTTTGGGGCAACCGTGGCGCTATTGGATAGCGCTGGAAAGGTTTACTACAGCCCGTATTGGTACCGCCTAAACGATACCCTGGCTATGAAAAACTTGGCCGACTCGGCCTATAAAATAGACGAACAAGCCTGGCTGCGCATGCCTGTAGACAGTGGATATGCCATTTGGACCAAGCCTTATTTTGATGCCGGAGGTGGCGAAGTGTGGATGAGAACACGCGCAGTTCCGGTGATCATGAACAACGAAATAGTGGCTGTGGCCACCACCGACGTAAAGGTGCAATAACCTTAACCAAAATAAATACTCGGAATGATTAAAAAACAATTCCCATTTTGACCCTCACCTTAGGCCTGGCCATAGCACTGGCAACCTGCAACTCAGTGAGCACCGAAAAAGCGCAGATTACTGACATTGGAAACGCCGATTCATTGCGTCCTGCGGCTGAACAAGGCATTTGAGAAGCCAACGACAGACTGTATGCTGGTCTGAAGACATGTTTAAAGGCGATATACAAGTGTTGAATGCGTTGTGGTCGCCCAGCGAATCAAACATGTAAATGGGGCCTTTGTGGGCGATTCTATAACGGGTTGAACGGCAATTAAGGGACGCTAAGGGGGCTTTGACTTTGTAATAAATCCAAGTATATTTGCTCTGCAGAGGGGCAATTTTGTTGCACAAAATATTTGATTAGGAGGATTATATGTGCAAATTTGTTCGCCAATAAGCAAGTTACCTATAATCCCCCAGTAGGTGCGAATCCTAATATTGCGGGACCAATTCGTGACAAACTTATAAAAAATAACGATTGATTATATTACCTCAACCCTGCATTAATTTCTTTCAATACTGATGAGCCGGGACAAAGAACATCTTTGGTTAGTGAATTTAAAGGAGTATCGCTAGTTTTAATCAAATGATGTAAATCATTTGCATCAGGATTCATATACAATAGTCCGGTAAGAATTTCATTTTTCGCTTTTGCATTAATCACTGCATTAACTGCAGATTGTCTATCCAATGGATCCCACTCTTGTGCAAGTTTATTCAATTTGATTGTAGTACCATCATGCATCTTTACATGCTTTACAGTTCCTTCATCATAACTAGTTGTGATCTCAGCCATTTCCGGAACAAAATCAAGGGTAGCAGTTGCTTCTGTATGATGACGAACATAATCGTATGATTTGGTGGAACCCACATTATTATTGAATGTTACACAAGGTGAAATTACATTGATGAATGCAAAGCCAGGATGTTTCATCGCAGCTTTCACTAGCGGCACTAATTGAGCTTTATCGCCTGAAAAACTTTGAGCCACAAATGTTGCACCCAGTTCAATTGCTAAACTCGCCAGATCGATGGATTCAAAAAAATTTATGTGTCCGGTTTTATTTTTTGAACCCTGATCAGCAGTTGCAGAGTCTTGACCTTTTGTTAATCCATAACAACCATTGTTCATTACAATGTAGGTCATGTTTAAACTTCTTCTGATCACGTGAACAAATTGTCCCATTCCAATACTTGCAGAATCACCATCACCGGAAACACCAAAATAAATCAAATCACGATTCGCTAAATTGGCTCCGGTAGCAACAGAAGGCATACGTCCATGAACAGAATTAAATCCATGAGAGTTGCTTAATAAATAAGCGGGTGTTTTAGACGAACAACCGATCCCTGAAAGTTTTGCAAGCTTGTGAGGTTCAATATTTAATTCGAATGCCGCCTGTATAATACCGGCAGTAATTGAATCGTGTCCGCAACCAGCACATAGTGTAGAAAGAGAACCCTCATAATAATCAATGGTATAACCTAATTTATTTTTAGGTAACTCAGGGTGGCGGAATTTGGGTCTAATGTAACTCATAGTCTTTTTTTTGTTTATTTTTTTACCCCGTATACGCTAAGGCGCAGAGATTATTTTCATCGCACCTCTGCGACTTTGCGGTTAATATTATTTTCTGATAAATTCGATGTAATCTGTTTCAAAATGTTATCAGCTGTTATCGGCATACCATCATAATTCAACACAGAGATCAATTTATTAGGATCAGCGTGTAATTCAATCATCATTAAACTTTTTAATTGTGCATCGCGATTTTGTTCTATTACAAATACCTTATCATGTGAATTTATAAAGTCCTCAACTGTTTGATTAAATGGAAATGCTTTTAAACGAATAGCATCAACAATTACATCTTCTTCTTCTAAAATATCCATTGCTTCCTGTGCAGAATAGGTAGAAGTTCCAAAAAATAAAATACCATATTTGGATTTATTTTTTTTCTGATATAGCTGAGGTGCAGGCACCATATCTTTGGCTGTGTTCCATTTACGGATCAAACGATCCATATTACGTTTATATGCGGCACTATCCTCAGTATAAACTGCATATTCATCACGTGAAGTTCCTCGTGTAAAATATGAACCTCTTGTAGGATGTGTTCCGGGAATGGTACGATAAGGAATTCCATCTTTATCTACATCCAAATAGCGCCCGAATTTTTCTAATTTTTCAAGAGCGGCAGCATCCAATACTTTGCCTCTTTTGTAACCACGTTTATCATCCCAGCTCAATGCTTTTGTAACGTGATCATTCATTCCAAGATCCAAATCAGTCATTAAAATAACCGGTGTTTGCAATTGTTCTGCAAGATCAAATGAATCAGCAGTCATTTCAAAACATTCGGTTGGTGTTGATGGGAAAAGTAAAACGTGTTTTGTATCACCATGTGATGCATAAGCTGCCTCCAATATATCTGATTGTTGTGTACGTGTAGGCATTCCGGTTGATGGGCCTGTTCGTTGTACATCAATTAATACTGTTGGTATTTCTGCAAAATAAGCCAGGCCTAAAAATTCATTCATCAATGAAACACCGGGTCCGCTGGTTGCAGTAAATGAACGTGCGCCATTCCAGTTGGCGCCAATTACGATTCCTATGGCTGCTAACTCATCTTCAGCCTGAATAATTGCTACATTATTTTTACCGGTAATTTTGTCCACACGAAGTTCGGCAGCATAGTCACTAAATGCTTCAACAACTGATGTAGATGGGGTGATAGGATACCATGCAGCTACTGTAGCTCCGGCATAAACAGCTCCTAAACCACAGGCAGCATTACCTTCCATCATTATACAATCACCCACCAAATTTCTTCTTTCAACACGAATTTCTAATGGATATTTAAAATTTTTGTGAACATAATCAACCCCCAATTGCAATGCTTTTACGTTGGCCGGAATTAATTTTTCTTTTCCTTTAAATTGTTCCGCCAACAGATCTTCCAGTATTTTAAACTCAATGTCTAACAAAGCGGAAAGCACACCAACGTAAATAATGTTTTTAAATAATTGTCGTTGGCGAGCATCCGTATATGCTTCATTGCACATTTGCATCAAAGGAATAGGGAGGTAATTGATGTCTCTACGGATGTACTCACTATGTAAAGGTTTTGAGCTATCGTATAAAAAGTACCCTCCTATCTTAACATCTTGCACATCTTTCAACATACTCTGAGGATTCACCGCCACCATCAGATCAATACCTTCTCTGCGGCCAAGGTATCCTTGTTCATTTACACGAACTTCATACCAAGTTGGTAAACCTTGTATGTTAGAAGGAAAAATATTTTTGGGTGTTACAGGAATTCCCATCCTGAAAATTGATTTTGTAAAAAGAAAGTTTGCACTGGCAGAACCCGTTCCATTCACATTTGCAAATCGTACCACGAAATCGTTTACCTTATCTGTTTTTAATGACATAATTTTTCTTTTAATATTTTTTCCTTGTGGTTCTCTGGGCCTCCTCAGTGATCTCTGTGTAATATTTTATCGTTACGGAGTTAACCAGAGTGAACACATAGTTTCACGGAATTATTTTAAGTATGCGAAACACAACCTGTATGTGCCTTTGTTGTATTGTAAAAAAACTTTTGCATATCCCATGCAGATGTAGGACAGCGTTCTGCACACAATCCGCAATGCAAACAAACATTTTCATCTTTTATCATTACACGTGCAGTTGGTAACACATCCGACACATATAAATCTTGATTTAAATTTTTTGCCGGCACTTTCAGCTTAGCACGAAGATCTGCTTCTTCCGCATTTACTGTAAAGGTGATACAGGAAGTAGGACAAACATCCACACAAGCATCACACTCTATGCATTTGCTGGTTGAAAAAACAGTTTGAACATCACAATTCAAGCAACGTTCAGCTTCTTTAAATCCGGTTAAACCGTCAAATCCTAATTCAACTTCTTTTTTTCTGTTAGATAAAGTAACTTTTTTATCTGCTTGTGGAACAGCATATCGTTTATCTGTTACTACAGCACTATCGTAAGCCCATTCATGAATTCCCATTTTTTGGGTCACTAAATTCACATACGGGGCAGGGCGTTTATGCAGATCTTCATTTCTACACATTAAATCAATAGAAATTGCAGCTTGATGACCTTGAGCCACAGCAGTGATTACATTCTTTGGTCCGAATGCAGCATCACCACCAAAAAATACTTTTTTATTGGTTGAAACAAACGTAGTTTCATTCACTAAGGGCATATCCCATTTATCGAATTCAATTCCTAGATCACGCTCTATCCAGGGAAAACTATTTTCTTGTCCGATAGCCACCAATACATCATCTGCTTCAAAAAATACATCTTCACCACCAACAGGAACTAGTTTACGTTTTCCATTTTCATAAACAGCTTGTACTTTTTCGAAAGTCATTCCTTTTAATTTTCCATTTTCCACCACAAATGATTTGGGTACATGGTTATCTATAATTGGAATATCCTCATGGATCGCATCTTCCTTTTCCCAAGGTGATGCTTTCATTTCCGCAAAAGGACTACGAACAATCACTTTTACTTGCTCACCACCTAACCTGCGGGAGGTTCTGCAACAATCCATTGCGGTATTTCCTCCGCCTAATACAATTACCTTTTTACCGATGGATTTAGTATGCTCAAACGCTACATTTGCGAGCCAAGTGATACCGATGTGAATATTAGCTGCAGCTTCTTTACGACCAGAAATATCCAGATCACGACCCTTTGGAGCACCCGACCCCACAAATACTGCATCATAATCTTTATTTAATAATTCTTTTAAGCTGGATACATATTGATTGAAATGTGTGTGAATTCCCAGATCAAGAATAAAGTTTACTTCTTCATTTAAAACAGTTTCCGGCAAACGGAAGGATGGGATCTGACTACGCATGAATCCACCACCTGATTTTTGCTCATCATATAAATGTAATTCATAACCTAATGGGGCCAGATCACGCGCAACAGTAAGGGAAGCAGGTCCTGCACCAACCAATGCCACTTTTTTCCCATTGGATGTAAAAGGGCCTTGTGGCATATATTTTTTTACATCGCCTTTATTATCTGCGGCAACACGTTTTAAACGGCAAATCGCAACCGGCTCCTCCTCTACCCTCCCTCTGCGGCAGGCAGGTTCACAAGGGCGGTCGCAGGTACGACCCAATACACCGGGAAACACATTGGAATCCCAATTGATCATATACGCTTCCGTATATTTTTCTGCTGCTATAAGCCTTATGTATTCGGGAACAGGAGTGTGTGCCGGACAAGCGTGTTGACAATCGACTACTTTATGAAAATACTCCGGATTGTTGATATCTGTTGGTTTCAAATTCTTCTTTTTTTAAAATTTCAATAGTTCCAAAAATAATGTTTTTTATTTTATATTCATAACAAAAAAAAGCTACTTTTTATGCACAAAAAACGGCTCTTCTTTCCATCTGCTTTTTCAATCAATACATCTAAAAAAATAGTTATGCGTTAACGCTAACGTTGTCAATAAAAAAGTCAACTTTTATCAATTTTTTATTACATTATTACGCAGTAATAAAAAAGCTTGACCTCTTTTAGTTAGTAGGAACCTTCGTTTTGAGTTTAATGTTTTCAGCTTTTAGCCTGTCATTTTCCTTCATACATGCCTTGCACATGGCGATTGCTTTTTTTGCTTGTTCTAATGCGTCTTTAATCTGTTTGTTAGTTTCATAGGTAACCATTTGAACAAACTGCTCGGCTTGTTTATGAAGGTGCTCTATGTGTGCCTTTTGCTGATTGATTGTTTGCCTTTGTTCTTGAACGATTGAAGATGTGCCACTTTTTGTTGTTTGTTTCGGAACAATGTTTTGCTTTGAGACACTCCTGGAACCAACCATAAATGCCAGGGTTTTGTCCAATCCTTTTATTGATTGTTTATTGTTTTGCCTTGCTTGATATGCTTGGCATTTACAAGCATTAGAGCAATACTTCATTGATTGTCTCTTGTAAACAAACTTTGAACCACAAACAATACAATCGTTTGTATTAGGTTGGAATGTTATATTTCTGACTTGGTCCATGGTTCCGTAATTTATTAGTCTCCCGATTTATGAGCAACCACATAAAATTTGACCGCTGAAATTTTCTAATACTGGCAAATCTATACAGAATACATCAAATATTGTTGCTGGATGCCAAAATATTCAAAAGATTATTAGAGCGTTAAAATAATATGCATTTTATAAAGCTTTTTTATACTCAATTTTAAAAAACGCATCAACGGCTCTTCTTGATACTTCTTGCATAGTCATACCGTGTTTTATACGGTAACGGATTATTCTTTCGACTTGAATGTTATTCAAGGTGCTGGTTTTTAGGGTCCCAAGTATCTGCTGTCACCCTGATACCGGTGGTGAATTGTACTTTCTTTTGATCATAGACAATTCTGCCCATAGTTACCTAATGATTTAGGTCGGTTTTCAGCAGCTTCAGGAAGCAGGTAACACTGATAGATTTTGTCTCAGGTGAAACAAATTTCGAAAGTTCCCGGCAGATTGTAAAAACCTCTGAAATGGAAAATGTTGATAAATAAGGATTTAGAAAAAATCCGAAATTAAACGAAAGTTACTTTGTGGTCCCGCCAGGAATCGAACTGTCTATTACATATTGCTGATATACTACTAATTAGAATATCCGTCAAATATTAAGTGAAACATTATTTTTGGTTTGTATGGATGTTGATAAATTCTGTTCATGGAAACAATATATATAGCCGATGCTGTGCATCCCTGTAAAGTTATTTTTGTCTAGGCATGTTTATGTCTATCATGTAAAAAAATTAAAGATCTATCCGATGTTGAATTGCAAAACAGCCACCGCCTGTTTCCAAACAACCAGGCGAATTCAATGAAATCGTTTTGTTTGGAAACAACGATCCTGACTTAATGGATGGTCGGGTGGGAGTTTTTATTCTATTACACGTAAGTACTTTTAAAACAACTGGTAATTGCTATGTTTGTTGTATGAAAAAACTATTCTCCATATTAGCTACCACTTTATTGCTTTCTGCTTTAATAGTAAGCTGCGGCAAACCCAAGTTAATTTATTTGACAATTTGAAACATATAAAAATGAAACATGTAAGCTTAATTTTAAGTGCAGTTGTGTTGACTGCAATGATGGTAAGTTCTTGTGGTGGCGGTGCATCAACAGAAATAACCATTGGCAACCAAGTATGGATGACAAAGAATCTTAATGTAAGCACCGAAGGTTTGCGCAACATCCACAGTCCGTTCGACAATTTGTGAAAACTTAATTTGTTCAGTATGTTTGAAAATAATACGCTACTGAGTAGCGCCAATACACCCAAAAAGGTGTTATTGGCGATATAAAGTAGCGGGTATAGGCAAGTTAGTGGCAAGTGTAAA
>VGGQ01000003.1 GCA_016868535.1 Bacteroidota bacterium | reverse complement strand
CAACGCGCCGTCTGAAATAGCGGGTTTTTGCATGGCTTCCTCCTTTTGTGTTTAGTGTTAGACTTAATAAAGCGGTTTAAGGAGTAAAGCTTGATTACAATAGGCGTTTTTATAGATGAGTGTGAACCGCAAGTTCAAACAAAAAAATGACAAAACCAAATTTCAGGTAAAAAATTATTTGTTTTTCTTACCGTTAATGAAATCACGCGCTGTCATGGATGCCTTTCCCGCAGGTTGAATGCTTTGCAATTCAAGCAGTCCGTCCTTACATCGAAAAAGCAAGTGTTCTTTTTGTATTGTAATGCTATCGCCGGTTAAAATGCTTGTATTCTCAAAGGGTCTAGTTTTAAAGACTTTTACAGGTCCATCCGGGGTTTCAATCCAGGCGGCGGGGTAGGGACTCAGGCCCCTTACCTTATTATGGTTTTTTAAAACAGTCTCTTGTTCAGAAAGCCTGCAGAATTCCCGAAAAATCTTAGGTGCAGGTTTTTCATAGCCTGTTATTTCCTGAGGACGACCTGCTGTTTCTCCAGTTTCAATCATGTTCACGGTTTGCAATACCAGGTCTGCTCCGGCCTTCATTAGCTTATCGTGCAGTGAGCCTGCATTGTCTTCCGCATCTATATCAACTGATTGCTGTAAAACGATATCACCCGTATCAATTTCATGCCTTAGAAAAAAAGTGGTTATACCTGTTTTTATCTCTCCCTGAATGATGGCATGGTTTATAGGTGCAGCACCGCGATAATTGGGCAAAAGGGAGGCATGTAGATTGAATGTGCCTAGTCTGGGCATACTCCAGATAATTTCAGGAAGCATTCTAAATGCAATCACAATTCCCAGATCCGCATCCAACTGTCGCATTTGTGTCACAAATTTCTCCGATTTAAGTTTTTCCGGCTGTAATACTTTCAGACCAAGTTTTAGGGCTGTTTTCTTCACTTCGCTTTGATGAATGTGCATGCTACGTCCCGCTGGTTTGTCGGGTGTAGTAATCACCGCAACAACATTTTTACCTTTTTCAATTAGTTTACACAATGAAAATGCAGCAAATGCCGGGGAGCCAAAGAAAACGATACGCATGCTTTTTACGTCTTAAAGTTTGTGACGATGTTGCAAAAGTCCGAAATTTGTAACAAACACATGGGGTTTGGCAAAAAAATATTTGCATACTTGTGCGTCTTTGCCTGCGGACTGACGACTATTCCCCTGAAAGGACAGCTTAAGTTTGTTGAAAATTCCGGACAGTGGCCACCTGACTATCATTTTAAAGCATCCCTTAGCAGTGCCGATTTATGGGTGTCGGATTCCGGTATATGGATAAACAGTTGGGATCCTGCAGCATCCGAAAAGATACACGCCAGAAATACCGATGAATTTGTGGTTAATGGCCATATATTACTCTTGAAATTTAAAGGAGGCTGTTTTCGAAAAACTTCAGGAAAAGGAGAGGCGTTCCCGGAAAAATACAACTATTTTTATGGTAATGTAGAAAGACAATCTCAGCCCGCACGGGCCTATGCTGTTGTATTTGTAAAAGAGCTATATCCGGGCGTTGACCTTGAAATCATGGAATTTCAGGGGCGCGTCAAATACAATATCATTTGCAACGACCCCGGCAAAATCAATCAGGTGCGCTGGAGGTATGAGGGTGCAAGCGGAGTAAAGGTTCAATCTGATAACCTGGAAATAAAGACTGTATTGGGGGTATTCGCTGAACAACTTCCCCGTGTTTTCGCATCAAGCAAAGATGGGGAAACGGATTTGCAGGCTCAGTACTTATCAGAGGAAGGATATATAGGGGTGGAGGTAAAAACCGGGCTAGTTAAAAGACGCAGAACAAAAACTATTATTGATCCGGTGTTGGTTTTCAGCACGTTTAGCGGCTCACGCGCCGATAATTTTGGATGTTCAGGAACCTACGACGATTTGGGGAATGCCTACGCCGGCGGAACTGTTTTCAATGGCGGTTTGCCGACCACGCCGGGTGCCTATCAAACAAGATTTGGCGGTGGTCAGAGCGAAAGCCTCGGATATGGTGGTGCCCGGGATGCGGCAATCCTGAAATTTTCCCCGAATGGAAGCACACTCCTTTATTGTACGTACCTGGGCGGGGAAAACAATGAGCAGCCACACAGCATGGTGGTAGACCGGTTTGGCAACCTGTATATCATGGGTAGTACCAAAAGCCGCACATTTCCTATTACTTTCGGAGCTTATCAGTACACCCACCGAGGAGATTACGACTTTTTTGTATCCAAAATCAGCAGCGACGGAAGTAAACTGCTGGCTTCCTCATTCCTGGGCGGAACTGGTATGGATGTTGTAGGAGCAAACCGCGCCGCGGATCCCATCGATGATTATCCGCTGTTATACAACTACGCAGATGAATTTAGGGGGGAAATTATAACCGACGATACACAGGTATTTGTTGCCGGATTTACATACAGCACAGATTTTCCTCGTTCTTCCAACAGCGCTCGGTTTGGCGGTAAGGAAGATGCCGTACTTTTTGCGATGGACAATACGCTAACCGAGCTCAAATGGTCGCAGCTGGTGGGAAGCACCGAATATGATGCTTTTTATGGTGTAGCGCTTGGTAAACACGGTGATTTGTATACCTCCGGGGGCAGCAGCAGTCAGGATCTTCCTTCAAAATTCCCCGGGATATTTAAAAAGAATTATCAGGGAGGCATCGCAGACGGCGTTGCATTTCGTTTCGATAAAAATACAGGAAAGGCAATGGCAGCAACCCATGTGGGTACTGCGCTTTATGAACAGGCCTATTTTTCACAGACAGATAATTCAGGCAATCCTTATTTCTTCGGACAAACAGAAGGTGTTTTCCCCATCATCAATGCTATTTATAACCAGCCTGAAAAAGGGCAATTCATTGTTCGCTATGATACCGGACTCAATAGTTTGACTCTTAGTACAACATTTGGCGCCAATACTAACCAGCCCAACATCAGCCCCACGGCCTTTTTAGTGGACCGGTGTGAAAGGATTTTTGTTTCAGGCTGGGGAGGTTCTACCAATGATTATCTGACTGACAATAAGACAGGCTCTCCCAAAGCGCACCGAAATACCGGAACAACGCGGAATCTCCACATCTCTTCTGATGCTGCGCAAAGAGTCACCGATGGCAGCGATTTCTATGTGGCAGTATTCAGCAAAAATATGAACGGGATGGCCTATGCAACTTACTTTGGAGGTATATCGGGTGCGGGAAAAGATGCCGAAGAACATGTGGATGGCGGTACCAGCCGTTTTGACAAAAAAGGGATAATCTACCAGTCTGTGTGCGCAGGTTGTGGCCGCAATGGGTTATTTCCCACTACGCCGGGTGCCTACAGCCGAACCATGAACAGCAACAACTGCAACAATGCAATCTTTAAAATCGACTTTGAAAACTTGAATAAAAAGCCGTTTATGAAGGACACTTTTGTTGAGGTAATTGCAACCCAGCCCATACAATTCACACTCAAGGCCATAGACCCCGACCCATTTGATACCCTTATGTTAAAGGCTCTCAGACTCAAAAACGGAGGCATGAAAGGCTCTGATACAGCTTTAATAACAATAACACCTGGCATTGGCAGTGCACGCATTGCCGTGAAATGGAATACCACCTGCGGCAGCCTTTCGTCTGATACAGTCGTTTTCAGGGTGATGGTTTTTGACCGTGGTTGTCCCAAAGCGGATACAGCATGGGCTACTATCAGGATTTTGGTTACACCGCTGCCAAAAGTGATACCGCCGGATGCTATTTGCGTGAGTCTGGACAGAGCCACCGGCATAATAAAAGTATCGTGGAAAGCCACCACGCAGCCCGCAGCGTTTTTTAAATACATTTTGTTGGAAAGAACCAATCCAGACAATTCGGTCATTATCCTCGATACAATCCGCAATTTCAATGCCGGCGAATACACTGATATCACAACCGTAGATCCGTCAAACAACAATTATTGCTACCGGCTAAAAGGCTATAATATCTGCAACGAGCTTGTGCAGAGCACGTTTCCTTTTTGTACGGTTTCCGAACTTAACACGCCAATTGCATCAACGCCCATGAAGTTTGCCACCGTTGATTTTGACAAAACCGTTCGGGCGGAATGGGAACCCAGCAAAGAACCCGATTTCAAGGAATACGAAATTTACCGCTATCCAAGAGGCGGCAGCAAAGGTAAAACGCCGTTTGTGGTTACCTCCGATACACTCATCAATGATGCCTCTTTCAATGTTGATAATGAATCTTATTGCTACACTGTAGTTGTGGTAGACAAATGCGGTCATACAAGCAAACCCGGGGGAGAAGCCTGCAATATTGTGCTTTCCGGAACGGCCACAGGCAGACCGCAATATTACTTTGATTTGTCCTGGCAGGACTATTTGACATGGGCCGGCGCAGTTGATTACTGGACGGTGGAACGACAATATGCATCCAATCCGTGGACTGAGATTTCTTCTAATGTAAAAAACAGACAAGCACGGGATGCCAACCTGGATTATGACTGGGGAGGATACTGGTACAGGGTTACAGCCCATGAGTTTGCCGCATCGGCCAACAAAAAACCCTACTCCAGCCAAAGTAACTGGATATATCTGTATCAGCCTCCGGAATTATGGGTTCCCAATGCTTTTACTGAAAACGAAGACCGGATTAATGACGTGTGGGGAACGGTTCCTGTTTTTGTGAAAAATTATCAAATGCGTGTTTACGACCGATGGGGAGGAAAAATCTGGGAAAGCTCTGACAAAAAACTGCAATGGGATGGTAAAATAAATGGCAAAACCGCTCCTGATGGAGTATATGCATGGTATGTGATATTTGACGGATGGGACAGCAAAACCTACAAAACCAAAGGCACCGTTACCGTAATTCATTAAATGGCCAAATTGCCCCTCAAAAAACGTATTACCCCCAAAATCTGCATGGTCTGCCAAAGGCCTTTTGAATGGCGCAAGAAATGGGAGAAAAACTGGGATGAGGTAAAATATTGCAGCGATAAATGCAGGATGCGGAGAGGCAAATCCTAAGAATGGCAAAGATCTGATATTAAATTTCAATTGTCTGCGTTAGTGGATTGTGCTGAAATTCTTAACAACAAGGACATTTGCAATTAACGCCCCGTGTGAGTAATATTGCACCTTTATTAGAAAAACAACAATATCCGTATGAATAACACAGAAAAATCATCAGGTAACAGTGCCCTCATGGGCTGGTTTGCAGGCGGCGCAATCGTTTTTGCGCTTCTGGTTGGCGTTCTCATCTACATGTTTGTAATGGGTAATGCCTCCAACTTTGAAAACGACGATATCGTAAAAGGACACCCCAAAAATATTCTGGGTATTATTCACCGCGGTGGATTTATCGTGCCTTTGCTAATTGCCGTAAACATTACCGTAATTCTGGTAGTGGTAGAAAGATTTATTACCCTTACCGCCGCTTCGGGCAAAGGAAATGCAGCTTTCTTTATTGTTGGTATTCGCCAGATGCTTGGTAGGAGCCAGTTTAACGAGGCAATTGCAGCCTGCGACGAACAAAAAGGTTCTTTAGCCAATGTAGTTCGCAGCGGCCTGATACGTTATCAAATGGTAACCAAAGACATCAAACTCAGCAAAGACGAGAAAAAAGCAGCCATTGAAAAAGAACTGGAGGAAGCCACAGGATTAGAACTTCCAATGCTTTCTCGCAATCTGGTTATCATCTCTACCTGTGCCTCTATTGGAACATTGATTGGTCTGATTGGTACCGTATTCGGTATGATACGTGCGTTTGGAGCACTTGCAAATACCGGTGCTCCTGATACTGCTGCGCTCGCGACCGGTATCTCTGAGGCACTTGTAAATACTGCATTTGGTATTATAGCATCTACCCTGGCTATTATTTTCTATAATTACTTTACAAACCGTATCGACAGCATGACCTATAGCATGGACGAAGCCGGATACAGCATTGTATCTGAGTTCAATGCCAATCATGTATAATGCCGTTTACATTTTATTCACTTATCGTATTAAGATAAAAACAGCACAATGCCAAAGGTGAAAATGCCCCGCTCGAATCCAATACTGGACATGACGCCCATGGTAGATTTGGCGTTTCTGCTGGTAACATTTTTCATGCTCACTTCCAGTTTCAAATCCCCGGAGCCAGTGGTGGTTGATCCACCAACCAGTACCACAAAAACCGAAATACCCAAACAGGTATTCATGATTACGGTGGATAACCAGGGAAGGGCATTTATAGACCTGACAAACGCTGCTGTTAAATCAAGGGTTTTTGAAAAGGTTTGCAATCGGTCTGGTATTAAGGTCGATTCGCTCACGGTGAAAAAATTTGCCGGATCAGGTGCAATTGGTCTAAAAATATCGGAAATACCCCAATATCTGGAATTGGGAGCCAATGAAAGGACCAAGGTAAATCAGACCGGTGTGCCTTATGACACAACCGGGGGAAAAAGCGAATTGTACTGGTGGGCTTATTACGCTCGTTTGGAGGCGCATGCTGATTTCAAAGCGCGTGAAGAAGAAGCAAAAACCCGCAAGTTTCCCTTTGACAAATCCAATTACATTCAGTTTTCTGTAAAGGCTGCTGCTAATGCCAAGTACGATGCGGTAAAGAATGTGATTCAGGTTTTCAGAGACGCAAAGGTTAAACAATTCCAGATGATAACTGGCCTTGAAGCAGAACCATCTTTCAAATAAGAAAGGAGCAGAAACATGGCACAAATTCAAGAATCAGGTGGTGGTGGCCACGGCAAAGGCGGGAAAAAAAGAGCCAAAAAACAGAGTACCCATGTGGACATGACGCCCATGGTAGACCTTGCTTTTCTGTTGCTAACATTTTTTGTGCTTACCTCCACATTCAGCAAACCCAAAGTACTCCGTATGATTTTTCCGGAGAAACTGGACGAAAAAACCAAAGATATAAAAGCACCGACAGTAAAGGATGGTATCACACTTCTACTTACCGCCAAAGATAAAATTTATTATTACAGAGGTTCTTTGAAACCTACTACAGAACTTATACCAATCGACTATACCCGCACAGGACTTAGAAAGGTTTTGGTCGATTATAACAAAGATCTGCGTGAGAAATTGCAGAATATTCAAGAGCGTTTGAACAAGCTCGATGAGAAAGACACTGCAGCAAAAAGAAAGCTGGATGATGAGGTTCTGCAGGTGCAAACCGCTTCCAAGCAAATTGTACTTGTGAAAAACGACGAGGGTGCTACATACCGCAACATGATTGATGTGATGGATGAATTTATGATTGCTCAGATTGCCAAATATTTTGTAATCGATGAAGGTTTGGCCAAACTGGAGAAGGATTTAATCAAAAAACAAGGTAATTAACAAGTAGGAGATATGGCAAACGACATTTTTAACGCATGGGATCAGCCCGAGTCGGCAGACCGCCTTGCCATGGTTTTTGAAGGCCGCTTTAAAGATTATGGTGCCTTTTATATCCGAAGTATTTACCGCAAATCCAAGGTTATTGCCACGGCCATTGCCTGCTCTGCTGCATTGCTGGTAGCTTCCATTCCATTAATTTTGGAGAAAATCGGGGGAAAAGAAGATGGCAATAAAATCAAAATTGTAATTACCAATCTAGAAGATGTGAAGCCACCGGAAGAAGAAGAGGAAAAACCCAAAGAGCCACCCAAGTTGGAAGAACCGGAACCCATTGCCACGCAGGCATATGTTGCTCCGGTAATTAATGAAAATACTACAGAGGAATTTGAAACACCACCCGTTTCAAGTATTACCAATGCAAGTACCAAAACCCAGCAAGGCTCGGATGACCCGTTTGATGGTTCACCAGAAACGGGCAGTCCTTTTGAAGGTCCTTCAGGTCCTGCAGATAAAGTGCAGATTGAAGCCAAATACCCAGGGGGAGATGAGGCATTCAGGAACTATATTAGACAAAATTTTGAATATCCGGAACGCTGCCGCGATGAAGCAATTGAAGGTTATGTTCTACTTAAATTCGTTGTTGACATAAACGGTCGCATTTCCAGAATTCAGATTGTGCAGCCAACACCCGGTTGCCCTGAATATGATAAGGAAGCTATCCGTGTTCTGCAGAAATGCCCACCATGGATTCCTGCGCAGAATAATGGTAAGTTTACCACAGCGTGGAGAACACTGCCGATACGATTGACGCTGCAATAAACTTGTAAAAAGCCCCGGGAACGGGGCTTTTCTTTTGTGGGTAATTTTCGGTGGTTGTTTTCTCGCTTTATTGTTGTTTTGAAATTATTGGATAATCCCATACTCCATATTCAGTCTCTGTCCATTTACTGCGGTGAAAAGGTGTTGTCATCCATCCCGGATTTGCAAATTGAAAAGGGTAAGACCTATGGTATTATTGGAGAGAGTGGTAGTGGAAAATCGTTATTTTTACTTTCGGTAATAGGTTTGTTGCCCAAAGAACTCAAGCTATCAGGTAGTATTTCATTCGGAGGAGAACCCGATTCAATCTCCCTGCTTCAGGCTAATCCGGAAACGCTGAGAAAACTCAGAGGAAAATCTATAGGTATGGTTTTTCAGGAGCCGCTTAGTGCACTAAATCCCCAAAGGAAATGCGGCTGGCAATTAATGGAAGCGCTGGAAGTTCATCAAAAAACAGATAAGGTAAAAGGGAAGGAGATATACCTGAAAGCCCTTGCTGATGTTGGTATTGAACAGCCTGAAAGAATTTTTAATGCGTATCCGCATCAAATTAGCGGCGGACAACGGCAGCGTGTAATGATTGCCATGGCAACCATTCACAAGCCCACACTGGTGCTGGCAGATGAACCCACAACGGCTTTGGATCCCGAAACAGCCGAAAAAGTGTTGGAAACCCTGGTGCAAGTTTGTCATAGTATTGGCAGTAGTCTTATTTTGGTTAGCCATGATTTGCCAATGGTAAAAAAACATTGCGGTCATATAACCGTTATGAAGCATGGGCAGGTGTTGGTTTCCGGTAAGTCGGAAGATGTGTTTGTCGCAGAGAGCATGCATCCTTACGTAAAAGCCCTTACCGATGCTTTGCCTATGGGCAAAAGAAACACATTGCCCCAGGCACCTGAGGTTTTTATTGCCGAAAAACTTCAAAAGACATACCGGCAGGGGAAAAATGAGTTACGGGCATTGAAAAACATTTCATTTACCCTCAAGAAAGGTGAGAGTATTGCTATACTTGGTTTTTCCGGTTCCGGAAAAACCACGCTGGCAAAAATTATTACCGGCCTTGAAGCTGCTGAGGACGGAAGTGTAACTTTCAACGGGCAATCTCTTCTTGAAAAAAGGCCGACCGGCGTCCAAATGGTTTTTCAGGATCCTTTTTCATCACTCAATACGGAAATCAGCAATCGCGAAACCCTCATGGAGGTTCTGAGATTGAATGATGTAAATGGTATAACTGGCGATAACAGTGTTGTTGGATTATTAAGACAGGTAGGACTTGATGAAAGTCTTTTAAACCGGTTTCCGCACCAGTTAAGCGGTGGGCAACGGCAGCGACTTTGTATTGCCCGAGCCTTGGCAGGCAATCCTAAAGTTTTGGTGCTCGATGAAGCAGTGGCAGCGCTTGATCCACTGGTGCAAAAGCAAATTCTTGATCTGCTAAAATCTATTCAGGAACAAACTGGTGTCATATATTTGTTCATAACCCATAATCTTGCGGCAGCGAAATACCTGTGTCATCGGTTTATTAAACTGGAAAAAGGGATTTGTGTTTCTGAGGGTAAATACGAATAAATATCCGAATAAAAATTTGCTATTTAGACAATAACGACTAATATAGTATTTAAATAATTGTTATGAGCATCCCAAAATCGCTTCAAACTGAGGATATGTATGCTTGAAAAACGACAATCCATTCATGGTGGTGTTGGACTCGGACAATCGTCCTGTTTTTATAACTGCACTTTCGGGCAAAGAAGTTGCGTCTCAGCTGGCCGGTGTAATATCATCCATGTTTGGCAATCATAAAATGGATATGGCGTTTTTGATGTAATGCCAAATGCGGCTTTGATTAAAGAAAAAATTGAACAATTGTTTATGACCGTTTTGACGCAGGCTGATAAAGAAGTTATTGTGGAGAATACTTCATCAGCCAGGAAGTGCAAAACGATCTTTACTATCCTAGAACTTGAGATACTGCAATTGATAGCGCTGAAATAAACCAATAAACAAATTGCGGAAAAGCTATTTGCATCAAAGATAATGGTTGCCAATCATTGTATTATTCTTATGCAAAGAGTCAATGCCAAATAACTGCCGAATTAACAGGCTTTTCTTTGAGAAATGGCTTGGTAGTATGGTGTTTGATTAACTAGACGTTTTTGGTAATAGTGGATACCTGCGGAGTGTAATTTAACCAGCATACCCTCAAGGCCATTTAGTTTTGTGGGCATGACAAAAAAAGTAATCAGTTTCTTGATGCTGCTTGCATTTTACTGCTTGAGTGCAGGTGATTTAGCGGCGCAGCAGGATGCCGGCTATCGCTTATACAAGGTAACAAAAGGCGATAATTATTATAAAATTTCAAAGAAATTCAACTGCAGTGTAGAGGAGCTACAGAAAGCCAACGATAATAAAACGATAATCAAGGTAGGTGAAACTATCCGTATTCCTGTTAAATCAATCGCAAGGGAAGATTTATACAAAACGGAATACCAGGAGCATGTTGTTTCCAAAGGTGAGAATCTTGGAAGGATTGCCGGAAGGTATGGTACAACTGTCGAAACCTTGAAAAAGATTAATGGTATGTCGGGAGATCAGTTGAAATTGGGGCAAAAAATAAAAGTGCCGACACCGCCAAAGCCTGTCGAAACCAATGGAGACAAGATAACAGCTTCAGATCCTGCCAAATCCGCATCTGGCAAAAATAATGCAAAATCTAAGGATACCTTGGTAAAGAAACCAACACCACCGGGGCCGAGGGTTGCTACAGACGTAAATCCAGGAATGCCTGAGAAAACAGTTTCTGTCATGAATGATTTTGTGACGGAAAAAGAAGAAACGGCAATGGCGAGGGTAGTTAAAAGCAAAATGGAAGATACCCGAACCCATGTGATGCACCCTACATTGCCCAAAGGAAATATTATTGTGGTGCTTAATCCGGAATCGGGCAGAATGGCGTATTGCAAAGTGGTGGATAACTATACTCCCCGGCAATACGAAGGTTCAGGTCTTATTATGACACCAGCAGTAGCTGATAAAATAGGACTGAATGGCAGTCTGGCTTCCGTTAAAATCAAATATGCTGTACCTTAATTTTGCATAAATCTTTGATTAAAACCATTTCAAGCGAATTCAGCATCAAAGCCGCGGTATTTACTGCGGCTTTATCGCTTTGTAGTATCCATTTTTCACCGGCTCTAACATCGTTGTCCTTTATGATTTTCTTTACCTCGCTGATTGCATTGCTGAGTAAAGAAAGCTATCAACAAAACAGACTTCTGATTTTATTGTCATTGTTTTGGTGTCTAAGCCAGGCAATTATTCAATTTAGTTTTGATTATGATAGTGAAACAAACCGCAAGCTATTGCTCAGGCTGCCATTGTTGCTTCTTCCGCTGATTTGGTGCGTACAACCACAGATTTCCCGCAAATTTCTATTTGCAATCATATTGATTACAGGTCTTATTCACACATGGATTGTTGGTGCTTCTGTTCTTCATTATATGGCTCATTATCATTTTCTGAATCAAATGGTGCTGGAGAGTAAGCCATTGCCCCTGTTTTCTTCGGTATATCACATAGAATTTAGCCTCATTCTGGCCGTAGTTTCTTTGCTGCAGTTATCTTTTCTGCACTTCGCAGATGGTATCTGGTCGCGCCGGCTAATGGTTGTAAGTTTGCTCGTTAATGTGGTTTCGCTTCATGTATTATCTGCCCGTACAGGTATGATGGCATTTTGGCTGGGTGTGCCCTTCTTAGCAGGTATTATTGAATTTCAATCATGGCTTAAAGGTCGCAGTAAATGGTTGATCCTATTAATTCCAATACTTTTATTATTTACGGTGCCTTCTCTGCGAAACAGAATAATCAATACCATAGAGGATATAACTGCCATTAAGCAAGATAGTAACCTCAACGACAAAAGTCTTGGCCGCCGCTGGGAAGCCTGGAAAGTAGCGGCTGATGTAATTTCACAAGAGCCATTAACCGGTTTTGGATTTTCAGGCGTTGAAACAGCCATGCAGAGCGGGTTTGAGAAAAAGAATACATACCTGCCGGTAACAGACAGAATAAAACCCCATAATCAGTTTCTTGAACTGGCACTTCAAACGGGATTGTTAACTGTTGTTTTGTTTTTGCTGTGGTTGGTAATTTTGTTTATCCAATTTCGCCGAAAAGCTAATTATACCGCACTGGCTGTATTCATCGCACTTACTGTTTCCATGTTTTTCGAGAGTTACCTTGAGCGGCAATCCGGGGTGGCAGTTTTTGTGTTTGCTCTGTTTTTTGTGCTTTTTGCAGAAAAAAGGAACAATATTTTTTAGAATCAATATACATTGCTATCTTTGCAGCCCCAAAAAACCATGTCTCGCGTTTGTGATTTATCCGGTAAAAAGGCTCTCAAGGGTAACAATGTTTCGCATTCTAATAAGAAAACTAAGCGTCGTTTTTATCCCAACCTGCAAACAAAGAAGTTTTTCATTCCCGAAACCGGCGAGTGGATTACACTGAAAGTTGCGGCAAGCACCATGAAGACCATCGATAAAAAAGGTATCTCTGCCTGTATCAATAACCTATTTAAGAAAGGAAAGATATAAGCCATGGCCAAAAAAGAAAACCGTATTCAGGTGATTCTAGAATGCACAGAGCAAAAAGGTTCAGGTTTAACAGGTATGAGCCGCTATATCACTACCAAAAATAAGAAAAATACAGCTGAGCGTATTGAGTTGAAGAAATACAATCCTTACCTCAGAAAAGTTACCGTTCATAAGGAGATAAAATAATGGCAAAGAAAGTAGTAGCAAGCCTGAAAAAAATAGGTGCAGGCAACGATTTTGTCAAAGTAATCAAAGCAGTAAAGTCACCCAGAAGTGGCCACTACACATTCCGTGAGGAAATTGTACCTCAGGACGCTGTTAAAGATTTTTTCAGCAAACCTTAAAAGAAATTATTCCCCTAAATTTGAGCCCCTGGAAAAGGGGCTCTTTTTATTTTGTAATGTCTATTTTTAATATTTTTGGCAAAAAGAAAAATCCCGAGGAGGATAAGCAGGAAACAAAAGAGGCTCTGCAGCAAACGCGAGAGCACCTTTTTACCCGCATTGGAAGAGCTTTTGCAGGAAAATCGAGGGTCGATGATGCTTTTTTGGATGAACTGGAAGAAATTCTGATTACTTCAGATGTTGGGGTTGAAACTACCGTTAAGATTATTGATGCCTTAAATGAAAAGGTTGCCAGTGAAAAATACCTCCATCAACAGGAACTCCACGAACGTATTTCAGAAGTTATTGCTTCTCTGATGCCAAATATACACCAACCTGTTCAGCAGGATTTTACTTTGTCATCAGCACCCAAGCCATATATAGTGCTTGTTGTAGGTGTGAACGGTGTGGGGAAAACCACCACCATTGGCAAGATGGCCTGGCATTATGCCACACAGGGCAAAAAGGTGGTTTTAGCTGCTGGCGATACATTCAGAGCCGCCGCAATAGACCAACTGGGTATCTGGAAAGAGAGAACCGGTGCTGAAATTATTAGCCACGGCATGAATACAGATCCGTCATCCGTGGCTTTTGATGCGGTTCAATACGGTGTTGCAAATGATGCAGATGTTGTCATCATAGATACAGCAGGCCGACTGCATAATAAAGTAAGCCTAATGAATGAACTGGCCAAGATGAAACGGGTGGTGCAAAAATTCAAGGAAGATGCGCCGCATGAAGTAGTGCTTGTGATTGATGCCACTACTGGGCAGAATGCGTATGAACAGACTCGTCATTTTACCGCCGCCACCCAGGTAAACGCACTAGCGGTCACCAAACTCGACGGAACAGCCCGTGGTGGTGTGGTTATAGGTGTGAGTGAGCAGTTTAATATTCCTGTGAAATACATTGGCCTGGGCGAAAAGGCCGAAGATCTTAAACTGTTTGATAAAAAAGTGTTCGTTCAATCCGTTTTTCAAACATGAAGACACGCAGCCATAAACAACCACGGGTAAATGTTATAACCCTGGGATGTAGTAAAAATCTGGCAGATTATGAGGTTATGATAGGTCAGCTCAAGGCAGGCAAATTTGATGTCGGCCATGAGTCGGATAAAAACGATGCTGATATTTTGATAATCAACACCTGTGGCTTCGTTGAGAATGCTAAACAGGAGAGTATCGATACCATTTATCATTTTAAGCAGGAAAAGACCGATGGAAATCTCGAGAAACTAACTTATTTTGCCGGATGCTTATCCCATCGCTATAAAGACGAATTAAAGAAAGAAATACCAAAACGATGTTATTAAGGATGTTAGGTCCGTTAGATAAACTAAAATGAAACAAATCGCAATGCTGTTAATGCTTTTGGTCTCCTTGGCAACTGCAAATGCAAGATGTGATTGGAGTACATTAAAACTTCAACAATGGAATGAACGTAACTACTACAAGTGGTATCTAGGTGGAAAAGTATTTGACGATACTTGTATTGATTACATGTTTACTTTGTATGATTATCAAACAAAAGAACTCGATACAGTTTTAAGCATACGTGGAGTAAAACCAATTGAAATGCAATATTACTTCAGCAATCAAGGTAAATATAGTATGTCCCTGAAAGTTTGGAATAAATGTTTAGGATGTGATACTACACTTTATCGTGAAGTAGATATTATCTATTTCCCAAATTGTACATTTACTTATCGTCAAAGAAGTACTAAGAGAGATGGTTGTTTAGATTCGATTGTTGGGGAAATGTCTGTGGGGCCTCAGAATGTGGGTGATACTTGTTGGGAATACTACTTGTATATGTGGAATGGTCCCATGTTAGATGCTATTAGTGATGATGCTTGGAATAATATGAGTGATTACCAATTATGGAACTATTATGTTGTATTTAAAGGTAACAAAGAAAACATATTCTTTGATTTTAATGATTCAGATTTAGTTTGGTTGAATTATCCTGACAACTCCACTCGTTTGATTAACTACAAGTTTCCTAAAAATGGTCATTATTTAATCGCCACACAGTGGTATAATAAATGTGTAAGTCAGGATACTGTTTTTTTGAATCGTGTTAATATTAAATGTGTTACAAGCGGTGTTAAAACATTCAATAAACAGGAACCTAAACTAGTTGGAATATATGATATGATGGGTCGTCCTGCCAATAAAATTAAGGAAAACGAATTGTACTTATTTTTGTACGAAGATAAAACTGTAAAAAAGATGATTAAAACTAAACAATAAAAACTTTTTATTATCCTTGTTTGCAAGCATCCTAAACCATGATAATACTCAAAATCAATAGAAAATGTTGTGCTGAAATTGAAACCGTTGAACCCGAAAGATATATTCTTTTTACAAATAAACCAATGAAATTGATTACAGGTAAAGTAGGAGCCTGTGAGACAAAATGAAAAAATGTCTAATGAACTACTTATTTTTATGTATTCCTTTATTTTTGATAGGACAGGGATTGGTATGGATACGGCTGCACTATGTATTTCCCTCGCAGTTATCGATGGATGTGATGCCCATTATGGCCGAAAGGCCCAATATATGCAAGTATCAGGATATCCCCCTTCAGCATACAACCGACAATTTACTGAAGATTGTGCGTCGGGGCATTCCGCGCAGGCGCACCGAGGATTTGCTTGAAAAACTAAGGTCAGATATTCCGGGTATTGCGCTGCGAACCTCAATTTTACTGGGACATCCCGAAGAAACGGATGCAGTATTTGAAGCATTATTTGATTTTGTAAAAACCCTGCACTTTGACCGTATGGGTGTCTTTACTTATTCACAAAAGGGAAATAGGTACACTTACAGCCTGGCTGATGATATACCGGCTGGAGTCAAGGAGCAGCGTGCCACATCCCTTATGGAACTTCAGATGGGTATTGGTGAAGAAAAAAATGCAGAAAAACTGGGGAAACTCTACAAAGTTTTATTCGATATACTTGAAGGTGAGCATTTTGTGGGCCGCACAGAATCCGATTCACCGGAAGTTGACAACGAAGTATGGTTAGATGCAAAAAACTATTGTGTGCGAATGGGCGATATTGCCAATATGAAAATAACCGGTTATGGCCCTTATGATCTGAAGGGTGAAATTGAGCAGCGATGAATGTAAACATCCATTGCAATGTACCTCAGGGATATTATGGCAAACTGTCATCAGCATGGTTGAAGAATGATAAAAACCTGAAGGAAATATATCCCATCTCCGAACAGGACCGTTCAAGTATTCAGGAGCAATATACCTTCTTTGATACCTCAAAAAGAGAATGGCTTTACAATATTCTGACCAGTCATTACGAAGGCATGGAGCTAAACAATATTGTAAAGACAAATATCGAAAAAATAAAGCAGGACAACACTTTCACAGTAACCACTGGTCAGCAGATTCATATCTCTCTGGGACCTGCTTTTTATATTTATAAGATTGCCTCAGTAATTCGTCAGGCAAAACGTTTGCAGGCCCAATTCCCTGAAAACAATTATGTTCCTGTTTTTTGGATGGCCACGGAAGATCATGATGTGGCTGAAATTAACAGTTTAATTGTTTTTGGTAAAACATATACCTGGGAAACTAAACAGCGAGTTCCCACAGGCAGATTGTCTCCTGAGGGTTTAGATGCTATTTGTGATATTTTGATAGATTTGGGTGAAAAAGAAAACATCTCTGCTGAAATAAAGGATATTTTTAAGCTTTTTAAAGAAGCTTACACCTGTTTTTCAACGCTGTCAATGGCAACCCGCTTTATTATAAACGCTTTGTTTGGGAAATACGGTGTAATTGTAATCGATGCGGACAACGATACATTAAAAAAAGAATTACAATCCCTGATTCATGAAGATTTATTCTCGGATACTGTATATGATAGTTTACAAGCAGCTTCAGCATCCCTGAAGGCGATAGGTTATGGCAATCAGGTTAATCCCAGGAAAACCCATTTTTTTATATTTAAGAATGGAGAAAGGCTAAGAATTGACAAGGAAGGAGACAACTTTATTCTTCATCCTTCGGGTGAGTTGATTTCTAGGAATCATATGATGCAGTTAGCTACTGAAAAACCTTATTTATTTAGTCCCAACGTACTGCTACGGCCGTTGTATCAACAACTTATTTTACCCAATTTAGCGTATGTGTGCGGACCCGCAGAAATACACTATTGGCATCAGCTATTTCTGCTTTTCAAGCGTAAATCAGTGGTGGCACCAATGCTTTTTTTGCGCGATTCTTTTCTGGTTTTAGACAGTAATACAAAGCAATTTCTGAACAAGTATAAACTTTCTGAAAATACAGTATGGCAGGGTCTTGGTGTTTCTTCAGGCTTTTTGGCTAAAGAGCTAATCGGGGAAAACAAGATATCCCGGGAAATAGATGAACTGAAAAATCAAACCGATGTGGTTTTTCAAAATTTTTTTGACCTTAAGTATCAAAAAATTAAAGAATTGAGATCAAAAAGCGAAGTTTGGATAAAAGAGCTGCAAAAAGCAGAGAAATCAGTATTGCAAGATCCAAGGATGCAGCCAGTTTATGAGCCTGTTTAATAGATTGCAAAAAATCACAACATCTTTTTTTAATAAGAATAAACCGCAGGAGAGGTCAGTTTCTTGGGCAGAATTGTTGTTAAGCACGGGTCATAATCCTATTGATTCGTTAATCGAAATACAGGCGGGAGAGCATGTATTCGGAACAATCTGTGTCTAATATTTCAGTTGTTGTGCTTTCAAATGTTTTTTAAATTTTCTTTTTTTATTGGTAAATTGAAATAAAGTTATTAATATCCAAGCATTATTAAATTAAAAATTAAGCAATTTAATCTGAAAACAGGAATTTCCGCAGGTCTTATTTTAGGTTTGGCAGCAAGTGCTGTAGCGCAACCATACTACAAACAAAAGCCTGGTGCAAACTATCACGAAGCAGCCTTGGAAAAATGGCCTACAGGTAAAACTGAAAAGAAAAAAGATTCGGGCCAATACGCAGTAACATCCTATTTTGTAGATCGCCGCACCAAGCAGTGGTCTTTGGGTCTTGGATCCGGGGCTACCCAGTTTTTTGGCGATGCAGACAAAATACAACCTGGCTGGAATGCAACAGCATTTGCAAAATATAGCATCTCTCAAACTCTTGGATTGAGCGCATAGTGGAATGTTGGTGTTTTGCGTGGAGCAAGAGATGATCAGTCCCCAACCGGACACAAAGACTACTTCCAATTTAGAAGCAATTTTCAGGATTACAATATTCAAATGGTTTTCACCCTTGGAAACATCAGCTTTCTGCGCCCTCTTCGCAAAACCCAATTAGACCTTTTCATAGGTGGTGGATGGGGTCCTTACCACTCAGTTGCCAAGTCCACTGACCAGCGCCGGAACAACCCCAATGTAGGTAAGGATGTTGAAGATAGCTGGGATGGAAGACACTGGAATGTTCCTTTTGCCCTTGGGATTAAGCACAATTTGGGTAAAAACTTCGGTGTTGGACTCGACTACCGTCAAACATACGTCAGACCCGATGATATTGATGTCTTCAACGAAAATATATGGGCAGACCGCTGGTTTGATCAGTACAGTATACTTACTGTTTATGGTGCTTGGAAATTCGGTAGCAAAAGCAATCAGCACTATGATTGGTTAAGCCCCATTGAAAGCATTTATGAAAAAGTTAATCCTCTGGATCAACGCGTTGATACACTTTATTCCGATATTGATGGTGATGGTGTAAGCGATTTCTTCGATGTTGATGATAGTACAGAGCAGGGTGTTAATGTATATGGCAATGATATTGCAGACTATAAAGACAAGGAACCCTTCTCTGAAAAAGGTGTTGAGGTGGATGCCGAAGGTCGGATGATAGATGCAGATGGTGATAACATCCCTAATGTGATGGATCTCGAACCCAACAGTCCTATCGGTGCAATGGTTGATGCACGCGGACGCAGTATTGTAAACAACTGTGGCAATTGCGAAGACATGACTTTCCTTTCACTTTATTTTGAAACCAATAAATGCCAGATTAAACCTGAATTTCAGGTAGTGATGATGATGATTGCAGACAAAATGAAGCAGTGTCCCGAAAGAAACTGGTAATTTGTGGTTCTACCGGCGAAAAGAAAAAAATGTATGCAGGTAAGAAAAGCGATGTAATCGGTTCTTGCCCTACGGAAGCCATTATTCAGGCTTTGGTCAGTCAGTTTGGCATATCGCGCGACCGCATTGTAATTGACGCTGCATGCAAATCGGAAGATAAGAATAGGATTGAGTTCAAGTTTGGTGGTTATATGCCTGCACCAGTACCCATATTGCCTCTTACACCCAGGTCGAGCTGTTAATATTAAAAATATAAAAATAAAAAACGGGTCTTGAAGCCCGTTTTTTATTTTATGTGCGTTGATGAGTAAACTTAATTTAACAGACTTTCTGCTGCATCTTGCGATTGCAGGATGATTCCCGCTGTTTGATTTTTAAACCAGGTAATCTGTCTTTTGGCATAGTTTCGTGTATTTTGTTTTATTTTCAAAACCGCATTATCCAATGTTATGCTTCCATCAATATATTCAAATAATTCTGTGTATCCAACTGTTTTCAAAACAGGCAATTCTCTGTAATTGCTCAGCGTTTTAGCTTCATCAAGTAGGCCTGACTCCATCATAGCATCCACGCGACTCTCTATGCTTTGGTAAAGTATCTTTCTTTCGGGAATTAGATTGAAAATTTGAAATGAATATGGGATTTGCGCCATTTGTGGTGCATAGATTTCCTTTAGTGTTTTGTTTGAAGTGCTGAGCAGTAATTCTGCCAAACGCTTTAAGCGTGCGGGGTTTTGCTGTTCTATCATGGCAAGAGCCGACGGGTCAAGGCGTTCAATTAACATTAACAAGCCCCCAAGTCCATCCTTCACCCATGTTTTTTCCACCTCCTCACGAACACTAGCTTTGATTTCCGGAAGCACACTGAGTCCCTCAAGAACTGCCTTCAGATAAAGTCCAGTACCTCCGCAAAGTAACATATGATTGTGCTTGCTGAGAATAGCATCTATTGCAATACGGGCATCGGCGGCAAAGGAAGCTGCGCTGTAGGGTTCGTGAATACTTTTGTTTGCTATGAAATGATGGGGAACGGCAGCAAGCTGTTTTTGTGAAGGGCGTGCTACACCGATGTTTAATTCGCGGTAAAATTGTCTGCTGTCGAAACTTATTATTTCGGTTTTTAGTTTTTCTGCAATTTTTATGGAAAGATCTGTTTTTCCGGAAGCTGTTGGCCCTGCTATTACTATTATACTTGGCTTCATCGAATTATTTCGATATTACTTTTCGCTGACTTCAGAGAAGCCATCCATGCCAAAATCATCGTCTGTGCCGTCGCCATAATCATTTAGTTCCAAATCGTCTTCATCATCGGTTTCATCAAGCAATTCTTCTTCCGTGCCGTCCATAATATTCTTTCCTGCCTTGGCAGCAAGGATTTTGGCCGCCAGTGCATCAAATTCATCGTCATCTAGCATTTTAAACCGGCTGTCTTCCAGCTGTCTGGGAGATTTGCCTTCGCTTCTGAAAATAAGAGGATATTTCTTTTTGGGTGCATCTTCGGTAATCATTTGCAACTCGCAGTTTAGAGTCCACATAGCCAAAAAATCAGTTATGTAGATGAAGCGCTGATGCGGATCGTTTATGTAATCCATTAAACGTGCATCTTTCATCAAAGTTTTGGGTTCAGGGTTTTCGGAATCGCTCATACCCATGTCATCAAGACAAATTTCAAAAAGCTTACGCCATTTATTATCGCTGATATAAAAAGAGGTAGGTTCTTTTTTATCAAAGCCTATGGAATCCTGAATTGCATAGTGAAAATCGAGAAAACTGTGTGAAGGTTTTATATCAATCCACCTCACAACATCTTCCAGATCTTCAAACCAAACCTTAAAACGATAAATCATATGGATGCAAAGTTAAATGATGCCGCTCAAATTCCGTATTTTCGCGGTATCGGATGCGTGTATTATTTTCATTTGTGTGTTGTTGTATTCTAGTGGGGGCATTAAAAGCTCAGACAGGTGATATAAGAGGATTTGTTTACAATTCAGAAACCGGAGAAAGAATAGCCAATGCTATTGTGAAGGCTGCGTCAGATGGCCGCATGGTACTTACCGATGCAGACGGATACTATTCATTAACCAAATTAACTGTAGGAAAACAACGTTTGTGGGTGAGGGCGGCAGGTTTTGATACCATTTCAGCTGAAGTTACAGTTTTCAATGGGTCTAACACGAAGGTAGATCATTATTTGCAAAAAACAACATCCATGGAAGAAGTGAGAATTACTGCAGCCAGAAAACGGGATGCAGGAATTACCGGGAACCCCATTGAACCAAAGCAAATTTATAAGATACCAACAGTGGGTGCTGAAGCTGACATCATTCAGTATCTGCAGATTATGCCCGGTGTGGTTTTTACAGGCGATCAGGGAGGGCAGCTTTATATACGTGGTGGCTCGCCTATCATGAACAAGGTCATGCTGGATGGAATGACTATTTACAACCCTTTTCACTCGATCGGCTTATTTTCGGTTTTTGAAACCGATCTAATCAAAAGCGCAGACGTTCATACTGCCGGTTTTGGTGCCCAGTATGGCGGCAGAATTAGTGCGGTGGTCGATGTGAGAACCCGCGACGGCAATAAACAAAAAATCAGTGCAAAAGCAGGCCTTACCACGTTTAACGGAAAATTTCTGTTGGAAGGTCCCATTAAGAAATTCAGCAAAGGCAATAGCAATAGTTCTTTCGTGTTATCATACCGCAATTCATTCCTGAAGCAATCATCACGCATTTTTTATAACTACGCAAATCCTGACAAACTGCCCTATAACTTCGGAGATGTCTTCGGAAAATTTAGTATGAACGGGGCAGGAGGCGGTTATGCCAATCTGTATGGTTTCCGTTTCATCGACAGGGTTGATTTTCCAAATACCACCGGCTATAACTGGGTTTCAAGTGGTTTTGGCGGAAAGTACCTAGTAGTTCCCGATCAGTCAAAAACACGCCTCGATGGTTATTTTCTTTACAGCAATTACGCAATCAACCAGATTGAAAAAGATGGGTTACCACGCAAAAGCAGCATAGGTGGATTTAATATCGGAATGAACTTTTCTTATAATTTCAAAAAGGATCAGTTCAAATGGGGTTTGGAAATGAATAGTTTTCAGACAGACTTTGTGCTGTATAACAGCAACAGCCGCCTGATTCAGCAAAAAGAGGCCACGGCGGAAATAAATACGTTTGCCAATTATAAGTATATCCGAAAGAAATTTACGGCTGAAACCGGCATCAGGTGGCAACACTATGCTTCACTCGGTAACGGAAGTCTGGAACCCCGAATTCAGGCAAAATATAGTCCGTTTCCATGGCTGTCGGTTAAAGCGGCAGTTGGCAAATACAGTCAGAACCTGCTTTCGGCAATCAGTGACAGAGATGTGGTGAATTTGTTTTATGGCTTCTTAAGCGGGCCTGAAAATTTACCTGCCACATTCAATGGAAAGCCGGTTACCGACCGATTACAGAAAGCCCGTCATGCGTTGGCCGGTGTGGAATATCAACTAACCAAGCGCACCAGTATCAATACAGAAGCGTTCTATAAGCGGTTTGATCAGATTACCAACATTAACCGGGATAAACTCTTTAATGATGACCTGTTCAACCAAAACAAACCTGCCCGTTTGCGTCAGGATTTTATTATTGAAACCGGTGATGCCTACGGTGCAGACGCTACCTTTAAGTATGAAGACAAACGCTGGTATATTTGGGCAGTATACAGCTTAACGTATGTGAAACGCTATGACGGTATAATTACCTATCAGCCCATATTTGACAGAAGGCACAACGCCAATATTCTCGTGAATTATACCTTTCCTGGAAAGGCCAAATCTACCGAAGTGAGCCTGCGTTGGAATTTTGGATCCGGTTTTCCATTTACGCAAACCCAGGGCTATTACGAGAAGTTTAACTTCGGGCAGGGCCTTAGCACGGACTATGTTTCCGGTAATGGAGATCTAGGTATTTTATATGGAAGTATCAATGCGGGCCGACTGCCTTATTATCACCGCCTTGATTTCTCGGCCAAAAGAACCTGGAAATTATCCGACAGCAAACAGTTTCAGATGGTACTCAGTGTAACAAACGTATATAACCGCGACAACATTTTCTATTTTGACAGGGTGAATAATGTCAGGGTAAATCAATTGCCTTTATTACCCGCTATGGGTTGCAACTACACCTTTTAAGATAATTTATTTTTAAGCTCCTGCAATCTCAGTAGTGCATCTATGGGAGAAATGGCATTAACATCAATTTTCATAAGGATTTCCTGCAATTCTTTCAGTTTAGGGTCTTGTGCCTGAAACATATTGAGCTGGTAAACCGGAACGGCGGCATTGTCCTTCAGTGTATTTCTGTCGCTGATTGCAGAACGGTTTGTTTCAAGCCGGTTAAGTATTTCGCTCGCTCTCAAGAGTACTTTATTGGGTATCCCCGCCATCTGTGCCACATGAATACCAAAGCTATGCTCACTGCCACCCGGTTTTAGTTTGCGAAGAAAAACAATGCGGTTGCCCTGCTCTTTTATGGCTATATGATAATTTTTCACTCCCTCCATTTTATTTTCTAGCTCATTCAGCTCATGATAGTGCGTTGCAAAAAGGGTTTTGGGTTTGGAAGGGTGGCTTTGCAGATATTCGGCAATACTCCAGGCGAGGCTTACGCCATCGTAGGTACTGGTTCCACGCCCAATTTCGTCCAGCAATATCAGGCTGCGGTCGCTGATGTTGTTAAGAATACTCGCAGTTTCCAGCATTTCAACCATAAAAGTAGATTCGCCAAGGCTGATGTTGTCACTGGCGCCAACCCGGGTATAAATGCGGTCCACCACACCAATTACAGCTTTAGCACAGGGAACAAAACATCCGATTTGTGCAAGAATTACAGCCAATGCGGTTTGTCGCAGAATTGCACTTTTACCACTCATGTTAGGGCCGGTTAATATTACGATTCTTTGTTCATCGGTATTAAGCGATATGTCATTTGGCACATAACTTTCGTCGGGGGGAAGCTGTTTTTCAATCACCGGATGCCTGCATCCGTAAAGCTGAAGATCTCGGTCTTCTGTGATTTCGGGTTTGTTGAAATGTTGAGATGATGAGAGGTGTGCAAACCCCATTAAAACATCAATTTTTGCCACAATGATGGCATTTTGCTGCAGCAATCCAATGTAATTACCTACCCAGGCTACCAGTTCATTCCATAGCCGCTGTTCGAGTGCAAGTATTTTATCTTCGGCATATAAAATCTTTTCCTCGTAGCTTTTCAGTTCCGGCGTAATGTAGCGCTCGGCATTAGTGAGCGTTTGTTTGCGTAACCAGTCATCGGGAACTTTGTCTTTGTGCACATGGGTAACTTCCAGGTAGTAGCCGAAAACGTTGTTAAAACCAATTTTTAAACTACTGATACCGGTTTTTTCTACTTCGCGTTTCTGAATTTCCAGCAGATGGTCTTTACCTCCGAAAGCAATACTGCGCAGTTCATCCAGCTCTGCATGTACGCCGGATAAAATAGTACCGCTCTTGCTGAGCAGTGCAGGAGCATCTTCGGATAGTGTGCTTTGCAGTTTATGAATGATAGCACGTGCATCCTGTATAAGTCCTGTAAGCTCTTTCACTGCTGGATGTGCATCTTTCAGGTTTTCTTTAAGTTCTTCGATGGCCTGCAAACTTCTGCCCAATTGAAGCATTTCTCTTGGATTTACACGGTTTAGAGCGACTTTTCCAATAATGCGCTGAACATCTCCGATTCTTTCTGCTATGGCCCTGCAAAATACCAGTTTGGTCTGGTCCTGATAAAAATATTCAACTATCTGGTGCCGGAAAGCTATCTCAGAAGATTTTTTCAAGGGAAGAATGAGCCAGTTTCTTAGCAAGCGGCTACCCATTGGGGTTTTGGTCTGATCGAGAATATCAATAAGGGGTATACCTCCGGGGTAAATAGGGTAGAGCAGTTCCAGATTGCGAACGGTGAAACCATCCAACCACAAGTGTTCGCTGTCATCAATGCGGTGAATACCTTTAATGTGGCTTACCTGTGTATGGTGTGTGTTGTCAAGGTACTGCAGACAAGCTCCTGCAGCGATAATTGACTCAGGCATTTCGGCAATGCCAAATCCTTTCAGCGAGGCAGCCTGAAACTGGCGGCACAGCTTTTCGGTAGCATATTCAGTCTGAAAAACCCAGTCTTCCAGGTACTGGCTGAAAATCTGATCACCAAGCAGTTCATTAACCGTCTTTTGCTGGCTTTTGGGCGCAATAACCTCGGCTGGTTTAAATCCATTGATGAGCCGTTTTACAGATTCTGCTTCGGCGGTGGTTGTCATGAATTCCCCTGTGGAAATATCCAGAAATGCCACGCTGGCTTTGTCATGGTTTAAGAAAAGGCAGCATAGATAGTTATTCTGCCTTGATTCTAAGACTTTGTCATTATAACTCACTCCGGGAGTTACCAATTCTGTTACTCCGCGCTTGACGATGGTTTTAGTAAGTTTCGGATCTTCCAGCTGATCGCAGACTGCCACACGTTGTCCGGCCCTTACGAGTTTGGGCAGGTATACATCCAAACTATGATGCGGAAAACCTGCCAGGTCTATTTCCGAGGCTGAACCATTGGAACGTTTGGTGAGTACGATTCCCAGGATTTTGCTTGCGGTGCGAGCGTCTTCTTCAAAGGTTTCATAAAAATCACCAACCCTGAACAGCAACAAAGCACCCGGATATTGTCCCTTGATGTTGTAATATTGCTTCATCAGCGGGGTTTCTGATTTTTCCTTCGCACACATAATTACAGAAGGTGCAATTTACTCAACCCGCCTTGCATTTGATTAACATTTTATACCTTTAAACCCACAATGTTTCCCCGATTTTGGGAAGGATTAGTTGTCCGTTTGTTTTGCCCTCAGCATGTGCCTCTTTAATTAATCGTATGGGCAGGCCGGCAGATTCGTCGCTGAGGTCGAGTGTGCCATATGCATGAGAATGAGTCGTTTTGCGCCAGAATCGTAAAAAGCCTGAACAGCTTCAGCTGTAAACACGTGTGAGGGCTGCATGAACCACTCAGGATAAAATGTACCAATACCCAGCATGGTGTAATCTAGTCCTGAAATAAGTTCACCCAATTCCTTAAAATGACTCCCATAGTCACTATCGCCCCCAAAATAAATTGGTTTGTCGCCTGATTCTATAACAAATGCACCCCACAAACGCCTATTTGTATCCCTGAGCATACGTTGCTCCCAGCATCTTGCTGGCATATATGTTATTTTGATGTTTTCAAAACCATTAAATTTCGGGTACCAGCCCATATCCACCAAATGGTTGTGGCCCCATTTGCGGATGAGCCTGCCCATATTAAGTCCTGCGATGATTGTGGCTCTTGGGTTTAAACGCATCAATCTTTCCAGTGATTTTTCGTTGCACTGGTCGTGGTGGTCATGGTATACCAATATTTATAATATATCTCTCCGAATGTGTGTGGAGGATATGGCTGTTTTACCCTGTGATTTAAAAACCGGACATTAAACCGAACCGTATCAATCAGCATGGATGTATCGTTTAACCGCAAAAAAACTAGGCATGTCCAAGCCATATCAGGCAGTCGTCATTTTTACGCCTGAAGAGGCTATCGGCAGGGATTTCGGGTTTCCAAAAATCCAGTTTTTCTTTTTTAAAAAAGCGTGTAACGGTTTGCCATCTCCAAACATCTTTGAATTTTGGGATATGCGGATTCGCGGTTGCAAAATCAACCTTTATTATCAAGGGGATTGCCGTTCCATTTAGGTTTGATGATAGGAATGGAAGGGTTAAAAGTCATATAAGTTCAAAAATGCATTAACAAAAGAGGATACCAGTGGATGGCGGCCTTTCCAATGTTATTTTTTATCTTCTTTGCAGCAGGGCTTGTCTACCTTGCCTTTGTAGTTGCCTTTTTCATCATACATTTTCATGCACTCGGCTTTTTCTTCGTCGGTACAACCCATGCTATCGCAATGCTTTTCGCATTCGTCTTTGGTCATGGTTGCACATTTGCGCATATCGCATTTACCTGCGGTTGCATATTGGTCATCGCACTGTTCGGTTTTGGCTTTACAGCATTCTTTTTCATTACTTCCACCCAGAATGCCATTGCCACCGGCAATATAAGGAGCTATTATCAGCGATACAATGGCCGTTAACTTGATCAGGATGTTCATACTGGGGCCGCTGGTGTCTTTGAAAGGATCACCCACGGTATCGCCTGTAACAGACGCTTTGTGGGGCTCTGATTTTTTGTAATACGTTTCACCATCAATCTGTATACCTTTTTCAAATGATTTTTTAGCATTGTCCCATGCACCACCGGCGTTGTTTTGGAAAATACCCATCAGTACTCCGCTAACGGTAATACCCGCGAGCAAACCGCCCAAAACCTCAGGACCGAATAGGAAACCTACCAGCAAAGGGGAAACGAGCGCAATGGCACCTGGTGCTACCATCTGACGGATTGAAGCTTTGGTGCTTATTTCAACGCACTTCTCATATTCGGGTTCGGTTTTGTATTCCATGATTCCAGGAATCTCACGGAACTGACGGCGTACTTCCTTCACCATATCCATAGCGGCTGATCCTACTGCAGAAATGGCAAGGGCCGAGAAAATAAAAGGTATCATACCCCCTACAAATAAGGCAGCAAGAACGGGTGCTTTGTAAATATCGATGCCTGAAATACCAGCTACACCCACAAAGGCAGCAAACAGTGCCAGCGAGGTAAGTGCGGCCGAAGCAATGGCGAACCCTTTACCTGTAGCAGCGGTTGTGTTGCCAACCGCATCGAGAATATCAGTACGGCCACGCACTTCTTCGGGTAAATCACTCATTTCGGCAATGCCACCGGCGTTGTCAGCAATTGGGCCGAAAGCGTCGATGGCAAGCTGCATGGCAGTTGTGGCCATCATACCGGCAGCAGCAATGGCTACACCATACAGGCCTGCAAACATGTAGGAGAGGAAGATACCGGCAGCCAGTGTTATGATAGGAATAACAGTTGACTCCATGCCCACAGACAAACCACTAATAATGTTGGTTGCATGTCCGGTGCCCGACTTTTCTACAATTGAAAGTACAGGTTTTTTACCCATGGCAGTGTAGTATTCAGTAATCCAGCTCATGATAGCACCTACCACCAACCCCGTTATAATGGCATAAAATACACTTATAGAGGTGAACTCAACACCACGCAGTTCGAGTTTCTCAGGAAGAAGCATGGTAACGGTAAAATAAGAAGCAATAGCAGTGAGGATAATTGACGACCAGTTGCCAAGGTTAAGGGCTTGCTGTACGTTGCCATTATCGTCCCTGATTCTTACAAAGAAGGTTCCAATGATAGAGAATATTAGACCCATGCCAGCAATTACCATGGGGAGCAGGATAGGGGACATGCCACCAAAATTGTCTGTAACAGAGATTTCCTGTCCCAATACCATGGTAGCAAGGATAGTTGCAACGTAAGAGCCAAAAAGATCAGCACCCATACCGGCAACATCACCTACATTGTCACCAACGTTATCGGCAATGGTGGCAGGGTTGCGGGGATCATCTTCAGGAATGCCGGCTTCTACTTTACCTACCAGGTCGGCACCCACATCGGCTGCTTTGGTGTAAATACCACCACCCACACGGGCAAACAAAGCAATAGATTCCGCTCCCAAGGAGAAACCTGTCAAAACTTCAATGACAGTCTTCATTTTATCGCCGGTGATGTCTTCTCCACTTCCGGCATAAAACATGTTATAGAAGACAATAAACAAACCACCCAGTCCTAATACGGCCAGGCCCGCAACACCAAGACCCATAACGGTACCACCGCTGAATGAAACATTCAATGCTTTTGACAAACTGCTGCGGGCGGCCTGTGTGGTTCTTACGTTAGCTTTTGTGGCTATGTTCATGCCGAAGTAACCGGCAAGGGCAGATAAGAACGCACCAATAAGGAAGGCAATGGCAATAATCCAGTGAGAGTGAATGATAATCCCGTTTACTTCTTTAATTGTACCGCTGTAGGCCAGCAAGGAAGCAGCGATAACAGCAAAGTAGCTGAGCACTTTCCATTCGGCACGCAGAAAAGCCATGGCACCACGGGCAATCTTCCTAGACAGGTTCTGCATTTTTTCATCTCCGGCATCTTGTTTGGATACCCAGGCACTTTTAACCACCATCACAATCAGACCTACCAGACCGAAGGCAGGAATCAGGTACAATATCTCAGTATTCATATTGAGTTGCTTGAAAATAGGGGTGCAAAATTATGTTTTTTATCCGAATAGTATGTAATTATGCATAATAATTCAGTGCTCGGCTATGTTTTAACACTAATTTTGCATTCGTGGGAATTATCATCAAAACCCCTGAGCAAATTGAAGGAATCCGAAAGAGCAGCAGGCTTGCAGCCAAAATACTTAAATTTCTGGAATCTCACATACAGCCTGGCATAACCACATTGGCCATTAATGATATAACAGAGAAGTTCATACGCGACCATGGCGCGATTCCGGCAACCAAAGGATATAAAGGTTATCAGTATGCTTCATGTATTTCGCCCAACGATGTGATTTGCCATGGTGTGCCTAATTCATACGAATTAAAATGGGGTGATATAGTGAATGTGGATGTAACCACCCTATTGGATGGGTATTTTGGCGATACATGCAGAATGTATGTGGTGGGCGAAGCAACCGAGTATGCCAAAAAATTAATGACTGTAACACGCGAATGTCTCAGAAAAGGCCTGGAACAGTGTTTTCCCGGAAATCACCTCAACAATATTGGTTATCATATTGCAGAGCATGCCCATAAATATGGATATTCGGTTGTATATGAGTTTTGTGGTCATGGCGTAGGGATAAAATTTCATGAAGACCCTGAAGTTTCGCACATTGCAGAGAAAAATACAGGTCCCATTCTCAAGCCGGGTATGATTTTTACGATTGAGCCCATGATTAATGCAGGTAAGGCTCGTTGTAAAGTTGACAGGAAGGATGGTTGGACCGCAAGAACCATTGATGGCAAGCTGAGTGCACAGTACGAACATACAGTGCTGATAACAGAAACCGGTTTTGAGGCCTTAACAGATGTGTACGGAGATTATTAATCTATGAAGTTGCACGTAATTCACGCGGGTAATTTTAAACTGGATGGGGGTGCTATGTTTGGCGTAATTCCCAAGGTAATTTGGAATACACTCAATCCCGCCGATGACAGTAATCTTTGCAACTGGGCCATGCGGTGCCTGCAGGTGGAAGATGGCGATAGAAGAATATTAATTGACACCGGGATAGGGAATAAGCAGAGCGAAAAATTCTTTGGACACTATTATTTAAATGGCAATCATAAATTAATTTCATCGTTAAATGACGTTAGATTAACACATGCTGATATTACCGATGTTTTACTTACGCACTTACACTTTGATCATGTGGGTGGAGCTGTTTCAATGCGTGAAGATGGAACATTGGTTCCTTCTTTTCCTAATGCGATATACCACGTAACAGAAACCCAGTGGAATCATGCATTGAAACCCAATGCCAGAGAAAAGGCATCTTTTTTACAAGAGAACTTTGTTCCCTTACAGGAGTCAGGTGTTCTGAATTTTGTTGAACATGGAGAGATGCTGACACCAAATATCAGAATTCATAGTGTGAACGGGCATACCATGGGTATGATAACCCCTGAAATTTCATACAATGGGAAGAAGATTGTTTACTGTGCAGATTTGATTCCGTCTTCTAACCATGTTCCAGTGCATTATACAATGGGATATGATATTGAACCCCTCGTGGTTATGCAGGAAAAAAAGAAGTTATATGAAGAAATGGACTCGGCAAACACATTATTCTTCTTTGAGCATGATTTAGAAACAGAATGTGCCAGGCTGGAACAAAATGAACGCGGACAAATGGTGGTGGTTCAAAAAGGAAATTTGTCTCAGATGCTGGCCTAACATCTGTCTATTCTTCTTCTTCTTCTTGGTTTCCGCCCAGATCCAGTTCCTTTCCGGTAATATCCAGGTAAATACTTTCTATGGCCGAAATACCGTCCTGCTGCTCTTTTGGATTCTTAGAACCTGCCTTTGATGCATTGTAATAGAGCCGTGCATTCACATCGTCTTTCAGTGCCTGATAAATATTAATCCCGATTTCATAATATTTTGGGTTTCCTGCCTCCAGGGATATGGTTTTTCTAAGGCTTTCTTCCGCGGCTTTATAATAACGTTTGTTAAATTCCATTTGGGCTTTAATCCACCATCCATCCGGATCTGCAGGTCTTGTTTTGGTGTAACGTTCCATGGTTTTAACTGCCATATCCCACTGACCCTTTCCGGCGTAAAATGAATTTAGACTAAGTAATGCTCTGTTGGACTCAGGATAAATTTCAAGAGATTTTTCGGCGGCCCATACAGCAGAATCCAGGTTGCCTAAATTGGCGTATGTATTGGCCAAATAAAAATAAACTTCTGAATTTTTATTGTCTACAGTAAGATATGATTTAAATTTCTGGAGAGCAAACGGATAGTTTTTTGCTTTTTCCATTGCATTGAAACCCTCAATATCTTCTGTAGAAGGTCTTTTTACAACCCATCCCATAGGTTTACCATCTACCACAGGAGTGTAAACCGTTCCAATAGGCGGATAGGCTCCATTCATCAGCCTTGATTTATCCGTAAATCCATTGTAGAAAATCGCATAATCCCATTCATGGCTGCTTCTTTCATCTGCCCTGGTGAAACCAACATGGACATTTTTATCGTTTCTGCAGTAATATTTCACATGGTTCATGCCATAGGACAGGACCGTAAATTCTTTATCGGGATTTTTACGGGCTACATTCCCCAAAAACCACTCAGTGCTTTGCCTGAGCGATGCAAGGTAATAATCCATTTCATATTCTCCGTATGCGCCTTTGATGCCCCCTGTGAGTTCATTGAAATAGATGTATTGCAAGGGATGATTTTTAAAAGTGTGAATTGCAGGTGGTATGCACCCGGCCAAAACCAAAACCGGTAATCCCCACTTCACAATGGTAAATCGCGCTAGTATTTTACCAAGGAACGCAAATCCTGCAGTTGCGGAAATAACAATGCAGGGCACAACAAACATAATTTGCCTCATACCTCCATAAACATTGGATTTCTGAAACACAATATAAAATACAGGAAAAGCCGCAGCGAAAAAGACTATCATAAGCGCATGACCATAGTTCTTTCGGTTAAAAAGTCCGAACATAAAGTACAACAAGAGCCCCGCCAACGAAATGACAGGTGTAGTAATAAGCAGGAACTTGGAGAGGTAATACGGAGGAAGCATGCTGCTGTCTGTCATGGTACCTTCGAACAGCTGTCGGAGTGTGACAGGGAATTTTGTAAAGGCATCCAGAGCCTTAAATGGATTGGAGAATGGATCATCCAGTCCGTAAGGCCATAACGCGATTCCTGCGAAAAACGAGAGCAGGCCAATGGTTGCAAACGAGGCAATGTATGGTTTTATTCCTTTCCAACGCAACTTTAAAAAATTAGCGAGTCCGGTATTTTCTATAAAACGCAGTCCTGCTAACAGTGCAATAGTCGGAATGAGAACAAAACCACCAACACGTATGCTGATGGCCAGTCCGGTGCCTAAAATGATTCCAACAGCCTGACCAATTCTGCCGCCATTTTTGCCATAGTACAGTAAAGCATAATACAACCCAACAATATAACCAGCTGCAAAAGGGATGTCTTTGGGGTTGTTTAATGAATCGCCCAGTAATCTGGGTGTGAAAAACAGAAGTAACATCCCTATGCAAGCCCAAAGCCAGCTTCGCGTTAGGTAACGAACTATCAGGCCGGCGAAGAATATGCACAAGAAACCCATTACAGCATTCCAGAAATGCCTGAGCTGAAAAATTTCATCGGTGCCGGAAATCCTTACCAGTGCTGCAGTGAAGGTGTCGAAACTGCTGCCGTAGTTTTCCATATGGTTATCACTTTTGTCGAACAGTGCCGCATCCTTGTCTTCAGTGAAATATGGAATTATAGCAGTGTCAGCCCATTGGTACTGTATAAATTCATCACCGCTGATACCGGCGTCCTTGCTTAGCTGGGTAATGGTTATCAGGGCCAGTATTGCAAGTGCAGAAAACAAATGCCTAGCCGGACTTTTTTTGAAATTAAGCGGATTAAGATATTGAAAAGAAGCTGCAAGTCGGTTTTTCCAGACGGGACGTTTTTCTATCTTATCCGTTGTGTTGTTGTTAATGAGGTTCCAGTTAATTCCCGCTTTACGAAGTCCAAAAAGAAAGCCGTATTTTGAATTTATATTAATACCTGAGTCGGATACAGCCTGAAGTGTTTCACGATTAACACATACAAACGGAGTTTGCATTTCCTGATCTCTTATGCCGATTATCCAGGACGAAAGGGTATTTTTAATTTTTGCTGGAATAGCCAAATGAACATCATAATCACCCTGAATTTTATAAATTTGGCTGATAAAATCGTTAAGTCCTTGTGGTGAAGCGGTCACGAATGACACAATGAAAAAGTCTTTACCGGGTTGTTTTAACAGTAACGTTTTTACTCTGTCAGTAAAAGTTGCTTCCTGACCACTTTCTACGTGTTTGTTATAAAATGCAATGGAGGATACTTCTGAAAATGATGGATTTTGTGCCGGATTACTGGCTTTTTTGTTCATGCGTGAAGGCAAAAATAGAAATTTATAGTTTGTAATGACGCTTTATTTTTATCAATTCCAGTGGGACTCTCAAGAAGTCAAGCAACTTTAGTTTACTGCCCTTTACTTCCACCCATTGTCTTAGAGGAACTTCCAGTACTTTTTCATAGGTGCTGTTATGGCCATTGTTTCGGATATAACGGGCGAGGAGTTCCACATCAAAAAACCATGCGCTTTTAAATGGATCAACAAAAAGGTTTCCGACTATTTCTCTTTTAAACAATTTGGCACCGCATTGAGTGTCATAGACTTTCAGCCTAAGAATTACTGATGTGAAAGTTGCAAACACTCTTCCCAGGTAGTGTCGCATCATATTTCGGTCAATGTTACTACCCAGCCGAGATGTACGGCTGCCCATAATGATATCATGGTGCAACTGTCCTCCTGAAAAAGCACAAAACCAGTTTAATTCATCCAGTGGTGTGCTCAAATCTGCGTCCCAGAATCCTATGTAGTCTAAATCTGCATCACTTGCTGCTTTTTGCATACCGGTTCTCACAGCTTCTGCCTTGCCTGAATTTTTAGGCATTTCTATTATGGAAAATTGCTTTTGAAAATCTAAGTTAAGCAATTTCAGCACCTCAATAGTTCGGTCTGTGCTCCCGTCATTTACACCAATTATACGTATATGGCTGTGATTTTGCAGAAATGCACTGATTTTATCTGCTGGCAGCCTGTCGGCCTCGTTGTAGCATGGTATAATGATACAAATTTTCTGCAAAACAGGATTGGTACGCAATGATACCATTTTTTGTCAAATAATTCTATCATCATTGATATGAATAATGGCTATGTATCTATACAATGTTGACCTTATCTTTGAGGCTGCGCTGCCCGGGTGGCGGAATAGGTAGACGCGCAGGACTTAAAATCCTGTTGTCAGCAATGGCAGTACGGGTTCGATTCCCGTCCCGGGCACATTTAAAGTCATGCACTGCATGGCTTTTTTGTTTTAAATACCAATTATTACAACCTGCTGATGTATTGAAGGCAATGCACAGATTAACTTTGCAACATGCTAATAAGGAGTATTTTTTACTTCATGGTTGTTTCAGTATTGATCTCCTGCAAACAGGATGTTCCCGGACGTTACATCAGTGAGACAGATACTGCGTTCAGTAAGGATATTCTGGATGTTTCCGCCAAAATTAATAAAGATCCGTTCAATGCGGATTTATACTACAAACGTGGTAATTCCTTTTACTATCAGAAGCGTCTGAATGATGCAATTATTGATTTTGAAACCGCTGTAAAACTCGACAGCAATAATGCTGTCTTTCATTTCAGATTGGGGGAAACTTTTCTTATGCAGGATTCTGCGAATCCCATAAAAACCTTGATGCATTTGCAAAAAGCAACTTCACTAAAAAAGGACTTCTACGAAGCTGAATTTGCCTTGGCCAAATTGTATCTGTACAGGCAGATGTATGATAAATCCTTAAAGGCATTCGAAAAGCTCGAAAATCAGCCTGAGTATGCCGACAATGCAGTATTTTTTATAGGCATGGGTTACAAGGAGCAGAAAGACACATTACGTGCCATGCAACATTTTGGAAAGGTGTTGCAAATCAATCCCCAGCACTATAATGCGGTTATGCAAACAGCTGCCATACATGCAGGCAGGGGAAGTAATCTGGCACTACAGTATTATGACAGGGCACTAATGATAAACGAAGCATCTGATGAGGCATATTATGGCAAAGGTTACTTTTACCAGCAGACAAGTGATTTTGAAAAGGCATTGGCGATGTATGATAAAGCGCGCCTTATAAATACAGCCCATAAGCTTGCACTGTATAACTCAGCTTATATAGCGTTAGCCAAAGGCAATTACCCGAAATGTCTAGATTTATGCAATACCTATATGGAAATGGATGAAAACAATGCCAATGCATTTGCAATGCGGGGAACAACCCACGAAAAAATGGGCAATAAAAAAGCGGCTTTGCAGGATTACAAAGCCGCTTTGGGTATCGATCCGAAAAACAGACCTGCCTTGCTGGGCAAGCAAATTCTTACAGGAAATTAGTTTCGGGTTAGTATCACTTTCTGAAAGTGCTGTTCCGTGCCGTTTACAATGCGCCAGAAAATGAGTTCAGTATTCTTTTTTGATTTTAACTCCCATTCATTTCCATCAAAAAATGTAACGAGCGGTGAATTGTCTGAGGGCATGGTGTAATCCACTTCATAATCGGAAGGGTAACACTTGTTTGCGTTTTCTTTAACCAGGTACTTAGATGCGCTGAAGAAGCTGTAAACGTCGTCTTTCATACATAGATCCATTTCATCGGTCCATTTCGTATCGTTTTCGGCACTGTCAGCCCAGGCACTAAATTTCCAGTCCTGCATCATCAGGATTTGTCTCACCGTTTTGCCCGCAATATCAGGCCGGTTGGGGTCGTCGGATTTCTTTTTACACGCAACTGCAAACACCAAAAGGCCTGCAGTAAGTAGGAAGATAGTTTTTCTCATGTCTCTTTCTAAATTGTCGATTTCAAATATACGGAATTTTCTTTGCTCTCCTCAAATCGTTGATGACCTCTGCAGCCATTCTGTGTCCAAAAAGGGCCAACTAATAATATACGTTTGCTATTAAGCCGGTTAAGTTATTTATCACCAATGATTAACTGGGTTCTTTCCAGCCAGGAGGATAAATCAGTCATGTTGAAAAGGTAACAAGCAATTAAGCTATTTTTGGTGTGTGGGTTCGATAACCAATAAGAGAATAGGTCTGTTTTTAACTGCAGCAATCGTTTTGATGTGTTTTGGCCTTGTTTTATTTCGTGGATACTGGTGGCGCAGCCTTGCAGACGGACCCGTGGGAGAATATTACGGAGAACAGGCTGTCATTGATAATTATGGTGCAGCATTTAAGCAGTTGGGGAAAGAGTTTGATATTGCCCCTGAGTATCTTGCAGCTTTGTGCATGCTTGAATCAGGCGGAAGAAAACCGGCAGGTTCAAGATATGAAAAACATGTATATGCGCGATTAAAGCTGGTTCAAATGGGCTTCAAACAAAAATATGAGCATGTTACTTCAGCCAGTTTAAAGGATGCGGAAGATGAGGCCCTGCAAAATCTGGCAACAAGCTGGGGCCCTTTTCAGCTGATGGGTTATAAATGTCTTCTTTACGATATAAACGTTAGGGATTTGCGTGAAGAAGACGGAACCTACTGGGGTGTTAAATGGATTCATGAGGCCTACGGCAAGTTTCTGAAAGAAGGAGATTATAAAAACGCTTTTCATTTTCACAATACCGGCAGAAGATTTCCCGCAAACGGAATAAGCAAAACCCATGATCCCGGTTATGTAAATAAGGGACTGGAATTGATGGCATGCTTCAAAGACAAATTGTAAGCAAGTTGTAAAATTGGTTTTTCGATACCTAAAGCTTGGGGATTATGACGAAATTTGCCGTGATGCTCAGGAGTTTTAGCCTATTGCTTTGTATGTTATATTGCGGCCTGAAGTTGTATTCACAGCACCAAATTATAAGCCTGAACAATACTTCACTTTCGCCAACGGCGCTCTTGTTTCTTGAGGAAGGTCCCGGTCGGCTGTTTCCCCCGGATAATCAAGGTAAACACTGGGTTACCATTCAATGGAAAAAAACAGATTGTATTATTCCGAATACCGGAAGTTTTTATTCAAATATACAGTTTATAAGATTTGATTATGAACAATTTAAGAACTTAATCAAGAGTAACTGCATTGCTTACTGTGATGTAGCAGGCAGGTTGAATTCACCTCGATTACTGAATGATACTGCCAGGGTGCACAGCCGCGTAAATCAGGTACATGATGGACTTAACAATGGACTGCCGGCAGCTTTTAAGGGTAAAAACGTGATAACCGGTATTGTTGATATTGGTTTTCAGACGAATCATCCTACCTTCTACAATACAGACGGTACTGTTTACAGGGTCAAGAAATTCTGGAATCAGAGCAATGGAAGCGGTTCAGCACCAATTGGATTTTCCTACGGGACTGAGTTTGTCATTCCCTCAGCCATTCAATCGGCTAGAGACGATGATGGCACACATGGAACGCATGTGGCGGGAATTTCTTCTGGTTCAGGATTTACCACACCGCAGCAAAAGTTTCGGGGCATGGCGCCGGAGTCGGATTTGGTCTTTGTGACTATAAAATACAGCAATGATACCCTTCAGGGAAGTGCTCTTGGAGATTATGTTGTGGCAAACCCTACCATAATCGATGCATATAAATACATTTTTGACTACGCAGCGGCCCAGAAGAAACCGGCCGTAACCAACCTAAGCTGGGGAATGCACACCGGACCACACGACGGAACTTCGGTTTTTGATAAAGTTGTTGAAACCCTTTCAGGGAAAGGTAAAATTATAGTAGGGGCCAATGGCAATGATGGAGGCAATCAGATGCATGTAAGCGCAAACTTAAATGGTGATACAGCATACACGTTTGCAGTGGACAGAAACCGCAGAGATTACCGCGATGAAAGTGTTTACTGCGATCTTTGGGGTGCTCCTGGAGAAGATTTAGGTCTGAATGTCTCTTTGTTTGATACCTTGGGAAATCTGTTAATCGAAGAACCTTTTGTTTATGCGTCGGGAGCTTATGTGGTAAAGCGTACGGCGGTAAAAGGCTCGGATACATTGAAGTATGTGTTTTCTTGCCAGAGTAGCTATGTAAACAACCAAAAACCCAACATTCTGGCCATAATTACATCATCCAATTCAGCAAAATGCAGAATAAGGTTGGGGATTACCGGCAGGGGGACCATTCATGGATGGAACAGCGGACAGGTATACAGATGGACAAGCGGCTCGTTTCTAAATAAAGTAAAAGGTAATGATTATTCAGGTAAATATTTATCCGGTTATGCTCCGGGTAGCATGGGGGAAAATGGTGGTACCGGCAAACAAACACTCTCGGTAGGTTCATATGTCAACCGCAATGACTGGATTGATTATACAGGTACTTACCACGCCCAGAGTTGGCTAAAAGCCGGGGAGATATCCGGATACAGCAGCCGCGGCCCTACGGCTGATGGGCGCATGAAACCCGATATCGGAGCGCCGGGACAAATGATAGCCTCGGCAGTAAACAACAAACAATTTGCAGGCTGGATGGGTGATTATACACTGTATCAGAGCCAGTTTAATGGTGAAACCCAATACTGGGCCATGTTTAGCGGAACAAGCATGGCTGCGCCGCATGCGGCAGGTATTGTAGCACTTATTCTTGAGGCCAATCCGGGTCTGAATATTGATGAGGTCCGCCAGATCCTACGTGCTACAGCCATTCGGGATGATTTAACAGGTACTGACAGCAACAATAACTTTGGCTATGGCAGAATAAATGCTTTCGATGCAGTTAAAATGGCTTTGAACATGAGCCACACCCAAAATTTAGACGGTTCAGTCAAGAAATTTTTATTGTATCCAATTCCTGCCGGAAATACTCTATGTATAAGAGGGATGGAGCCGTTTTTTCAACCCTTGGATTTACAAGTGAGAGATTTGCAGGGGAGGAATGTTGTAAAATTTTCTTCAGCGTCTGGATGCAGAGACAACATAAACATTGATGTATCAGGACTTAGTAACGGTGTTTACCTTTACACCCTCCGAAGCGGGAATAGAAAACAAAGTGGAAAGTTTATTGTTCAGCATCCATAGGGCCGGACAAGTAGTCGAGGTATGATTTAATATGCCTGTCTTTTTTTGAAGGATAAATATCCTCAATATTTACCATAATACCGGTTTCCTCAACATCACCAAAGTGATGGTTGATGGCGGTGCCAAAAGTGCGCATAGTAGGACTCAGATTCATATATGAGTTAAACAGCGGCGGAATGTTCTCGCCAAGTTCCCTTACCTTCTGATTCAAAATACGATGACCGTCTTTGTATGGTAGGGTTGAGATTTCGGCAAGGAATTTACTGCAGTCAGTTTTGTTTATTACCTGATTTGGTACTTTTACCAGGTTTTCTCTGTCCGGGAAGTAATGATGCATGAAACAAAGGATCAGGTCTCTGGCGGTTGGGTTAAAATGGGTATACATGGTAACCTTGCCGAAGAAGTAACGTATGTGTGGATAGATTACAACAAGTGCTCCAAGACCGTCCCATAGATTATCCAGTGAAAAAAGTCCTTGCCGGTTTTCAGCACTGGGCTGATACTGAGGCTGAACAAAACTTCTGCCCAGTTCTATGGTGAAAGGGAAATAATGCTTTTTTAAAGTGTCGCTGAATTCAAATATTTCGGTAGTGCTGAGACGAAAACTGCCGTCCTCTCTCCTTGCTTCCTCACAAACCTGAAAGCGGTAACCACCCACAATTTCCTTATCTTCTGGGTTCCAAACTATCAATTGCTTATAGGCCCTATCTCCTTCGTCAAATTCGTCTATGTCGGCAGATTTCCCACTGCCTCCGCCAGCTTTGCGGAAACTCCATTCTCTAAGGCGCCCTATTTCACGCATTAGGGCGGGTTTGAGATTTCCGTCAAAAATGTAGATATGATTGCCGATGTTGTTGGTTGGCCTTACAAAAATATCTTCTGTCAGTTCTCCCAGCAGGTTTTCTTCGGGCTCTTTATCAATGATTGGCAGCATCTTGTTTGCAAGTTTAAAAAAAAATACCAAACGGCTACGAAATTTTGGCAACAAAGGTTTCAAAATCGGTGGGGTAGTTTCTAAGTGTATAGACATAATCTCTCAGAAGTTGTGCCCATCTTTGCTGGCTGTGGCGGCTATCGAAAACAGTATGGGGGATAGGTTGGCCAAAGCGGACATGAATATCTTTATCCTTCTGCTTGAACATTTCATCAGCAAGATAGAACATTTCAAGGTTTGCTTTTAGACCCAGACGCTTTCTGAAATTCGCGAAGTTATAAAACCAATTTGAATTTTGTCCCGAAATGTGCGCAGGTATAATGGGTTTTTCATATTTAACGGCCCTGCTTATGAATGCTTTATTCCATTCAAGGTCTTTTACAATGCCTTTGGAGCGTCGTGAGCACAATCCTGCGGGAAAAATCATTACCAAACAGTTTGAGGCATATATCTCTTCAATTTTCTTTAGTTGCTCGCGTCCCTTAATTCCTGTTTTGTTAACCCCAATAAAGACGTCATTAAATTGGGGAAAGCTTAGCAGTATGTCGTTCACTATAAAACTTATATCCTGCCTTGCACGCGCTGCCTGACAGAGTAAAATCATGCCATCCATTCCGCCCAGTGGATGATTGGCGGCTACTATGGCACCACCTGCTATGGGTATTTGCTCATGGCCGTCGCTATCATGACGCACGCCAAATGCCTCAAGTATGTTGCAAGCAAATGCTACTCCAGTAGTGGAATTTTCTTCGCGCAAGAAGTTGTTAATCTCTGACTCGTGGAGTGTTTTTCTTATCCATTGAAAAAAAAATCCGGGCATGAGCCTTGCCAGTCGCGGGTTTTTATCCCTGAAAATCTTTTCTGTATCTATTTGCACTGGCTTATTCATCAGCCTGCAATGTTAATCAATAGCGCACCATATTACCAGTAAAGCGGATGAAATCCCCATTTTTTGTTGCCATTGTATTCGATAACAGGTAATGGCATCCTTATTTTATCGGTAATATGCGCTATAATTCTAATGGCTTTTTTAGAGTGTTTTTTTAGATGGCCAAAAGAAATACTGGGTCCAATATAGTATTGCCTGTACCTGTTTATATGGCTGAAATCCTGAATATTGCCATCCGATCCTGTCCACACATTATCGTCCCCGCCTAACATACCTTCAGCGCCATAACCAAGATTTACGCCAAGCCAACGAGGCCATTTTGCAGGTCTGATTTTCATTCTCTCAGGGTTTAAATCAATCCAGTAAGTTTGTCCGTTGTAGTCTTTCAGTATTCTTTCAGGAACAATGCTTCCCAGCAAGTTGGGCCTAAAGTTGGCATAAGGCGATTTGTGAAATGTGACGTGAATGGGAATTCTTGGTTTGCCCCAAAACCAATTTTGCAAGCCTGCGGCCAGTGTGCCAGTTGCATTGGCTAACATATCGCCTTTGCTGCCTCCCCATGCGCTGCTTTTTCCGTCAAAGCACTCAACAGGCATTTGAAAAGCAAGGCTAAAACCAATGCCCAGCAGCACACTTTTTTTAGTATTGTATCCGGAATAACGAAATGCAGCCGAAGCGGCTGTGGCAGAGAAATAGGCTCCAAACACATGCCCGGCCTTGTCAACTTGCTTCCAGTCTCGGTTGTCATTAATCCAGTGAAAAGAACTTTGGGGTTCATTTTTATACCAGGTATTATATAAAACCGCATGTGTTCCCACGGTGGCTGCACTCAATACAAACCATGTTTTGTGACGGCGTTTTTGAAGTTGGTAAGAGCTATCTTTTGAATATAAACTATTGGTTGATATAAATATTATTAATATGTTGTATAATAATATTTTACGATTATTAATCAATTAGTTTAATATCGCATTTTTAACAGCATCCAATATAGAAAATGCGGCAGATGAATTCACGGATTCCGCATAGACCCTGAGTACGGGTTCGGTGCCGCTGGGGCGTATTAAAACCCAGCCTGCATCACCGAGACGAAACTTAAAACCATCGATATCTTCAATGGATTGCACTATATAGCTGCCAAATGTGGCGTAATCACCCGCCTTGCATTGATTTACAATATTGTCTTTGGTTTCAGGATCTAAGTGCAGGTCATACCGTTCTACGGCAAACGATCCAATGGAACTGTAAATATCTGAGATGAGCGCTGATATGCTTTTACCGGTTTTAGCCATATACTCCAGCAATACCAGGCCTATCCATATTCCATCTCTTTCGGGTATATGCCCTTTTATGGCAATACCACCGCTTTCCTCAGCACCGATAAGCACGTCATTGGTTAACATATACTCACAAATGTATTTGAAACCGATTTTGGTAGTAATACTTTCAAGACCTTTTATTTTACACAGTTGTTCCACCTTGTCGCTTACGCTAAAACTTTTCACTACCTTGCCCGTAAAGCCTTTGTATTCTGTAAGATAGTTAATCAACAGCAAAATCAAATGGTGGCTGTCCACAAACCGGCCCTTTTCATCAAAAAAGCCAATTCTGTCTGCATCGCCATCGGTGGCTAGGCCACACACAAAACTGTCATCTTTTTCAATCATTTTTGAGATTTCAGTCAGGTTTTTCAAAATTGGCTCAGGCGCACGGCCTTCGAATCCTGGATTGTGGATGGCATGCAGCAATGTGGCTTCGGGAAACAGTTTTTTAATTACGTTTTGGCCTGCACCATACATGGCATCATATAAAAGACCAGATGAAATGGACTTCAACGCTTCCACATCAAAGTGGCTGTGCACATGATCCAGATACATTGTTTCAAGGTCAACCCATTGAATTTCACCCATCTTTTCATAATGCTTCAAGGGAAGTGCCGGGGAAATTTCCCTGTCACCAATATAACCCTCAACTTCATCAATCACTGACTGTGTGGCAGGTCCACCATATCCCGCTTTTATTTTATAACCATTGTAAGTAGGAGGGTTGTGGCTGGCTGTTATGATAACACCAGCATGCGCATTGAGCTTATTAGCCCCCAAGCTCACCATGGGGGTGCTTACTATGCCATTTGCCAAATGCACCTTTACACCCTGAGAGGCCAGAATACGTGCGGTTTCTTCTGCAAACATTTCACCTCCAAACCGGCAGTCATGTCCCACTACACAGACCGGCTTAACAGACAACTTTTGAAGCCATTTGGCGGTAGCCATGGCCACTTTACGAACATTGGCAGAAGTAAATTGGTCGGCAATAATTTCGCGCCATCCATCGGTTCCAAATTTGATTTTATACATACTTGTAATGCGGGGTATTTAATAGAATTGAACATATCGGCTTACCTGAGACCATTTACATACATTCAGTACCTTCAGATATTTGTGTGAATCCCATTCGGGAATTAATGTGCTTTTAATGCGTGTAAGAATTATGTCATATGACTTCTCCTGAACTAAAACTTCCATCGTTTTAAAACGATGGAGCAATTCCCATCCGTATATTATGTCTGCAGCAATGCTTTTCAGGGGTTTGTTGTTTATGTAAATCACAACCTCCTTAACCTCATACCGTATACCTTTGGAAAGCTGTTTCCACTCTTCATGAAATTCTATCCCGGTAACCAGTACATCTGTTTTTAGTGTTTTGTAGTCATAATACTTATCACCGCCAATATTGAAAAAAACATCTTTATTCTCATTTAGAAACCTCTGAATATTTGACACAATCATATTACCCGAATCATCGGCATCTTCGCTATGGGCTACTAATTTATAATAAACATCTTTGGTTTGAGGGATGGCAAACAAACCTTCGATTTCCCGTTCGGCGTAAAAAGCTTTATCTCTGATGCGGATTGATTTTTCTGGTTTTTTGGTAAACTTTTGCTTACCAAACTGAACTACATTGAAATTGTAATTGCGGCTGTACAAGGCATCGGTAAGCTTGATTTCAGAGGGCCCATTAACATTGCATTCCAGTATTATTGAGGATAGGATATTCCAACTTTCTTTCAGGTCTAGATTGCCGTAACTTATTTTCCCCTTACTGCCGTCATTAATAAACGAAATGCCCACTATGGTGAAAGATGTTTTATTTCTGCCACTGCTCCAGAATTCGTGAAAGAAAACATTGGCTGTTTTGTTGAAGCGCATGTCGGATGATTGTTCAATTGCCTGCAAGGCACTGGGAGAAATACGAATATTTTTTTGCGGAGAATCCCACAGCTTGAGTGTGCCTGCTATTATTTGCTTATAGAAATGGTTTTGTAATTCGTACACTATGTTAAATCCCATGGAATCACTTTGCCGGTTGATGTTGAGATTGACCCGTACCGGTTTGTTGGTATAGCCGGAAACCTCGGTAGCCAGCAGAACCGCAATAAAACAAAAGCTGCGATATGGTTTTACCGACAACAATACCGTCTATTATGTAAATGCGTTTTCTCCCGTGATTTCGTGTCCCAGAATAAGCAGGTGGATGTCGTGTGTACCTTCGTAGGTTACCACGCTCTCCAGATTGGCCATGTGGCGCATAATGGGATACTCACCGGTAATGCCCATGCCACCCAGCATTTGTCGGGCTTCGCGGGCTATGTTCAGCGCAATTTCCACGTTATTTCGCTTGGCCATGGAAATTTGGGCAGGTGTTGCTTTTCCGGCATCCATGAGTTGTCCCAGACGCCATACAAGCAGCTGCGCTTTGGTTATACCCGTAATCATCTCTGCAAGCTTCTTTTGCTGCAGCTGAAAACCGGCAATTGGGCGACCAAACTGCTGTCTTTGTTTGCTGTATCGCAAAGCTGTGTCATAACAATCCATTGCAGCGCCGAGGGCGCCCCAGCTTATGCCATAACGTGCGCTATTGAGGCAGGTGAGGGGGCCTTTGAGTCCGGTCACCCCGGGTAAAATATTTTCCTTGGGAACTTTTACATCATTAAAAACCAGTTCTCCCGTCGCGCTTGCCCTCAAACTCCATTTGTTGTGTGTTTCGGGGGTGGTAAAACCCTCCATGCCACGTTCTACGATTAGGCCGTGAATTTTTCCCTCTTCATTTTTAGCCCAAACAACAGCTACATCGGCAAAAGGCGAATTTGAAATCCACATTTTAGCTCCGTTCAGTATCACATGATCGCCGGCGTCTTTAAAGTTTGTGGTCATACCGCCTGGATTGCTTCCGTGGTCGGGTTCGGAGAGGCCAAAACAGCCCATCATTTCGCCGGATGCCAGCTTGGACAGGTATTTGCGTTTTTGTTCTTCGCTGCCAAACTTATAAATGGGATACATCACCAGGCTGCCCTGCACACTGGCAGTGCTTCTGATACCGCTGTCACATCTTTCTAGCTCCATCATTATAATACCGTAGGTGGTGTAGTCCATGCCGCCGCACCCATACTCTGCAGGCAACTGAGGACCAAAAGCGCCAACACCTGCAAGTCCTGGTATAATATGGTGCGGAAATTCGGCTCTCTGCGCATAGTATTCAATAATGGGCGAAAGATCCTTTTTTACCCAATCTCTCACCGATCCGCGAATAAGTTTTTGTTCTTCTGTCAGCAAATCATCCACACCCATAAAGTCGGGCGCCTGATAGTTGTCTTTTCCTCTGTTAGAGGCGTACAGTTCGTCGAGATTTTGTGCCTGCATTTCGTTTATTTGTTTGCAAAGGTACATCGTTCCGTTTTTTTGTACATCAATACTTAACTACATTGGCAAAATGTTTGTTGTTTTTTTAGACAGTCAGGAGGTACAAAGCCCGGTAGGGGTGTATGAATTTGAGAGAAAAGCAGGGGTAAAGCTTTTTATCAGTGTAAAAGTGCAGCTTCATCATACACCTGATATAAATCATATTCAGCATACGCTGGATTACACGCAGTTGGTGGATATAGTAAACCGGGAAGCATGTAAGGAGCGACAATTGCTGGAAACCCTTGCGGCCGATATAGCTGCTGCGATCCACTCCCAATCATCCACAGCTATTGAGAATATTCATATTCGTATCGAAAAGCCAAAAATTCCTCATGATGGTTACCGGGCAAAAAGTTGCGGAATTGAGTATACATCTTGAATTGTAAACAATAAGAATTAACTTTGGATACTTGTATTATGAACTTAAGAGAGGCTTTAGTGCTGCTGGGTTTCCTGTTTATTCAAACTCTACAGGGACAACAAAATATTCCGGGAATTTACGGATGGATTGAGGACAAGGAAACGGGGGAACGAATAGAGAATGCACTGGTAATAGATAGCAGTGACTTACAATATACATATTCAAACAGAGACGGATATTACAATATGGGTGTCGGCAGCGGCAGACATGTATTGCTTTTTGCGGCAGCTGGATATTATGCTTTGAGAATGGTGGAAGATGTTTATTCATCAATACCTTACAATATTCAGCTAACACCGTTGGAGGCAAACAAAGATGATACATCCTGGAATAAATACCACGCCATATTTGATTTACGCAGTGGTCATGTCAGCCCCACACGAAAGCAGACATTGCAGATGAATTCACTGCTAAGCATTCCCGATCCGGTAAAGCTGTTGCAGTTTTTACCCGGGGTTTCCGGTGGGATTGAGGGTCTGAGCGGAATGTATGTGAGGGGTGGTAACAGCGACCAGAATCTCATGATGATGGATGGTCTACCTATTTACGGCAATGGCCATATTTTCGGTTTTCTCAGTTCGTACAACCCTGAACTTATCGGTAATACGGAATTTTACAGGGGTGTGGCGCCGGCACGTTATGGGGGTAGGGCTGGTGCTGTATTGGATTTTGGAATGTCTGAAGGGAACAGAAAAACCTGGAAGGGGTCCTACAACCAGGATTTGCTTCTTTTCAATGTTGCTGCGAATGGCCCATTGAATAACAGTGGATCTGTAACCGGCAGTTTCGGCTTAAGGCGCACCTGGCTTGATATGATTTTGCCAAAAGAAGGGGACGCATATGCATACTACAGTTTATACGACCTAAACGGAAAGGTTACATGGAGGATAAATGAACGTAATAAGCTAAGTTTTTTTGCATACAGCGGAAGAGATAAGCTTGCTTCTGCAATCAGTACCAGTGACGTTGATTCTCTGAACAGGCAGATTGAATTTAACCTTAAACTGGGTTTTAACTGGCAAAACAACCTTTTTGGAATTAACTGGGCAAAGAAGATTAACAACAGACATTACGGCAATTTTATGCTGGGAATGACCCGTGCGACATACCGCGTTCCTTTTGAAATAGGAAGCAGCATTAAGTCGGACACTTCTTTTTCATCATTTGGCATTAAAACTGAAAATGCCAATGCAATAACCAATCTAATTGGAAAAGCAAATCTCGAATATCGGCTTAGAAGTAATACACACCTGAGGTACGGCGGAGAAATAGTTTTACATTCATTCAATCCTTCAATACTGTATATTTCCTTGAGTAGCGCAGGCGCAACAGGTTTGGATACCACTTTTGGGCTCGACAATAAGAGTATGTCGCCGGAGGTGAGTGTCTATGGTGAATATGAAAAAAATCTTGGAGCCGGTCTGAAAGTGAATCTTGGCGGTCGTATCTGGTCATTCGCGGGTAATGGGAAAACCTGGATATGTCCGGAGCCACGCATTCTAATAAGTCAGATTTTGCAGGACCAGAAAGCATTAAAACTTGGGTTTAGTATTGCCAACCAAGGTGTGCACAGGCTTAGCAGCGTAAATGCCAATTTGCCTGGTGATATCTGGTTTCCTACAGGTGGAAATATTCGTCCCCAGCGAACTATACAAATTACAGGCGGGTTTTATCAACCATGGAAAAAAGGTCTGGAATTTAATATGGAACTGTATCTGAAATCCTTTGACGGCATCACCGATCTTACCGGACAGGATGAAAATGACTATGAACCCCGATACTGGGAGCGAGTGCTGGCGCAGGGAACCGGCAGGGCTTATGGTATAGAATTTTTATTGATTAAAAAAATAGGTAGATTGAACGGAATGGCTGGTTACACATTGTCCCGAAGCGATCGCAATATTGCGGACATAAATTTTGGGGCAACTTATCCTTTCCGCTGGGACAGAAGGCATAAAATGTCTTTTCAGGGTGTTTATGCCATCAATAAAAACTGGACCATTCAGTTCGGTGGAGTATGGATGACTGGAAATGCGGTAACTGTTCCCACCGGACAATATTTATCTGCCGATGGCATGATGGTGCTGGATTACACCGCAAAAAACAATTTCCGGATGCCTTTCTACAGTCGTTTTGATTTTGGATTCACTAAAAAACTTAAGCCTCAGCTGCACAGGCCTTTCAGCTCGTATTATGGAGTAAACATTTACAACATAGCCTCGCGAAACAATCCCCTGCTGGTTCGTGTAGATCAGCCTGCAGGGCAGGCTGTGGAAGCATATGGTATTTCTTATTTCCCATTTATTCCGTCAGGATTTTACAGAGTCGTATTTTAAACTATGAAAAATTTAACCCTTCTTGGATTATTGGTTTTGGGGCTGTTTGCTTGCGAAACCAAACTGGATTTGAGTGAAGTGAGTGGGCCTACCCGTCTTGTGGTAAACGGCCTTATCAATGATCAGGATAAAATTCAGATACAGGTTAGTAAAACCATTCCCCTTGGGAGTGCTGTCGCCGTTGAGTTTGTCAACAACGCCGTGGTGGTGATGCGTGACGAAAACGGCAATGCTGTCGGTTTCTCTTACAACATTGGCACCGATAAGTATGAGAACCCTGTTTTTAGGGCTATAGCGGGTAAATATTACAGTGTTAGTGTGAAAGCGCCAGGGTTTGATGAGGTCTTTGCCGAAATGGTTATGCCGGAGAAAGCATCCAAAACTCCCTCTGCTTGGAAAGATTCCACCGATCTGGATTCGTCAGGTTATCCTACAGGAACATTAACCGTTAATATTAACGATAAGGGCATAACAAACAATTATTACCGTATTTCATTGTTTTATTACGATAATATAACCGCTACCTGGAATACCCTGAGGCCTGTTACAAAGGATGCTACTATTGAAAATGAGGCTATTGTGAGCGACAGCGGATCCTGGGTTTTTTCAGATAGAAGTTTTAACGGAGAACAAAAAAGCATACCTTTCATTACGCCATTTGGCTATGCACTGGGTACCCCGAAATACCTAGTGGTTAATGAAAGTTTGAGTGAACAATACTTCAAGTATTTCAAAAGCATAGAGGATTACAAAGCCGGTGCAGGCGTGTTCGGAGAAGCTACGCCCGTATTCTCCAATATTCGAAACGGATTAGGTATTTGGGCCGGAAGTAGCATTACCCGCGACACCATACAGTGATTTTTTTGTGATGTTTAATTGTTTTTGATCCATTGAGGTCAAAAAAATCGACCTTTGCAGTTTCTCTTTAAATCGTGTCTAAACAACCTGCTATACATCTTAAAAATGCGCGTCAACACAACTTGCGTGGCGTAGATGCTACTTTTCAACACAACAGCTTTACGGTGGTTACCGGTGTTTCTGGTTCAGGCAAGAGCAGCCTTGTTTTTGATACCCTGTTTGCCGAAGGTCAGCGACGCTATGTGGAAAGCCTTAGCAGTTATGCCCGTCAGTTTATGGACAGAATGAAAAAGCCTGAGGTAGATTATATACTTGGTCTTTGCCCTGCCATAGCTATTGAACAGAAGGTAAATACGCGAAATCCCCGCAGCACGGTGGCTACTTCTACTGAAATTTATGATTACCTGAAATTGTTGTTCAGCAAAATCGGACATACCTATTCACCCTTAAGCGGTATGGAGGTGAAGTGCGACGATGTTACTGATGTGGTGAAATTTGTTCTGGGTTTACCCTCCGAATCAACAGTACTAATTATATCGCCGATAAACGATAAGGAATTGCGCAAAGAAAAGCTTGAGTTATTGCGGCAGAATGGTTTTAGCAGGGTCTTGGTTAATGATAAAATTTGGAAAATTGAGGATTTACTGGAAAAGTTTCACGGTGAAGCCGGTGATAGTTTTTTGGTCCTTGATCGCCTGACTGTGGATTTACAGGATGAAGAGTTTGAGAGCCGGCTTACAGATGCTGTGGAAACGGCTTTTTGGGAAGGGCAGGGAGAATGCGCCATTCGATTGCATGATGGAAGTCTTCAGGTATTCAGTAACCGATTTGAACGCGATGGAATCACTTTTGAAGTTCCAACACGCGATTTTCTCAGTTTTAACAATCCTTATGGAGCATGCCGAAAATGCGAAGGATTTGGCAGTGTGCTGGGTATTGATGAGGACCTGGTCATTCCCGATAAATCACTGAGCGTATATGAGGGTTGTGTGGCGCCATGGAAAGGCGAAACCATGGGGGCATGGCGTGAGGATTTTATTCTTTTGGCACTTAATGCGGAATTTCCTATTCACAAACCATACAAAGAGCTTAGCAAAGAACAGCGAAAGCTACTATGGGATGGAACCAAAACCCTTCCTGGTATTCATGATTTCTTTCGCTATGTGGAGGAAAAATCCTATAAGATTCAGTACCGCGTCCTTTCTGCCAGATACCGCGGAAAAACCCAGTGCCCGGAATGTTTGGGAACCCGACTTCGCAAAGATGCAGGCTATGTGAAGCTTAAGGCGGTAAACCCTGGAGAAGATATTCCTGAGAGAATAAATCTTCAGGAAATTCTGTTGATGAATGTGGATACTGCCTATGCGTACTTTACATCGGCTAAATACGATGAAACTGAAATTGGCAGGCGTATACTAAATGAAATAAAAACGAGGCTATTGTTCATGAAAAATGTTGGGTTGGGGTACCTGAGCCTCAATCGTTTGAGCAATACACTCAGCGGAGGAGAAAGCCAGCGCATAAACCTGGCCACCAGTCTGGGCAGCAACCTTACCGGAAGTATGTATATACTTGATGAGCCCAGTATTGGTCTTCACAACCGTGATACGGAGAGGTTAATTAGCATGCTGAAATATCTACAGAAAGAAGGCAATACGGTCATTGTTGTCGAGCATGATGAAGAGGTTATGAAATCGGCTGATCAGGTAATCGATATGGGGCCTTTTGCCGGTGCCTTTGGCGGAGAAGTAGTGTTCAGTGGTAATTACAAAGCACTAGTTGAAGACCAAAACAGCCTTACAGGCAAATATTTGTCGGGCAGAGAGATGATTGAAGTTCCCAAAAGCCGACGTAAATGGAAACATAGCCTTACTATACTGGGGGCTGAAGCCAATAACCTGAAAGAGGCAGATGTGGAATTCCCGCTCGAGGTATTTACCGTTGTTACCGGCGTTAGCGGTAGTGGTAAGACCAGTCTGGTTAAGCAAATTCTTTACCCGGCGCTCAGCAAGGAAATTGGGCAATATATTAGCACCAAAACCGGTAGGCACAAGGCTTTGGAAGGTGCCAAAAAGATGGTAAAAGCGGTGGAGATGGTGGATCAGAATCCCATTGGCAAGAGCAGCCGCAGCAATCCGGTAACTTATGTGAAAGCCTATGACGAAATCAGAGAACTCTTTGCTTCTCAAACTTTGAGCAAGTTCAAAGGGTTTAAGCCTGCCCATTTTTCCTTCAACGTGGATGGTGGACGTTGCGATTCATGCCAGGGAGAAGGTGAAACAGTCATCGAAATGCAGTTTATGGCCGACATCAAACTACCATGTGATGCCTGTGGCGGAAAACGATTCAAAAATGATGTTCTTGATATTACCTACAAAGACAAAAACATCCATGAGATCCTTCAGCTTACCGTAGATGAAGCTATATCGTTTTTCAGCGATGAAAGAATGATTCATGAACGATTAAGGCCTTTACAGGATGTTGGTTTGGGGTATATTACCCTGGGACAGGGCAGCCATACCCTTTCAGGCGGTGAGGCCCAAAGGGTGAAACTAGCATTTTACCTTAGCAAAGCCAATCCCCACAAGGATGGTGGTACTGTATTTATCTTTGATGAACCCACAACAGGTTTGCATTTTCACGATATTAAGAAGCTGATGAACAGCTTTAATGCGTTGATTGATAAAGGGAATACCATCATTTGCATTGAGCACAACCTAGATGTGGTAAAATGTGCCGACTGGGTGCTGGATCTTGGTCCGGAAGCTGGAGAAAACGGTGGAGAATTGTTGTTCGCAGGCCTTCCTGAAGAATTGCTGAAAGAGCCTAAAAGCTATACGGCTAAATATTTGAAAAACAAATTATTATAATATTTTACCTTCTTAATCAGTTTAAGTAAATATCCATTACTTTTTCCTTCAAAACGGCCACTTCTCCGTGTGCGGCGTTTCGCAGTTTGCTTACGTATCTTCTTTCCGTGTAAATTACCGGTACCATCTTCTGGGTTTTGGCTTTGCTGTTTCTGGCAGCAAGTTCGGCAGCTTTTTGAATAACCGCCTCCGGAAATTCTGCCCCTTTCTTTTTGATGATGATGACATGCGAGCCTGCATAACCACTTACATGTAGCCATAAATCCTGTTTGCTGGCCAGTTTCAGCATTCTGTCATTATCTGCGGCGCTTTTGCCAATCCATACATCAAAACCATCAATAATCTGCAGTTTATAAGGCTTTCCTTCGGATGACTTTCCTTTTTTGCCTGTGGTGAGGGGTTTTATTCTTTCGTCGCCGGAAGTGTTTAGTACAGCATCCAATTCTGATTCAGCTTTCTGTAGTGCCAGTTCTGTTTTGTTGAGATTCTCAAGCAAATGGGTTTTTTCAAGTCCTTCGTTTTTGGCTTTCCGGTAAAAACGCGCTGCATTTTCTGCCGCATCCAGATCAGGATTAAGTCTAATACGAATGGGCTTATCGGTATAGAAGTCCTGCAGAAGGGCTGTGCCAACGCCTTTTTTAATGTGGTGGGCATGGGCCAGCACAATATCGCCAAGCTCTTTGTAGCTGCGTCTGCCCTCAATCTTGACTAGTTGTTCCTTCAACCTAACAATTCTGGCTTTGTGCATGCTGATTTGCTTCAGCCATTGGGTTTTCCATTGTTTGCGTGTTTGTTCCTTTCGTTGGTTTTTAACAAAATCGCGGGCGAAAGCAAACAAGCCCTCAGCGCCTACACCAAGAAACGTTCTACCTTCTGCTGGTTCATCAAATAATTTGTAATTGTCAGAAAAAAAACGTATAATAGATATATCGGCACATTGAATTGGGTGGGTTTTTCCTAGTAATTCCTTCACGTTCGGTTCCCAGTCATTTTTAAGCGAGAGCCTAAAGATGGATGTCGGGTAGGGTTCATTGTTTTCCAACAACAGCACATTGCTCATACGTCCAAAACCCTTGATAAGCAATTGATTGTTTGCCTCGAGTTGAATCAGAATAAGCCTTTCATTCTCAAACACAATGACATCAGTTATTTGCAGCCCATGAACGGATTTAAACTGGCTAATGGTCTTGCGTCCGGGTTGTAAACGATTCTCCGGGTTCAGAAAGAACAGATTACCATCCACAAACTGCATGAGCAGTTGAAATATTTGCTTTTCAGTTGTTTTAAACACCAGCAGCAGCGCGTCTTTGTGGCTGCTGAATGCATTAATTAGCATTGCGCCCTGCAAATGCTGTTTCAGGTAACAGCCAATAATTTGATAGATGAGGGCGGATGCATATGGCATGGGGGCGAAATTACGCCGCTTAATGCTAATTCTTCGGCCTTAATAACAAAACACTGCCTTTGTCCTGCTTGTTTGGTGTTTTGCGACCCTTAAACTTGATTCGGTAGGCATATACCCCTTCCGGACAGGGATTGCTGTTGAATGTTCCATCCCAGAAATGGTTTGGGTTTTCACTCCTGAATACAATTTGTCCCCAGCGGTTATAAATCAGCATCTCAAACTCCATAGCACCAATCACAAAAGATTCCAGTTTATCATTAAAACCATCGTTGTTAGGCGTAAACGCATTCGGAATGTAGTAGACCACTGTATCGCGGTAGCAGTATTCGGCCTCAGCGCTGTCTTTGCATCCACCGGTATTCTGCACTACAAGCTTTACCTTATAGTGGTTCTTTTCACCGGTATAGCTGTGTTTAGGGCTCATGGCCGGATCGAAAGGTTCGCTGCTGCCATCACCCCAGTGCCAGGTACCGGAGACGGCACCGACGCAATTGTTAAAAATTCGAAGTGTGGGATGAATGGGACTTAAGCAGGGAGCTCCGTTTGATATACTGCCAATAAATGCGGCTGTAATAGCTTTGTAACCTTGTATTTCTATGCTGGTATCGACAATACAGCCTGTTTTCAGGTTTTCGGCAGTAACGCGGTAAATATTACCGCTCAGTGCATTAAGTGAATCGCCGATGTAAACAGGACTCACATCCCAGGTAAAACGATATGGATCAACATCTTTCATGCGCAGTTTTATCCAGCCTTTCTGCCCAAAGCAAACGGGAGAGGAGGAGGTAGGTGAAAAATAGGGCTTGGGATGTCTGTAAATGGTCACCACAGCCGTTGCAGGCCATTTGCCACCGGCAGGGGTTCCTCTAAGGAAAATATTTGGTCCGTAGTAGCAAATTTCGGTATCTGCCATTGCGGCCGGAGGGTCGAGCACAACAATATCTGCTGTATCTGCCTTTGGAATCGGGGGCGCCTTTATTAACCCACTGTTTCAGGTTATTTAGTAATTTGTCTTTTACTGCAGGATAATTGCTACCCGGCTCCAGTGCCAGAGGCATTATACCTGAGTTTCCTCCCAAATCTACAGTCATTCTATAAATGATAATACTCGCATCTGCATTGCCGGGCAGCACATGGGCGTTAAAAGTTCCAGCCTGATCATTTTTAATGGGTTTTACATTGACCAAAGACGCGAATGAGCTTTCCACAGTTCTGAAATCGGGCTCGAAAGTGCCATCGTGGCAACCGCTGTTGGCACAGGTGGGTGCAAACAAATGTCTGTGTAGTCGTTGAATGCTGGTTGCATCGGCGGCAGATGAGCCGCGGGAGGTAGCTGTATCCCTATTTATTTTAATGGGTTTGCCATAAGGATTATCAATGGACGAACCCTCCTTTTTGCATGCAATTCCAAAAGCAAGCAATGAAGATAAAACTGCTGGCATGATATGCGACTTTCTCATCACATTCTCAGGAATAAACTTTTAGATTGAGGGTCAAGATATTGACTGGATTTGACTTCATCGTAAACCCCAAATATATCAGCAATGGTGGGAACTATGTCTGTGAGTTTGCCTACTTTGTTGCTTTCTGAGCCAACCGTCATTTTGGGAACATTCTTACCCACCATAATCGACCATACACGCATGGCGTTGGCATCGCTGTGGTCAAAGGCGTACCAGTCGTTCTCATCAAGAATGGGATTGGGTTTCAGGTTCCTTCCACACTCAGGTGCAATAATCATGATGGTTTTACCCGACATTTCAGGTATGTTGTTCTGAATGTAGTTCCATAGCCAGCCCACCGAATGATCGGCACGGTGCAAACTGCGAAGGTAGCCGGTAAAATTGCTGTGGCAACCATCCACTGCATTCATGTTTAGCGTAAGAAATTTGGGTTTGAAGTGGCGCAGAACCTCCGCGGCATAGCTTATTGTAACTGCGTCAAAATTATCGGTTACCGGCGGTCGGGGGATAAGTCCCTGATTCTGCCGCTGAAACACCGCACGGATAAATTCCTTAATTTTGGTTTTTTCTTCATCGGTGTTTTTAATTGTTTCCAGTTGGTCAGGATTTAATCCAAAACTCTGATCAAGGAAGTTTTTCATGTAGTACATGGGATCCAGATCTGCGCGGGAGTATGGTTTTCCGTTGCCCAGAATTTCTCTGCCTACACCACCAAAAGTGTAAGGCGCAGCAAACATGTTTCCACCATATTGAAGTCCGTAATCTTCATTTTTACTACTGTTCAGCAGGGGTGTGCTATTTCCAAGGCCATTGGCGATAAACCATGTATCCAGTGCTGCAAAACCGGCATGCTTCCTGAGATATTCAAAAATGGTTGGGTATTTTGGACGGGTTTTCAGGCCTTGCGCAGTCCCAAGACTTCCCGTAATAAGTGTTTTGAGTCCAACGTAATGTCCTGCTGAAATAGCCGACATTTCCTTGAATAATGTACCTGTATCTTCCATGCTCTGGCTAAGAATTCTGGGAATGGGCTTACTGCCGCGTGTAGCGCCTCCTCCGGGATCTGTACCATAAACTATCTTGCGGTCGGGTGCGATTCCTGTAAGCAGGTTAGGCATGATATTTCCGGCTGCACCTGTTACTTCCTGGCTGTCATCCAGGTAGCGCTGCAAAACGCTTTCTTGCTGTCGAACACCGCCTGCAAACATTACCATGACTACGTATTCGGCTTTGGGTGCATTGGTGCGTGCAAACATTCTGCCGGTGGGCAATATGTAGGGTGCTGCAACCGTACCGGCCGTTATCATTCCGGTTTTCTTGAAAAAGTCTCTTCTGTTCATGGTTGTGTTTTAATAATACTGGTACTCATCGCTAACGGAAAAGGCGGTATATACCATCTCAACCGATACGTTTGGATTACTGTTTATATAGTTGATAAAAAAGGTCTTTTCTCCTTCAGATGGATATCTTAGGAAGAAACGTTTGTAGCACTTTTCAACAAATACGGCTACATCTCCCCGCATTTCGCTGTCTTTGGGAATTTTAAGGGTTGATGTGTTGAAATAATTACTTAAAACCATTTCATTGGCTACGTTGCGATCTCCTAGGCTGTAAATTACATTCTGTATTTTATGAAGCTGTGTGGGGGAGATAGAAACTTGATGCAGATTGGTGTAAAGAATGGAAATGTATTCCGCATCAGACTTTCGTTTGGTTTTTTGGCTTTTATCTTCATAAACAACCTTGTCAGCGGCCCCGTAGGTTAGGTTTTTTTCTTTGGTGCATCCCGCTAGTAGAAGGAATAAAGAAAAAATAAAAGTTATAATTTTACCTGAACTGTGCATATTCATCTGTTTTAATTACGGCTTTTTGTACTTCCTGTAAATTGTTACTGCGCATGTAGTTTCCGAGCAAGTTAATAACTTCCTGTGTATTTACATCTCTTTGCAGTAGCAGATAATAAACCCATCGAATTTGTGCTTCATAGAACTCTGGTGTATGGGTTAAGACATCACAATATTCATTTTTGTTGGTTGCCCAGCGTCCAGAAATCTGTCTGGGGATGTTTTTATCAATGATATCGTAGGCAGTGGTAAACTCATCTTTTAGTGGCTGACGCTGAAACAAATCATCAAAACTGGCATTCACGTAATTGAAACTGTTAATGTTGATTTGATCATAAATAGGATTATTCAGCATGGTGGCACACATATCGCTATAAGTAGCCGTGTCTTTTAATAGTTTATACCTGCTGTTTAATACGTCTCTGTAATGTTTATGGGCTGCCTTGGCAGAATAAACACCAACAGAATCCCCATTCAGACGTGAAATGGTTATGCTAAACTCCTGAAGACCAATACCCTGGGAAATATCTTCATCGCTGGCACCTTCTAGAAATCGGGCTTTACTAAAATCGTATATACGCTGAATGGCGGCATGTCGGTAACTGGAATCTCCGGTATGATAGGTAGTGTCATACAAAAGCGTGCTGACCAATGTGTCTCTGGCGTGTATGCTAAGTTTGTTGCGTTTCAGAAATGCAGTATGGTAAACCCGCTCTGTGTCTGTTGGCTCACGTCCCAGTAAATCAATAAAATACCGGTTCACATAGTTTTCAATTTTGATTGTGGGCACAGACCTGTAATCAGGTGGCTTGTTGCCTGAAAATAAAATGTTTTCTGTTTTTGTGCATGAAGAAATCAGAAGAAAAACCAAGCTGAGGGGGTGGGGGGGGGGAGGGTAAACTTCAACACTATCAC
>VGGQ01000002.1 GCA_016868535.1 Bacteroidota bacterium | reverse complement strand
AGGGCAAAAGCTCTCCAAATCACTTGGAAATGCATTTGATGACGTAGATAAAACAATTTTTGCTGAATTCGCTCAATGGATGGGCTATTCACCCGCGAAACCATTGCCCCAAAATCTAACTGATTTGCTCGAATTAACTTTGTAAGTAATTTGAGAAAATCCGCGCAATGGACGTGGATGCACAACGAAAGCGAATCAGCCTGACCATGAAATTTGTGAGCAATGAGTAATTATCTTAAAAAAATAAAAACCATCAAGACGAAGAGTCCTTTGATAATTCCCTTCTATTTAACGATGCGTTGTATATTTATTTTACTTTTTTATTGAGCACCCTTTTAAGTTTACCCCCATTAATTTCCCATCACACAAGCCCAAAATTTTTATATTTTGACCTTTACTAAGGGTTGCAGCTTCATCGGTATGTGAAGCATCGAAGTAGCAAGATATACCCATTATTTCATATTCATTATCAATCAACCCATTGAGTTTTACGATTATCTCACTTTCATCTATCGGGTTCTTACTAATATCGATTACCTTGCCGGAAACTTCCAAGGTTTTTTCTTTGTATTTTTTGTCTGCTGAAACTTCATTGGCCTCATAAGCTTCATAAAGGTCAACCGACGTTACCTGCATGGCAGGTTCATTTTTTATTTGTTCAGCTACTTCCTTTTCGGCTTCTTCCTGTCCGGTTGCTGTTGCTATAAGAACAAAAATCGCTAATATAGCGGTTGATAGTAGAAAGTTATAAAGATTCTTTTTCATAATATTGCAACGAATGTAATGAGAAAGCCGATTATTGTTGCGTTATTGATATTAACATTTTTTCCACTTATGCTGGGTATTTTAATATATTGGTTAATGCCCGAATTTCGCCTAATTAGAAATCATGTGCCAGATATGTTGTGGTCATTTAGCCTTTATTCAACGCTAAGGATTTTAGAGACCTTTTATTCTAATAAAAAATTAATTTTCATTGCTAGTATCGGTATTTTTATTTTTTATGAATTTGGTCAGAGATTTAACTGGTTTTATGGCACATATGATTATTATGATCTTATATCATACTCAGTTGGGGTGTTATTTGCACTGGTTGTTTTTGATATTTTTTATCAATAATATAATAAATCATATTTCCCTTTTTCTTTTATTTTCAAGGTAATAATGTTAATTAAGATTTTTGAATTAGTTGGGTTGTGAATTCGTAATTTTGCAGCATGACGCAACCCGTTTCAGGACCGCGTATTGTAACCGCACCAACAGGAACCCAGCTTAACTGCAAAGGATGGATTCAGGAGGCGGCTTACCGCATGATTCAGAATAATCTGGATCCGGACGTGGCTGAAAAACCGGAAGATCTGATAGTTTATGGCGGCCTTGGTAAAGCGGCTCGCAACTGGAAAGCTTTTGATGATATTCTGAAGGCCCTCAGAGAGCTAAATGATAATGAAACTTTAATTGTGCAAAGCGGAAAGCCAGTGGCAATTCTGCCAACCCACAAAGACGCCCCGCGTGTGCTGATCAGCAACAGCCAGCTGGTGCCCAACTGGGCCAACTGGGATCATTTCCGTGAGCTTGAAGCCAAGGGATTGATTATGTACGGTCAGATGACTGCCGGTAGCTGGATTTATATTGGTTCGCAGGGCATCGTGCAGGGAACCTATGAAACTTATGCAGAATGCGCCAAACAGCATTTTGGCGGAACCCTGAAGGGTACGTTAAATGTAACTGCTGGTCTGGGTGGGATGGGCGGTGCTCAGCCCCTTGCCATTACCATGAACGAAGGCGTGGCGCTGGTGGCTGAGGTGGAGGAATGGCGTATCAGAAAGCGTCTGGAAACCCGCTACCTAGATGTAATGAGCCGCGATGTGGATCAAGCCATCGACATAGCGCTGGCTGCCAAGGAAAAAGGCGCAGCTGTAAGTATTGGTGTGCTTTGCAATGCCGTAGAACTGCTGGAACGGCTTATCGCTAGAAATATTAAACCAGGAACCCTTACAGACCAGACCAGTGCGCACGATCCGCTGATTGGCTATTATCCGGTAGGCATGGATGTGGAAGCCGCCGATAAACTGCGCCGACTGGATCCCGAAAAATATATCAAACTCAGTTACGATAGCATGGTTCACCATGTGAAACTGATGCTGGAGTTGCAACAGCGAGGCAGTATTACATTTGATTATGGCAACAACCTGCGTGGTCGTGCTTTTGAAAAAGGATTAAAAAATGCCTTTGATTTTCCGGGATTTGTACCTGCTTTCATACGCCCGCTATTCTGCGAGGGTAAGGGTCCCTTTCGCTGGGTTGCGCTGAGCGGCGATCCCGCAGATATTTATGTAACCGATCAGGCTATTCTAGAGCTTTTCCCCGATAACCAGAGCCTGAAGCGCTGGATGACCATGGCCCGCGAGAAAATTGCCTTTCAGGGTCTGCCCGCCCGCATTTGCTGGCTTGGGCAGGGCGAAAGAGAAAAGGCAGGACTGAAATTCAATGAACTGGTGAGAACTGGCAAGGTAAAAGCGCCCATCGTTATCGGTCGCGACCACCTCGATACCGGTTCTGTGGCTTCGCCCAACCGCGAAACCGAGGCTATGCTGGATGGCAGCGATGCCATTGCCGACTGGCCTATTTTGAATGCACTTGTAAATACCGGCGGCGGCGCCAGCTGGGTAAGCCTTCATCACGGTGGCGGTGTTGGCATGGGCTACAGCATTCATTCCGGAATGGTAATCGTGGCAGATGGAACCGATGATGCCGAAGCCCGCCTCAAGCGCGTGCTGCACAATGACCCTGGCATAGGTGTTGTCCGACATGCCGATGCCGGATATGAAATTGCCCGTGAAACATCACGTAAGCACGGGCTGGATCTGGCAAGCCGAATCGGCTAATAGTTGTTACCCTCAAGGCTGTTGTTTCTGGGACTGGCAGGAAGTTTTAAAAACATCCGCAGATACCATGGCATTCCTTATGTTCAAAGATGTCGCACCAGCCAGATATCAACCCATTGCAGGGTTTGGTGTGTGTCTATAAAATACTGTATTTCTGGTTTTGCATACCATTACCACTTAATCCCTGCAGACATGTCACTTTTCAAATGGTTTTTATTTTCTGCATTGAACAGAACTTCAGCAAAAATGTTCGTTCTGCGTTTGTCGTTTTAGGCAAACTGTATAAGCTGAGGGGAGCCAAAATCTGGCTTTTTGGGAAATAGGAGCTGGGTTGCCCTCCGGTTAACTGCCAGTCGGTAATTTTATAAAATTTTCTGCAAAAAAGTATGCCTCCTCCGATCTCGGGACCGGTTTTTTTCTTGAAGTGTGAAGAGGAAATCCAAGCCCATTCCGGTGCGCAGAAATTGTGCACGAGCAGTTTGCAGAGTGTTTCCCGCAATGTTGCTTTCCACCCCCATCAGCGCGTATTCTTAACCCTAATTTACAATGGTACTTGCAAGAGGCGTCAGCAAGGGAATTTTACCGTCCAGGCGCAATCCAAGGTTTGCTGCTTTGCCGGATTTTCCCGCCATATTTAGCATAGAACCGGACACATTGCCACGCCTACTGATAAAGGCTTTGGCGATTCATTCAACTTGGTCCATGATACAAAGAAAAAGACCCAGATTAAGATAATCAATGCAATAGGTCTCATATCAAGGGTTAATAAAAAGCAGTAACTTTCTAATACTGCATATTGCAATCTGTTGCAATGACAACCAAATATGGGTTTTCCGGCAATTTACTTGGATCGTTCTGTAGTCTGACGAGCGTCTTTCCCACTTTTTCCTTTTGGGGTGAAACTTGCTGCAAGCAAGGAGATTACAAAAATAAGGATAGCAGCGCCCCAGGTTATTTTCTCAACGATATCCGTCGTTTTTTCAACACCGAAAATCTGATTTCCCTGACTGAAGTTGGAAGCAAGTCCGCCGCCTTTTGGGTTCTGCACCAGAATAACTAACATTAACAGTATGGCAACAATGATTCCGAGGACAAGAATTATGGTCATGGGTTGTTTTCGTTTTTAATTTTCTTGATAAGGCCTGCAAAATACGTATTTTTTTCGGGAAATTTCAACATCAATCGCTCATAAATTCGTATTGCACCTTCTGTGTTACCCTGTTGCAGATAGACTTTTGCCAGAGTTTCAGTGGCCATATTTTCAGGCAAGTGCTCACTTTTCTTTGCTGCAATTTCCGGTGTAAAGAATTCCTTTTTAGGTCTGATTACTCCCGGATCAGACTGAATAAACCTGTCTATGATGCTTTGTTGTTGAAGCCGGCTCGTGATTGCTTCCTCGGATTCATTTTTACTGCTATCCACTTCGTTATCGCCTGGGGCAGGGTTACTCAACCAGCTGTAAAAGTCTGTGGGTATGTCTAATTTTTCCGTCCGAATTCCAGGGTAATATTGTTCAATCCGGTAAGGAGCCACCAGCGTGATGGATGTGATTTCGTCATTTTCAGATTCAGAGATATTCTCTTCAACTGCTTTTTCTGTTTCCACATCAGGCTGTATCATTCCACCCGCACCGGCAGTGATTTCCGGCAATACAAAAGCTGTGTTTTCTGAGTTTTCCGTTTTGTTTATTTCGGCAAATCCCAGTATAGATGCTGCATTCCCTGTTTCAAGTGTTTCAATCTCATCAAACACCCATTCTTCCGGGTCTTCGGGAATAAATAACGATGACACTGAATTTAATTCTGTTTCAGGCTCTTCCTTGGGTTTTCTGTCATCTGTAGTTTCAGTCACTTCCACTTTAAAATTTACAGTATCAGCAGACTCATTAGGTTTTACTTCAATATTATTTTGTTCAAAAGAAAAAACGGTATTGACTTCAGATTCTGTTGGGTTTTCTTTTTCAGAAGGAATCAACTCAGGATTCGGTACGGCTTCTGTTATTGGCTCTGATACATCGTCATCGGCTGTCAGAACTTCAGTTGTTTCAACGGTTTCAGTGATGATTACCTCTTCAACATATGGTACTTTAGGTTCAATTGAAGGTTCCGATTTCTTATTCTGAACAAAATCTGCCAGCCAGGCCCTGTCCCACACCCGCAATGCTGCTTTTTGTATGGTCTCTTCTGCCCGGTAGTCTCCTTTTTGATGGTAGTATGTGGACAGCAGAATGAACGGGATGGGGAAAGACGGAAATTTGCGGCACAATTCCTCCAGTTCCAGTGCGTCCTGACCTGTTATGCTTTCCGGCTGTTTTACGATATGTGAAAGATGCTCGCTGTTCACAATTACCAGTCCAAGGCTATATCTGCAAAAATTTGTTGTACGATGTTATCTAAAATATCCGATGAGAGTATGCCTTCTACTGTGCTTAGGTTTTTGGAAGCATCATAGGTTCTGAAGAAGGAAAATTCTTTGGTTCTGTTTTTTTCGGGATGTTTTTCACAAATAAAATCCATACGTACGGTAATGGTGAGCTGGTTTTCAGCAGTTCCGGTGTTTGAATTCCGTGTTGCGGGTTCAATCCGGTAATCTTTGATTATACCTCCCAGTTTATAATCTCCGTCGCTGCCTGCGAGTTTCAGTCTGGTCTCCGACTGGAATTTGGTTTTTAACTTCTCCGTAAATTGCAGGCTCAGCTGGGGATTGACGATGGACGCTTCATTGTTAAAAAAGTCAACAGAAAAAGTCTGTACATCCTCGGGAATAAAGGTTCCGCGCGGGTCATAAGCTTTAAAAAAACCACAACCTGAAAAAAGCAATGCACAAGCAAACCATTTACTCCAGTTCATATTGTTTTATCTTGCGGTACAATGTTCTTTCTGAGATTCCGAGTGATTCAGCGGCTTTTTTTCTGCGGCCTTTGCTTTTGGCCAGAGCCCTGCGAATCATTTCAAGCTCCTTTTCTTCTAGGCTCAGGCTGTCTTCAGCGGCAGGGAAGGAGACGGCTTCCACGTATTCGTGTTCTAATTCTACCGAGTTTTCATCTTGTGTTTGAAGTATAACGCCACCACCTGCCCCCCCTGCAGAAATAGGTTTTACCGGTTGGTGTTCAACGGTTGTGGGAAGCTGAATGTGGCCTGGGTTTTGAATAGAAGAAGGGCTTTTCATTACAACCGGCTGCGGTGTTACAGGATTTTCCAACATACCGAAAACCAGTTTTTTCAGGTCTGTTACATCCCGTTTCAGGTCTATGAGAACTTTGTAAAAAATGTCTCTCTCGCTCAAACCCTCGCCGTAGTTTTCGGTTTTGCCCAACAATACAGGTAGGCTGGGTTCCACCGGAGGCAAATATTTGGCAACGGTTTCGGCAGAAAGTGTTCCTGCATCTTCCAGCACACATATTTGTTCGGTCACATTTTTTAACTGCCGCACATTTCCGGGCCAAGCGTATTGCGAAATCATTTGCTGTGCTTCCGCTGTAAGCTCTATATGACCGCTGCGGTGGGTCTCGGTAAAATCACTTGAGAATTTTCGGAACAATAGCGGGATGTCTTCACGTCGCTCGGCCAGTTTTGGCACCCTGATAGGAACTGTTGCAAGGCGGTAGTAAAGATCTTCCCTGAATTTACCCTGACGGGATCTTTCCAGCAAATCGCGGTTGGTGGCACAAACCACACGAACATCGGTTTTCTGGACCACGCTGGAACCTACTTTTATAAATTCTCCGTTTTCCAGAATGCGCAGCAGGCGTGCCTGTGTGCCAGGCGGTAATTCTCCAACTTCATCAAGAAAAATAGTGCCTCCGTTTACAGTTTCAAAATAACCTTTGCGCTTATCCGTTGCGCCGGTAAATGCACCTTTTTCATGTCCGAAAAGTTCACTGTCTATGGTTCCTTCGGGAATAGCGCCGCAGTTTACCGCAATGAATGGAGCATGTTTGCGTCCGCTCAGCTGATGTATGACTTTGGAAAAACTCTCCTTGCCCACACCGCTGTCTCCTAGTATCAGTACGTTCATATCCGTGGGAGCCACCCGTATGGCAGTTTCCAACGCATTGTTCAGCATGCTGCTGTTTCCTACAATTCCAAATCTTTGTTTTACTTGTATCAGTTCCATAAATTTCCCGGAATACAGGATTGCAAATATAAGACTAATATGACAAAATGGCAGTAGTTTATCTGAAAAATAGCTTAAATCATCCTGTTTGAAGTAGTTCTGTGGTTGTATTGTGTACAACTCGCATGGAAGTGTAGGGAGATATTATGTTTTTTCGCACTTATCGTGTCTGAGCTGGGCCCTAATGATATCAATGATGGTTTGGAAAATCCAAATGCTGATCAGAATGACAGTCAGCTAGGATCTGTATTGCCGGTCAGTGCCCAATACCGAAGCTGGTTTTTGGATTATGCATCCTATGTAATTCTGGAGCGTGCAATTCCTGCCATGGAGGATGGTCTCAAGCCGGTGCAAAGAAGGATTTTGCATGCAATGTATGAATTGGATGACGGGCGATTCAACAAGGTAGCCAATATTATCGGTGCAACCATGGCTTATCATCCGCATGGAGATGCCGCCATTGGAGATGCACTGGTGAATCTGGGTCAAAAGGATTTGCTAATCGATACCCAGGGAAACTGGGGAGATTTGCGCACTGGTGACAGTGCTGCTGCTCCCCGTTACATCGAAGCACGCCTGAGCCATTTTGCCAAAGAGGTGGCTTTCAATGAAAAAACTACTGAGTGGCAACTGAGTTATGACGGGCGCAAGCGCGAGCCGGTTACATTGCCCATGAAGTTTCCGCTACTGCTTGCCCAGGGAGTGGAGGGTATCGCAGTGGGTCTCAGCACCAAAATTCTGCCGCATAATTTTATTGAACTCTGTGAAGCAAGTATTGATATTCTTAAAGGCAAGCAAACCCAAATTCTACCTGACTTTCCCACGGGTGGTCAGGCCGATTTTAGCCAGTACAATGCAGGCAAAAGAGGCGGCAGGGTAAGGGTCCGGGCAAAAATTGAAGTTGAGGACAAAAGCACCCTGCACATTCGTGAAATTCCTTTCGGTACCACTACAGGCTCAGTGATTGAAAGTATAATCAAAGCCAACGACAGCGGTAAAATCAAGATAAAAAAGGTTATTGACAACACTGCTGCCAATGTGGATGTGGAAATACAGCTGGCTCAGGGCGTGAGCACGGATCTGGCTATTAATGCCTTATATGCCTTCACAGATTGTGAAGTAAGCATTTCGCCGCTTGCCTGCGTAATAATGGATGAGAAGCCTAGGTTCCTTTCAATGAATGAAATCTTGGAGGAATGCACCCGCAATACATTGCATTTGCTGAGAAGGGAACTGGAAATCCAGTTGCATGAACTCGAGGGGAAATGGCATTTCAGCAGCCTTGAAAAGCTTTTTATTGAAAACCGAATCTACCGTGACATAGAAGAGGCCGAAACTTGGGAAGCCGTTATTAAAGCTATAGATGAAGGCCTCGAACCTTTCAAAACACGCTTACGGCGCGAGATCACCGAAGACGATATTGTACGTCTGACTGAAATAAAAATTAAGCGTATTTCAAAGTTCGACAGCTTCAAGGCCGATGAATATATTCGCGCCCTTGAGGATGATATCGCCATGGTAAAGCACCACCTGAATACCCTTGTAGATTATGCGGTGGATTATTTTAAAAACCTCATAAAGAAGTATGGCAAGGGTAAGGAGCGAAAAACGGAAATCCGCACCTTTGATACCATCGAGGCCAACGTGGTGGCGGCTGCCAATGTGAAGCTTTACGCCAATCTCAGGGAGGGTTTTGTGGGCACTTCGTTGAAGAAGGATGAGTTTATAACCGACTGCAGCGACATAGACGACATTATTGCTTTCCGTAAAAACGGTAAGTATATGATATCGAGGGTAAGCGATAAAGCCTTCTATGGCAAATACCTTATCCATGTGGATGTGTGGCGGAAAAACGATGAACGTACAACCTACAACGTGGTTTACTGGGACGGCGCTGCCAAAAGAGCCATGGTGAAGCGGTTCAACGCTACCGGACTAATCCGCGACAAGGAATATGATGCTACCGGCGGTGGTGCCGGCAATGAGGTACTTTATTTTACCGCAAATCCAAACGGCGAAGCCGAAAGGGTTATTGTACACCTCAGTAGCACGGCCAATGCGCGCATCAAACAATTCGATTACGATTTTGCACAGCTGGCCATTAAAGGTAAAACAGCCCAGGGCAACCTGCTCACACGCCATCCCATACGCCGTGTGGATTTGAAGGAAAAAGGCGTTAGCACGCTGGGTGGCGTAAAGATCTGGTTTGATGAAATGACCGGACGTTTAAGCGGGGAGGCGAGAGGGCAGTTTCTAGGGGAATTCGATGGTGAAGACCGGGTGCTGGTCATATACAAAGATGGTAACTACGAACTCACCAATTACGAACTTATCAACCGCTATGAGCCGGACCAGGTCTACCTGATTCAAAAGTTTTATCCTTCTCAGGTCATCAGCACAGTGTATGTGGATGGAAAAACCAAAAATCACTTTGTGAAACGGTTTCTGATTGAAACCACTACACTGAGCAAAAAGTTTCCATTTATCTCGGAACAAAAAGGTTCTCAGCTGCTTTGTGCAAGTACGGTTGAGCAAGCTATGATGAAGGTAATCACCGAAAACAAAAAAGGGGAGAAGGAGGAGCTTTCCCTGCAAATGGATATATTTATGGATGTGAGAGGGTGGAAAACCCAGGGACAGAAGCTCACTGCAAATAAGGTTAAAAAAGTGGTGCTGGAAAGCCCGAAAATAGGAGGTCCGCCCGTGAATAAGCATCAAATTGCGGCGCCCGATGACAACCAAAACCATATACCTAATCCCGGAGATGAGCCACAACTTAATTTACTTTGAATTTTCCTCTTTTTTGTTATTTGATTAAGATGCGGCCTTTCCGGATTTTTACATTTCTCGCAATTCTTTTTTTTGTATCTAAGGCAGGTGCATGGGGATTTCTGGGTCACAGAACAATCAATAACCGTGCAGTTTTCGCTTTGCCTCCCCAAATGTTTGGCTTTTATAAGCAGCACATCGAATACATCACACAACACAGTGTCGATCCAGACAGCAGGCGGTATTTGATGGCAGACGAAGCCTGCCGTCACTATATGGATTGCGACCGCTATGAAACGGCAGCTCCGCTGGATACCATTCCCCACTACTGGCATGAAGCCATCGAAAAATATACCGAAGATACCTTACTGAGCCATGGAATAGTACCCTGGCACTGTATGGCTATGCTCAGCCGGCTCACCAAGGCTTTTGAAGAAAGAAACTTTGAGAAGATTCTGAAACTCAGCGCGGATATAGGTCATTACATTGCAGATGCACATGTGCCGCTCCACAGCAGCCGCAATTATAACGGCCAACTGACAGGGCAGGAAGGCATTCACGCCCTTTGGGAAAGCCGCATCCCTCAGCTTTTTATGGATTCATTTGATTTACTGACAGGCTCGGCCGTTTATTTATACAAGCCCTCTGATTATATCTGGGGAACCATGGGAAGAAGCTTTATGCTTGTTGATTCTGTATTGAAGCTCGAACGCTTTGCCACCACTATGCATCCTGAAAACAAATATAGCTTTGAAGCCAGGGGAACACAGACCATGGAGGTTTACTCAGTGCCGTTTTGCAATGATTATCACCGCATGATGGAAAGTATGGTTGAGCTCAGAATGCGGCAGGCAATCTTTTCAGTGGCGTCATTCTGGTACACGGCCTGGGTAAATGCGGGGCAGCCCAACCTGGAAGGCATAAGGGGAGAAATCCTTCCTGATCCCGAGGATGCTGAAATTGAAAAAGCCTTAAAATCAGGCCGGATGAAAGGCCGTGAGGAGCACGGAAAAGATTAAAAGTTGGGTTTGAGTGAGTACTTGCTGTAGAAATCCAAAATCTCACTAACAGCTTCATCGGCTGTATCCACCAGTTTAAAAAGCCCAAGATCACCTTCACTGATGAACTGATATTGCTTAAGCAGTAAATTGTGAATGAAGTCCATCATAGGCACCCAGAAAGTTTTATCTACCAGCACAATGGGAAACTGTGCCCTCTTGTCGGTTTGAACCAGGGTCAAGGCTTCAAACAGCTCATCCAGAGTGCCAAAACCGCCGGGAAGAACCACAAATCCCTGGGCGTATTTCACAAACATCACTTTGCGCACAAAAAAATAATCAAAGTTTAGTCCTTTATCCCTGTCTTGGTAAGCATTGGGGTATTGTTCAAAAGGAAGGTTGATGTTCAATCCTACGCTGGGGCCACCACCTGCTTTGGCCCCTTTGTTGGCGGCTTCCATAATACCCGGACCACCCCCAGTAATGATGCCCAGTCCGGCTTCGGATAACTTTTGTGCAATTTCTTCGGCCAGCTTGTAATGTGGATGCTCTTTCTGGGTTCTGGCTGAACCAAAAATAGAAACGCAGGGACCAATCCGTGCCAAAGCCTGGTAGCCATCCACAAATTCTGCCATGATTTTAAAGATACTCCAGCTCATTGTGCTGGCCACTTCGGGCCAGCGCTTATTGGAAAATGCGCGTTTAATGCGGCTTTCCTGTTCGGGTGTTAAGTGCACAGACATATTATTTTTTCATTAGACCAACAATTTTTATTTCAATTCTGCGGTTTTGCGCCCTGCCAGTTGCGGTGTTGTTATCGCCAATGGGGTTTTCAGACGCATATCCAGATGTTTTTACGGCTTGGGCAGGAATACCGGCCTTTACAAGATAATCTTTAACCGACTTAGCCCTGTTTACGCTGAGTGTGGCGTTATGCGCTGCAGAACCCTGATTATCGGTATGACCTGCAATCTCCACCATAACATCGGGATTGGTTTTCAGCAGCGAATACAGTTTTTGGAGTTCATGGAAACTCTCCGGCCGCAGCTCAAACTTGTCAGTTTCAAAAAATATATTGTTAAGAATTACGCTCTGATTTATTTCAATGGGTTTCAACAACGCGGTCACCAAAAACGGATCATCTATGCCAGAAGGGGTAGGCTGAAAGTTGGCAGAGTAAAACAAATAGCCGCTCCTGTATACGTTCAATCCATATAAACCATGTGGTTCTAGTGTAGTGAAAAAGCGTGTGGAAGAATCTGATAATACTGTCCTGCTTGTCTCCAGGTTCACCAACTCTATGCGGCCGGATATTTCATTTTTGGTTTCAGCATCCAGGATATTCCCTTTAACATAGGTTACAGGCAGAGGTTTTCTATCCGCACTGAGTTTTAGGCTGTATATGTCGAGCCCGCCGTAGCCGCCTGTCCGTGAACTGGCAATGTAAGCTCTTTCCCCTTTAAAGTCTACATAGAAACCGGCTTCATCCGCATCTGTATTGATGCCGCGGCCCATATTTTCGGGGTTGGTCCAATTGCCGACGCCCAGCATCTGGCTTCTGAAAATATCATGTTGCCCGTATCCCGTGTGTCCGGAACTTGAGAAATAAAGTGTTTTTCCATCATAATGAAGGTATGGCGCTTCCTCATCGGCACCGGTGTTAATGGTTTTACCCAGATTTTCAGGTTGCGTCCAGTTATTTTTTTTCCAGTAGCTTACCCAAAGGTCTTTTCCTCCATATCCTCCGGATCTTGAGCTCGAGAAAATAAGTGTTTTTCCATCGGCACTGATGGCGGGCTGCGCATCCCATGCGGGAGTATTAATTGTTTCTCCAAGGTTCATTCTGCGGCTCCATGCATTTTCTTTCAGAAAGCTGTAAAATATGTCGCAGCTGCCAAAACCGTCCTGGTTGCAAACAGTAAAGAAAATGTAGCGACCATCAGCACTTACTGAAGTATATCCCTCATTGTTGGTGGTATTGATACTACCTGGCAAGGGACGTGCATTAACCCAAGAATCCTGAGATTTTGAACTTACGTAAAAATCTTCCTGTCCATTTACCAGTCTAGTGTATATCAGGATTTCACCATCTACGGTCATGCCCGGCCAGTATTCATTATTAATGGAATTAACACCGGAACCCAGATTGCGAATATCAAGATCTTCGACACGTTGTTTGTCCTGGAGTGCAAACCGACAGCTTTCAACCAGTTTGTCTGCTGCAGATCGGATGGTGGTTGAAGCTTTATCTTTTTTGGAGTCAAAACCGGTTTCCAAAGGTGCCTTATAAAATCTCTCCAGCAGATTCAGTGCCTTTTCATTTTGCTCTTGTCTAAACCAATATTTGGCGTAATAGTAATAGTGATTTTGAAAGTAGGGTTCGCGTTTCAGGCAGACATCATAGGATGATCTTGCCAGTGTTGTATCGTTACTTTTTTCTGCAATATCAGCCTGCAAAGACCAGGCATTTACAAACGAAATATCCGCTTTCAGGGCTTTTTTGATGTGCTGCAGGGCCAGTGTTTTATTCCCTTCACTATTTGCTTTAAGTGCATTTATAAAAGCTTCTTCAGCTTTTTTTCTGTTGCCTTTCTGGGCGATGGCGCACGATCCCATCAATGTCAGTGTAAGCAGCAGAGCAACCCTCACAGTTTTGTTCATTTTTATGTATTCAAAATCAGTACCACAACCTTATTTCCATCTAAAAGTCTTGATTAAATGGCTCACATCGGTTTTCATTCTCTCAAAAACAGGTGCAGTAGAGTCCGACGCTGCTTTTGAATTAAAATACAAGGCTCCCCGTATGAAGTTTCTGCTACTGTCGGTTAAATAAAAATTCAGGTTTGTGGCCGTATTACCTTCAATCTCAAATAACATACCTTTCACGTTCCCTGCATTGTATATAGGTTCCTCGATGATATCTTCAGCTCTTTGGATGTGTTTGTTAACCAGTTTTCGGGAGTCTTCTATTAACGAATCAAATTGTATTCTGTCATTGAATCGGTAGTATGTCAGGTGTAATGTGGCATCGAAGGGCATGAAATTCAGGTTAAACCAGTAGGGTTGCCGGGTATAAACATTGGGGGTGTCTTTTTGCATGGCAGCATACATTGGAATTTCAAATGCATAGGGAATACCCGCGGAATCAAATGGCCGATAGCCGATTTCAGGTAGCTGGATTCTCGGATATGCATGGGGTTTGGGCACATAAACTTCAGTTCTGCTGCAGTCCGCTAATATAACCGATAACAGGATGAGGCTAGCTTTCGGTATCTTCATGAATGATTACTTTAAGCCGGTTGACCTTGCGTAAATCGGCAGCATCTATGGCAAACAAAAGATTTTTATAGTGAAATGTCTCTCCCCGCCCCGGTATTTTGCCCGCAAAATTGGTAATGAATCCGCCAAGTGTGTCAGTTTCATCTCCGGCATCGTCAAAAAAATGTATGGGCAAACGTGTAATTCTCAGAAAATCTACCAGCGGGATTTTTCCTTCAAACAGGAAAGTGTGTTCGTCCAATCGACTGTATTGTTCCTGTATTTCATCAAACTCGTCGTTCAGTTCGCCAAATACCTCCTCCAAAATATCCTCCAGGGTAACAATACCATAGGTTCCGCCAAACTCATCCACCACCACCGCAAGGTGATTCCTGTTGTGCCTGAATTCATGCAACAGATCGTCAATCATTTTATTCTCAGGAACAAAAAATGGTTGGGTCATCAGTTTTTTCCAGTCAAAATCGTCTGCCTGATTGAGGTGTGGCAGAAGATGCTTGATATTGAGAACGCCTATGATCGTATCAAGATTGTCCTGATAAACAGGCATTCTGCTGAAACGCATCTCTTTCACAATTTCAATTAACTTGTGAAATGATGTTTCTGCGTCAATGCCCACCATATCTATTCTTGGTTTCATTATCTGCCTGACCTGTATCTGGGCAATATTCACAATGCCTTTCAAAATGTCTTTTTCCTGCTGTGCGTCTGCCGGGTCTGCTGCCATATCTATGGCTTTACTCAGCTCTTCAGGAGTTAATTCGGGGGTTCTCTGTTTGATGCGTTTTTCAAAAAAACTGCCCATTTTTACAAGCAATCCGGTAAAAGGCCACAATACAAACATGAATGCCCGCATGGGATAACTGAGAAATTTTGCAGAACGTTGGTAATGTTGTGTGGCGTATACCTTGGGCATTAGCTCCGCAAAAATTAATATGATGAGCGTAATTACGATGGCATCAATAAAGAAACGCAGCCATGGTTTATATTCCAGGTCAAGTATGGTGTCGTTGAAGATGGTGGAAACTACCACAAAAGCCACCATGCTCAAACTGTTTAGAACCAGAATGGTTGCCAGCAAATGTTTTGGAAATGACAACAGGTGCAAAATGTTTTTTGCAGATTGCTGTTTTGAAGCACGTAAGTGTTCCAAATCGCTTTCCCGGTGACTGAAGAATGCGTTTTCTGATGCGGCGCATATTACTGTAACTAACAGACTTGCGAGCATGGTTATACCAAGTCCTACGAGTGAGTGTATATCATCATTTTCCAGGGGGCGCAGTATGCTGCTGAACAGGTTCAATGCAGCAGGACAGAGATCATCCATGAATATTTACTGTGGTATTAGAATGGAAAATCATCCTTGTATTCCGGTCTTTCCGGAGCAGAATTGTTGCGGTTTTCAGTTTCTCTGTATCCGGTTTCAGGCTCATTTACCATTCCTCTGTCCTGTGTTTCATCATCTTCATTCTTATTTAAGCCACCCATAGTCTGCATTTGCAACACGCGAATTTTCTTTATCTGTTTCTCGATACCTTCTGAATCTGTGTATTTATCCGTGCGAATTTTGCCTTCTACGTAAATGATGTTACCCTTTCTCAGGTAATTTTCTGCAAGGCGTGCGTGGTTATCCCAAAGTTCTAAATTGTGCCACTCAGTGTTTTCCATTTTTTGCCCGTCTTTTGTATAATAATCATTTGTGGCCAGGGTAATATTTGCCACCACCCGTCCATTGTCTAAATGTCTTACAACTGGGTCTTTTCCCAGTCTCCCCAATAAAATTGCTTTGTTAATCATATGTTAATTATTAAACGATTTTTCTAAAAACTTCAACATAAGCCGGTGAATCGGAAACGATTCAATTTCCGTCAGCTGTGTCCTTATTTTATCCTGTACTTTCTCTCCTACAATATTAGCTTCTTTACATGAAAATTGCCACAGTGTGGCAAAAATAGTTTGGTGTGTAAGATGGTGTTTAATAGTCAGGGGTTTGTCCATTACCAATTCATCTGTATTGATAAACCAGTCATGAAAAGGGTTGGTAGTTTTGTTTTCTAAAGTACCAAGGGTACTCGGAAATTCGTAAAGTCCTTTCCAAATGCTATCAGCCAGCCTCTTTTGTAACCAGGTAACTCCATCAGCATTAATGAATAGGTAATTCATGTAAACTACCCGGGGTGGTTCTTTGATGGTTTTTACCGGTAAAACATGTTGCAGGTTTTTACTTCTTGCCTCACAGACATCTTCAAACGGGCACTGCATACATTCGGGATTAATGGGCTTGCAAACGGTAGCGCCTATTTCCATCATAGCCTGGTTAAACAATGATGGCGGGTAGGGTTGCATTTCGTTCAGCAGTATAGATTCCATTTTTTTATCAGATTTTGGTGTGCCTATAGGTTCTTGCAGACCGTATAACCGCGAGGCAACCCTTCTTACATTTCCGTCGATTGCCGGAATGCGGATGTTGTAAGCAAAACTGCCGACCGCAGCAGCCGTGTAATTTCCAATACCAGGAATTTTTTTCAGTTTTTCGATAGTGTCAGGGAAAATTCCACCGTGTTGCTCCATGATTACTTTTGCTGCTTTCATCATGTTCCTGGCCCTGCCGTAATAACCCAAACCCTGCCAGATTTTTAAAATTTCATCCTGTGAAGCTTCAGCCAGTGTTTTTACCGAAGGAAATTTTGTAATGAAATTGTAATAAAATGGCAGGCCCTGTGTTACTCGTGTTTGTTGCAGTATGACCTCTGACACCCATATCATATATGGGTCTGACGTAACTCTCCATGGTAAATTCCGGGCGTTTGTATGGTACCATTCAGCCAGCTTACATCCCATTATTGTCATAAATGTGAAAAATTTTAATTCAGTATGGTTTTTATTTGCTCAAACAAATTTCCCCCCAACAAAAGAAATGACAAAATCAGAACTAGTGAATGAGATTGCATTCCGCACAGGACTTGAGAAGACGGCCATTGCTTGTACCATCGACAATTTATTTGTGGTTGTGAAGAACGCTATGGTTGGTGGAAACAACATCTACCTGAGAGGATTTGGAACATTTGAATTAAAGCTTCGTAAAATCAAAGTGGCCCGCAATATTAAGCGAAATACCAGTTTGGTTGTTCCTGCTCATTACGTGGCAAGATTCAAACCAGCCAAAGAATTTGCTACTCAGGTAAAAGACAGTAAAACACTTTCCAAGAGGGTTTCCGGCAAGTAATTGTCACAAATCGAAACCTTAAGATTAATTTTGCAGCGTGGAGAAAAACCCCCGCGTAATCATGTTTATTGCCTTTTTGGCATTACTTCTTGGTATTCTGTTTTTCCCAAAATTTAAGACTTCATCCGGTATTTTGAAGCCCGCAGAAGGCAACATGCCCGGTGCGCAGATCCTGCCGCAGGAACCTGTTTCCCGCGATGAATTTCTGAATGAAGTATTCGCTGTTTCCCGACCTCCAGAATGGATGGGCAAATTGCTTCTTCAGTCACTGACAGACCTGCCCCAGGACACCTTGCAAAAAGCCTTGAAATGGGCAAGTGAGACGGTAAACAAACCCTTATTCAGCCTCATTCAAAGCTCACTTGCCGAAAAGCAGGAAGGTGAAGAAAATCTGACCAGCGCTGCCAGAAACCTTATATTTGGGGCCTCTGAAAATATGGATAATCCTGTTGTTGCCGCCTATATGTTCCAAAAGGGCAAAATCATCCTGGATAGAGTGCTCAAACTGTATCCAAAAAATATTCAGGCCAGAAATGCATTGATCGTATATCAAAGTGAATATGAAAACCAGCCTATGAAGTTTCTGGGAACACTTCGAGAGACTATTGCCATGGATAGCAATAATTTAGAAACGCGGTTTATAAGGCTGAATCTGCTCCGAAAATCAGCCCAATGGAAAAAAGCTGCGGAGGAATGCCGAAAATTAATATCTTTGCAACCCCAAAACCCCGTTTGGTACTTTCAGGCAAGCGACATATACGGATCTATGGGAGACTCTGTCAATGCAAAGATTTTCCTCAATTTGGCGGTGAAAGTGCAAAACAGAAATAAAACACAGTAAATATGCCAAGCGGTAAGAAAAGAAAACGTCATAAAATCGCGACCCACAAGCGCAAAAAGCGCCTTCGCAAGAACAGACATAAGAAAAAATAATAACTCTAACTAAGGTCAACCCCCTTGTCAAACGAATTAGTAATACATAAAAATTCGTCAGGGATTGAGATAGCCTTAATCAGTGATAAAAAGCTTATCGAATTTCATAAGGAGTCTTCAGGCTCTTCGTTTCAGGTCGGTAATTTTTATCTGGCAAAGGTCAAAAAAATTTCTCCAACCCTAAATGCCGCCTTCGTTGATGTAGGTGCGGAAAGAGATGCTTTTCTTACCTATTTTGATTTAGGGCCCAATGTGCTCTCCGTAAAGAAGTTTACACACCTGGTTCAGCATGGAAACATGCAGCGTGCCGATCTGGAATGTTTCAAGTTCGAACCACAAACCGTTAAGACGGGCAAAATAGGTCAGGTACTGAAAGTGGGAGATCGTATATTGGTGCAGGTGCTTAAAGAACCGATGTCCACCAAAGGTTCCAAAGTGACCTGCGACATAAGTTTGGCCGGCCGCTATTTCGTACTTGTGCCTTTTACAAACAGCATATCCATAAGCAAGAAAATTGGTAGTCCTGCTGAGAAAAAACGACTGCGGGATCTCGCTACTTCGCTGAAAACAGAGAACTTTGGTGTTATCATCCGCACGGTAAGTGAAGGCGTTGAAATTGAAGAACTTGATAGGGATTTGCGCGGCTTAATTAAAAAGTGGGATGAACTGAAAAACAACCTGAAGCAAGCCAAAGTAACCGATTTGGTGCTGGGTGAAGGAAATCGACTTTATACCTTGTTGCGTGATATGCTGAATGATTCATTTACCCAGATTGTGGTAGATGACCAGACATTGCTGCAGGATTTGAAAACCTATCTGCAGCGCATTTCCCCGGGCAGCGAGAAAATACTGAAGCTTCACCAGGGTAAAAACCACATCTTTGATCAGTTTCAAATTAACAGGGCTATCAAAAGCTCGTTTGGGAAAAGCGTTACCTTCAGTGGTGGTGCCTATCTGGTTATTGAACATACCGAAGCGCTGCACGTAATGGATGTGAACAGCGGCAACACCAGTTTTGATCCGTTGAACCGTGAGGAGAATGTGATGAAAGTGAACATGGAAGCTGTGGAAGAAGTGGCCCGTCAGATTCGCCTGCGTGACATGGGCGGAATCATCGTGATCGATTTTATCGACATGAAAGATCCCAAAAAACGCAATGAATTGTACAATGCCCTGCGAGCAGCTATGAAGAATGACCGCGCCAAGCATACCATTTTGCCCATGAGTAAGTTCGGACTGGTGCAGATTACCCGTGAGCGCGTCCGTCCTGCCATGGAGATCATCACCAGTGAGGTTTGCCCGTCATGCAACGGTACCGGGCGCATGGAAAGCAGTGTGCAGTTGCTCAATCGTCTGGAAAATACTGTTGCCTACCTTTGGGATAATATGAACCATAAAAATCTGAAGCTTAAGGCACACCCATTGGTTACAAACTACCTTAAACAGGGATTAATCAGTATACGCCTGAAATGGTGGTTCAAGCATAAGCGCTGGCTAAAACTGGAAGCGGCTCCTAATTATGGTCTTTCTAGACTCGAATTTTTCGATGAAGCCGGGCATCCGATAGTGGGCGACTAACAGTCCATTGGACACCGTGTAAAAATCTTACTTTTCCTGCTCCTTTCTGAATGTAACTTTGTAACCTCCATGAAACGCACTACCGTTACTGCCGCTTTGCCTTATGCCAACGGCCCCGTGCACATCGGTCACGTAGCCGGTGTTTATCTGCCGGCTGATATTTATGTGCGTTACCTCCGAAACTGCGGCCGTGACGTAATTTTTATCTGCGGCAGCGATGAACACGGTGTGCCCATTACCCTGCGTGCCAGAAAGGAAGGAACCACACCCCAGGAAGTTGTAGACCGCTACCATAATATCATTGGCAAAAGCTTCAAGGATTTCGGAATCAGTTTCGATATCTACAGCCGCACCAGCAAAGATGTTCACAAGCAAACTGCCCGTGAGTTTTTTGCCGATTTATACAACAAAGGCGCATTTACCGAGGAAGTAACTGAACAATACTACGATCCTGAGGCAGGTCAATTTCTGGCAGACCGTTACATTGTGGGAACCTGCCCGGTTTGTGCCAATGAAAATGCCTACGGCGACCAGTGCGAACAATGCGGCAGTACATTGAGTCCTGCAGAGTTAAAAACCCCGCGCAGTGCCCTCAGCGGGGTACCACCGGTAATGAGACCCACCCGCAACTGGTTTCTGCCACTGGATGAGCTGCAAAAGTCTTTTCTGAATGATTATATCGGTGGCAATACCCACTGGAAATCCAATGTGCTTGGGCAGTGCAAAAGCTGGCTGAATGAAGGCCTGAAACCCCGCGCCATGACACGTGACCTGGACTGGGGTGTGGCTCTGCCGGATTTGCCCGGGCGTGAAGCTGCCGACCTCACAGGTAAAGTCCTGTATGTATGGTTCGAAGCCCCCATCGGCTATATAAGCGCCACTCGCGAACTGCGCCCCAATGACTGGCAGGAATGGTGGAAAGGCAATACCCGGCTGGTACACTTTATCGGTAAGGACAATGTCGTTTTTCATTGCATCATTTTCCCTTCCATGCTGCACCTGCGTGGGGAAGGGTTTGTGATTCCGCAGGATGTTCCGGCCAATGAGTTTTTAAACCTGGAAGGGAAGAAGATCAGTACCAGCCGAAACTGGGCGGTTTGGCTGGATGAGTATCTGCAGGAACTGCCTGGCAAACAGGACGAACTCCGATATGTGCTTTGCAGTATCGCACCCGAAACCAAAGACAGCGAGTTTACCTGGAAAGATTATCAGGCGCGGGTGAACAATGAGCTGGTGGCCATTCTGGGCAATTTTGCCAACAGGGTTACCGTGCTTACCCAAAAATATTACGAGAGTAAGGCCCCTGCTTTTTCAGAGGGCTATTTTTCAGCGCAAATTGCTCAGGTTCGTGGTGAACTTTCTAAGCTGCATAAAGCATTGTGCGCTGCCACCGAAGAATACCGTTTCCGCGATGGCCTTTCGGCACTCATCAACATAGCCCGTGCCGGAAATAAATTTTTGGCCGAAACAGAACCATGGAAACTCCAGAAAACGGATTCTGAGGCCACCGCAACCGCCATGGCCGTTGCGCTGGAAATACTTGCCAATATCGCCATTGCCTGCGAACCTTATTTGCCGCATACTCACGAAAAGCTCTGTGCCCAGCTGAATTTGTTACCTCTGGAGTTTGTGGTAAGGGCTTTCTGGAATAATGGTACTTTGCTAAAACCCTTTACCGAAGGACATACCCTGGGAGAACCCAGATTGATATTTACCAAAATTGAAGATGAACAGATGGCTGTTCAGTTCAAAAAACTAGAGGACATATCCATGAAAAACAATACAATACCAACTGTGCCGGAAGAAACAACGGTTAAGTCTGAAATTACCTACGATGACTTTGCCAAAATGGATTTACGCATTGCGGAGATCAAAGCTGCCGAGAAGGTGGAAAAGGCCGATAAACTGCTGAAACTGACACTGAATGTGGGAGGAGAGGAGCGCACCGTGGTGAGCGGTATAGCATTGCATTTTCAGCCTGAAAATATTGTAGGCAAGCAAGTGCTGTTTTTGGCCAATCTGGTGCCGCGTAAAATCCGTGGCATCGAAAGTAAGGGTATGATTTTGATGGCACAGGATCCAGATGGAAAGCTTGTGTTTGTTTCTCCAGCAGTGGCTGTAAAGTCAGGCAGCTCGGTTAATTAGATGCTGTTAATCCCGTTGTTAGGTAATCTCGGTAATTTTGTTGGGTAGCACCCTGCAGCCGAAATTCTGAAAGCCACTTTTCTTCTCTGATGAGTTCCTTAGTGCAAGGATCTGCGTACTTGCTAAATCTTTCTGAGTAATTTTTCCAGGCATTGCAGTTACCATTGATGCACATTCTGTTTGCATAGCCGATAATTTTTTCAAATTCGTTGTCAATAAGGGTGAAGGTAAGCCGCAGGTTATTATTCTCCATGATTTTATCGTAAATATCACGCCGATTTTGGTGCGTGTAATGCAGATACCATGCGGTGAAAAGCCGAAATTCATACAAGGCAAAATAGGTTCTGCTGGCATGGTCAAGCTGTATATCGGCTTTTGCGTAGTTGCCTTCTGACAAAAGCTTTGCGGCTGCCATTAAACTTGCCCTCGTTCCGTTCATGTATGCCGAAAATTCATCCATCAGTCCATAAATCCCGCTGATGTTGGATGAAGCGGTTGAGCCTTTAGATACGTAGGTTCCCCAGCGGAAAATTTGTTGTGGTAAATCTTTTGGTACTATGATGCTAAATTCAGAAGAACGGCATGTTTCGGTTCTGTTTACCGTAATAGCTATGCCCGGAACAATCACGTAATGGTTGATGTTATTCAAATGAACAGATTCATGAACTACGGTATTGAGTTCGCTAAATAAGGCAGCATCGCTAGTATCCTGGTTCCAGGGAACCAATTTGCCGTCTATGTGGGTGGAATATATTCCTGGGCCTGCGTAGTTGCTTTCCAATATGGTGTTGTAACCGCGCGCGTAATTGGACGTGGTATTTAGGAAATAACGCTTTGCCGCATTGATGGCTGTTTCGCTATGTGAAGTTGACGGAATCTTGCTTTTTTCTTGGGCTATATTGTCTTCCAGTTTTTGGGTAATTTGATTGAAATTCCACGGCTTTTTTAAACAATCCGCATTTTTAGCGATAAAAAAATCAGGTGTTCCTCCAAATATGCCCTTTGTGGTTTTTAGGTAAATACCTTTTTTGCCCCTGTAAACAGTTTTTTTCGCAACAGGATTAAAGGCCTGTCCTCTTTCGGTTGAAGTGAACTTTAATTGCTTACGTTTGCCTTGATAGGTTCCTGTATCGCGTTGTATCTTGTTTGTTCGATAACGGCAAAAGTTATAGGTGTTGTCGGGATACAATTTCAGTACATTCAAGCTTTTTTTGGAAGTTTGTTGGGTGTAAATGGTGGGTATCGGATTTACGGGTGAAATGTGCGCATGCGCATGGAGAATTAATACAGCGGCTAGAGTGTTCATATTGCATAAAATTAAAAATGAGAATAAAAGAACTTTAGCTTGATAACGCACGCGGCGTAGGTTTTATTGGATGAAAATGAAATAGATGGACAAATCGCGCTTAATACTTGCAAAAGTTCAAAGCAATTCTTAAATTTGTGCTCTCATTCCAGGATTGAAATGACCAAGCGTACCTACCAACCTTCGAAAACCAAGCGAAGAAACCGCCACGGATTCCGCAAGCGCATGAGCTCCGCCAATGGCCAACGCATACTGGCTTCGCGCCGTGCTAGGGGCCGCCAAAAACTCACTGCCTCCGACGAAAGAGGCCACAAGGGTTAATTATGGAAAGGACGGTGCAAATTGACACCTCCACAGTTTCAGCAACGATATAAACTGCCCAGAAAACAAATTCTGCGCAGTCAAAAAGCCATTACCGTGTTGTTTCGGCCTGGTTTTTTTGTTAGCAGCTATCCGCTTCGCATGAACTACCTGATTCAGTCCAAAACCAATGAAGCACCTGCAGTTCAGGTTATGTTCAGCGTGAGCAAAAAAAGATTTAAAAAAGCCACCGACCGAAACCGTGTAAATCGCCTGCTTCGCGAAGTTTACCGACTAAACCAGCATCAGTTGCAGGGATTGTCTTTGCCCGAAGATCAGCAGCTCGCAATGGCGCTGATTTATACCGGACAGGAAATATTGTCATTTCAGGTATTAAAAGCTTCATTTTTGCAATGCATACAAAAACTGGAAAGGAAAATGAACCATGCGTAGGGTGGCCATCTTTTTTATTCGTATTTACCAACATGCTCTGAGTCCGCTATTCACCAAAAGCTGCCGCTATGAGCCATCCTGCAGTGAATACGGGGTGCAGGCGTTCAAAAAGCATGGTTTTTTTTATGGATTTAAACTCACAGCAAAACGTATCGGGCGCTGCCATCCCTGGGGCGGTAGCGGATATGATCCGGTTCCCTGAGCGATTTTTCTGGTTTCCCTTTGTGAAATATCAAGAATTTTCCTATTTTTGCACCCCCTTAAAAAGCACTTATACAATGAACCACAATCATTATGAAACCGTGATCATTTTAACACCCGTGCTCTCTGAACAACAGATGAAAGATGCTGTTAAAGGCTACAGAGAGCTGATCACAGGTAACGGTGGGGAGATGGTCCACGAAGAAAACTGGGGCCTGACCAAATTAGCCTATCCCATCGACAAAAAAGGCACGGGATTTTATCATTTGTTTGAATTCAAAGCCGACCCTGAGTTCATCAAAACCTTCGAACTGGCTTTTCGCCGTGATGAGCGCATCATGCGTTACCTCACCGTGAAGCTGGACAAGTGGGGTGTTGATTACAACGACAGGAAGCGCAAAGGTGAATTCAACCAGCCTAAAACTGTAGTAGTAGAGGAGGCCGCATCATGAGCAAAGAAGTAAACTTTATCTTCAACCAAACACCCCAGGTTTTGCAGAAGAAGAAATACTGCCGCTTCAAGAAGCACGGTATCCGTCACATTGACTACAAAGACAAAGACTTCCTGCTGAAGTTTGTGAACGATCAGGGGAAAATTCTTCCCCGCCGTATCACCGGTACGTCACTCAAGTTTCAACGTAAAATTTCGGTGGCTATCAAGCGCGCAAGACACCTGTCTCTGCTGCCTTTCGTGGCTGACGGTTTAAAATAAGAGGGAGGACTAAATTATGAAAATCATCCTGACACAAGACGTGAAAAATCTGGGCCATAAAGACGATGTGGTGGTGGTAAAAGACGGATACGGACGCAACTACCTCATCCCCAAAGGTATGGCTAAACTGGCTACTGACGGTGCGATGAAGATGCTGGCCGAAGATATCCGCCAGCGTGCGTTCAAAGTTGAGAAACTACGCAAAGATGCCGAGCAAATATCTTCTAAACTGCATGGCGTTTCGGTTACCGTTAAAACCAAAGCCGGTGCTTCCGGTAAGATTTTTGGTTCGGTAACCGGCCTACAGATTGCCAATAAACTGAAGGAACGGGGTTACGATGTAGATCGCCGTAAAATTGCGGTTGACGATATCAAAAACTTGGGAACCTATACCGCCGATATTAACCTGTTCAAGGACATCACTGCCTCGGTCACCGTGGAGGTAGTAGCGGAATAATTTCCTGAATTATTATAATTAAAAAACGCCAAAAAGGGCGTTTTTTTTTGTGCCGTTTAAGTCCTGATTTTTTTTGAACTGCTTAGCCCTATTTTTGCACCTTTATGTGGGATCGCATAGCAACCGCTATTCTTAAAAACCGCAATTTTTTTGTGGTGCTCATCCTGGCGTTTGCCGGCGCTGCCGGCTGGTTTGCCACCAAGGCCGAAATGGCCTACGATATGCAAAAATTGGTGCCCCAGGATGACTCCGAATACAAAGCCTATATGGCTTTTAAAAAAACATTCGGGGAAGACGGCAACAAAGTGGTTATTGGTTTTAAAAACAAAGACATTTTCTCCCTGCCCATTTACCAGGATTATTACAAGCTCTGCGATGATATTCAGAAGCAACCAGGTGTTATCGATCTGCTCTCACCTGCCAGGGTATTTAATCTGGTTATAGACACCTCCGATATGTTTGCGGTGCAGCCGCTGCTCAGCCGCATGCCGCAAACACAGCAGGAGTTGGATAGTGTAGCCGCAGCATTTAAGTCACTTAAATTTTACGAAGGACTGCTTTACAATGATACCGCCAAGGTATCCCTTATGTTAATTTCCCTCAATGACAGCACCCTGGATAGTAAAGGCCGAATCACCCTTATACAGAATATAGAAAAGCGCTGTGAGGCATTTGGGGCTAAACACGGCATCGAAATGCACTACAGCGGTCTGCCCTTCATCCGAACTGAGTTTGCCACTAAGGTAAAAAGCGAAATCGTGCTGTTTACTATTATTGCATTTGGAGTAACCGCATTGCTCATTCTGGGCTTTTTTCGCAGCATCAGCACCCTGGCTATTTCCCTTTTCTTTATTGCCATTGGTGTGGTTACTATGCTGTCTGTGGCGGGCCTGCTAGGGTACAAGCTTACCATGCTCACCGGAACACTGCCGCCATTGCTGGTGGTGATAGGGGTGCAAAACACCATTTACCTCATCAACAGATACCATGAGGAATACCGAAGGCATGGCAACAAGGCCCGGGCACTCACCCGCATTATCTCGCGTATTGGTGTGGCTACCTTCCTCATCAATTTCACTACTGCTGTGGGCTTTGGCACTTTTTACTTCACCAAAACCCTGATGCTGGAACAGTTTGGTGTGGTAGCCTTTATCACCATCAATATCATATTCTTTATCAACATCATCGGTATTCCAGTGCTATACAGCTACCTGCCACCACCCACAATAAAACAAACCGCACACCTTGAAAACAAAAATGTCAATAGCTTTCTGAACTGGGTTAGGTTCAATGCCTTCAATAAAAAACGGTCTATCTACTTTTGGAGTATCGCGTTTACTTTGCTTAGCTGTATTTACATCATTCGCCTGCGGCCACTGGCATTCATTCTGGATGATGTTCCCAAATCGAGCAAGGTTTATAAGGATCTGGTATTCTTCCAGCAGAATTTCCGCGGTGTAATGCCATTTGAGATTTTAATTACCTGCCAGGATGAGGGCGGGGCCAATTCAGTGGAGGTACTGAACAAAGCAAACAGCCTGCAAAAAGCATTGCGCCGCTACAAAGAATTTAGTAAGCCAATGAGCCTGGTAGAAATGGTTAGTTTTGCCAATCAGGTCAAAGAGGGCGATGTGCTTCAGTACAGGGTTCCCAAAGCAACCGATCTGGCCGAGATCTCTTCTCGAATGCCGGCTCCGGCACAGGGGAAAAAGAGCATCGTGAACGGCATGATGGATACCAGCATGACCAGCTTTCGCATTAGTTATCAAATGGCAGATGTGGGTTCCATCCTTATGGACAGCATTACCACACAGGTAAAAAACATTGCCGGAAAAATTTTCCCCGAGGAACAATATGAAGTAAAAATCACGGGCACATCAGCCATCTTTTTGCAGGGAAACCGCTATTTGTATGACAGCCTTATCAGCAGTACGATGTGGGGTTTACTTATCATCAGCCTTACCATGGGATTGCTTTTCCCTAGCATTAAAATGATCATCATCTCGGTGATTCCGAATGTGCTGCCTTTGGTCATTACCGCAGGTTTGATGGGATTTCTGAATATTCCGCTGAAACCCAGTACTATTCTAGTGTTTAGTATAGCCTTTGGTATAACGATAGATGCAACCACACACTTTATGAGCACGTTCCGGCGTGAGTTGCTGCATACTCAAAAAACATTGCGCGAAGCCCTAAGCCACACCATCATGGAAGTGGGGCTGAGCATGATTTATACCATGGTGGCACTATTTGCCGGCTACATGATTTTTATGTTCAGCCGCTTTGAAGGTACCCAGGCACTGGGCTGGCTCACGGCAGTTACATTGTTTTCCGGACTGGTGGCCAACCTTTTCTTGCTTCCGGCTTTGATACTCACGTTTGAAAAAGGCCTCAATCCCAAAGAGGAACTCAAGGAAACGGTGATAGAACTGCCCGACGAAACAGAGGATTAATTTTCTGAAACCAACAGATTACAGCCGCGCGCCTCGCTTTGATTGTGACGCCCTAGCACCTCGAATCTTCCATCGTCATGGAGTTTGCCTAAATCCTGTGTGGCAATAAAGCTGCAACTCTGCAAATTGGCCAGATCCACCACGCAGATAATGCCCGTTTTGCCTGGCGGAAGCCAGTTTCCGGGATCGCTGATGTCGCGAATCAATATTTTCATCCATGGCGGACAAACGTAGCTTCCATTTCCTTTGCTGTAAGCCTGACTCATGAGCTCGGTCATGCCATATTCACTGTGAATTTCAGTTACGCCAAAACGGGTGCACCAGTATTTATGTAATTCAGTACGCGTAAGTTCGGGTCCTCGGCCTTTCATGCCTCCGGTTTCCATGATGTGGGTGTATTTCAGGGGCGGGCCTTCATATTTTTCAGCCAATTCTTTAAGGGCAAAAGTCACGCCTAGTAAAATGCCCGGTGTTCCGGTTTTTTCATTGGTTTCAATTTGCCGGATTAATTTGGGGTAATCATATAAATAAAAATCACTTCCGGGCAGGCCTGATTTAACAAAATCATCAGCCATGTATATGAGGCTGCTGTTTTTGCTTTCAAGATAACCGGGCAATAGACAAAGCCACGTGTAATTTGAGGCCGGACCGTATTGTATTTCAAAGCATTTGCGAAAATTGCAAATATAAAGTTCAGGGTTTTGCAAAAAATGTTTCGAGGTTCCGGATTGTCCCGTGCCACTGCTTTCAAACACAAGGGCTTCCGGTTCTTTGAAGCAGGCAATCCTGTATTGTTTGAAGAAATCTATGGGCAAAAAGGGTATGTCGGTTATGGTCTTTGCTTGCGTATCGCTGTTTACCATCAGCCATTTTGCAAATATGGGATTATGCTGACGCTGGTAATGGAAGATTTCTAACGCCAAAGTAGTAAATTTGACATCGTCTGTGTTCCAAACCTTGTTTAAAATATCGGTCATTCTTACCGCTGTGCTATTTGCCTGCCGGTCCGACAAAAATAAGTTCTCTGAGGTGCCTTTTCTTCATATTAAGGGAGCATATATTTATAATAATGGTTTCGATAAGGATAGTTTTATTGAACTGGTGATGCATTACCGCGACGGAGACGGCGATATTGGCCTTGATCCAGGAGATACGGCACCGCCCTTTAACTATGGAGGTGTGGCATTCTACAATCTGAAAATCTGGATGCTGCAAAAAGTCAACGGCAAATGGATAAAGCCCATCAATCCGCTCACCAATCCGCCCGATACGTTAAATTTTCATGAGCGAATTCCAAGAATTACCCCAACCGGCAGGACAAAATGGGTTGAAGGTGATTTGAGTGTCAAAATTCCTGCAGAGCCCTTTGGTCTAAAACCAGATACCATTAAGCTGCAGGCGGTTCTTGTGGACAGGAAACTGCAGAGCAGCGGACTGCTGGAGTCAGAACAATTAGTTTTAAAGCATTAGAAAAAAAGGCCTTAATTACATTATTTTCGCAATCCATTTACCTTTGGCATAAGGTTTGGGTAAGATAAAACATGAGAACATTTTTTTTCATACTCGCCATTTCTGCGTTGTCTTCCTTGTCGGCGCAAAAAACGGGTTTTATAGACAGCGATCTGATATTGGGTAAAATGCCCGAATATAAATCTGCCCAGAAACAACTGGATGATTTAGCCACCAAATGGCAGCAGGATGCGGCAGAATTGCAGCAAAAACTAGATCAGATGTACAAGGATTACAAAGCCGAGGAAGTATTGCTGACCTCAGACCAGAAACGGAAAAGAGAAGAATCTATTTTAGCCAAGGAAAAAGAACTATTTCAGTTCCGTGAGGACAAGTTTGGTCAGACGGGAGAACTCTTCAAAAAGCGCGAAGAATTGATTAAACCCGTGCAGGATAAGGTGTTCGATGCCGTGCAAAAGGTGGCTAAGAAAGAAGGTCTGGATTTTATCTTCGACAAGGCCGGTGGTGCGCTGATGATGTATGCCAACGTTAAATACGACAAGACTTTTGAGGTGATGGAAGAACTGGGAATCCCTACGGATACTCCCGGAACCACGCCCGTTAATTCAGGAAAATAATAACAATACTATATGAAAAAAATTCTCTCTGTTCTGGCCATTGCAACCCTGTTCATGGGTTCTGCAAGTGCCCAGAAAATCGCTTATCTGAACATGCAAACCGTTTTGGATACCCTTCCTGAAACCGACAGCGTTCGCGAACAACTCTACAAGTATGCAGGTAAACTGCAGCTGGATCTTACCGATCTGGCCGGTGAAATCGACAAGGCAAAAGCGGCTTACGATGCTATCAATGCCGATCCCTCTACTTCACAGGTTCGTAAAGAACTGCTGGCCAAGCGTTACCAGACCCTTGTGGAAGAATATCAGCGCACCGAACAGGATGCTCAGAAGCAGCTGATGGATAAAGAAAAGGAAAAGATGCAGCCGGTTTACGATTTGATTAAAAAATCTGCCGGGTATGTTGGAAAGTCCAAAGGATATATCCTGGTGCTGAACAATATGGTGCTGAACAATACCGGTGGTATGGTTTTATATAACCTCAATGATGCTGATGATATAACCGCAGCTGTTATCAAGCACATGCTTGCCAAATATCCGGTACCGCCCAAACCCGCCGGTTCAAAATAAATTTCAGTTCAACTCATATAAAAAGTCCTGATAACCTTATCAGGACTTTTTTATTTGGCCTTCCATACCTTGTTTTGCATACGTGGAGCACAAATCAGCACCCATCGGTGTTTTTGATTCCGGGTATGGCGGTTTGACCGTATTGAAGGAATTGGAAAAAGCACTGCCACAATATGATTATTTGTATCTCGGCGACAATGCCCGTGCGCCTTATGGTACACGCTCCTTTGACACGGTGTATGAATACACTTTGCAGGCTGTGAAATGGCTTTTCGAGCAAGGCTGTCCGCTGGTGATTCTGGCCTGCAACACGGCTTCTGCCAAAGCTTTGCGCAACATACAGCAAAAAGATTTGCCTGGCATGGATCCTGCAAGACGGGTTCTCGGTGTTATCAGACCTACGGCTGAAATAGCTGGGAACCTCACAAAAACCGGCAATATAGGGATTTTTGGAACGCAGGGAACGGTATCATCGCATTCATACATTCTTGAACTGCAAAAATTCTTTCCCGAAGTAAAGGTTTATCAGGAAGCCTGCCCCATGTGGGTGCCGCTGGTGGAGAATAATGAGCACGATAAACCCGGTGCCGATTACTTCGTGAAGCAAAACATAAATAAATTGTTGACACAATGCCCCAATTTGGATACTGTTTTCCTCGCATGCACCCATTACCCGCTCTTGCTGGATAAAATTAATAAATACATACCGGAAGGTATGCGGGTTTTTGAGCAGGGAAGCATCGTTGCGGAGAGCCTGGTGCACTACCTGGAGCGACATTCGGATATGCGGTCAAGGTTGAGTAAGGGTTCAACCCGAAATTTCACTACCACAGACCGTGCAGAAAACTTCGATAAACAGGCTACTGTTTTTTACGGCAAATCGGTTTCTTCGCGTCGCATAGAATTGTTGTAACAAGGCGAATGCAGGATCTTCTAAAACAGCGGTTAAGAACATTGCCCGAAAAACCGGGGGTGTACAAGTATTTTGATGAAAGTGGGGTGATTATTTATGTGGGGAAAGCCCGTAATCTGAAAAAAAGGGTGAATAGTTATTTCACCAAGCAGCACGACAACCGCAAAACCGGAGTGTTGGTGAAGAAAATTTCCCATATAGATTTTACGGTTGTTGAAACAGAATGGGACGCCCTGCTGCTGGAAAATAGCCTTATTAAAGAATTTCAGCCACGATACAACATCAACCTTAAAGACGATAAGAGCTATCCGTATATCCGCGTTACCAATGAACGATTTCCCAAAGTGTACGCGATGCGAAATCCTCTGCAGGACGGATCGTTGTATTTCGGGCCCTATGCTTCACCTAAGGTCATGAACACCGTGCTGGATCTGGCCAGAAAGCTTTATCCCACAAGAAACTGCAATCTGCAGATGACCCCCGAAAAAATTGCACAGAGCAAATTCTCCATTTGTCTGGAATACCAGATTGGAAATTGCCTCGGGCCTTGCGAAGGCAAACAATCCGAGAATGATTACAACAACAGCATACAGCAGATTAAACAATTATTACGGGGCAATCTGGGTGAAATAAAAAAACATCTCCGTGCTGAAATGCAGACTGCTGCCGGCGAATTGCGCTTTGAAGAAGCACAGCAATGCAAGGAAAAACTGGATGCACTGGAAAATTACCGCCACAAAAGCACCGTTGTAACTTCACTTAGGGGCAATGTGGCTGTATTTGGTGTTAGTAGCACCGATAAATTTGCTTTTGTGAATGTGCTTTATGTAGCTGAAGGAATTATTGTGCGCACCCACAACTTGGAGGTGAAAAAGAAATTGGATGAAACGGATGCAGACATTATGCAGCAGACCATTGTTGAAATACAGGTGCTGTATGCCGATGAGCTGCCGGCGGAATGGATATTGCCCTTCCCGCCGGAAACTGATGCCGATGCTTTTGTTAATTGGTCTGTACCCAAAGCAGGCGACCGCAGAAAACTCCTTGAACTGAGTTTGAAAAATGCCATGCTGTTCCGGCAGGAAAAACTCAATCAGTATGAAAAACTGAACCCTGAAGTCCGGATTGACCGCCTGATGGAACAAATGCGCAAGGATTTGCGCTTACAGGCGCAACCACGGCACATGGAGTGCTTTGATAACAGTAACTTTCAGGGAACGTATCCGGTATCCGCCTGCGTGGTTTTTAATGATGGGAAGCCCACCAAATCGGAATACAGACACTTTAACGTGAAAACTGTGGAGGGTCCTAACGATTTTGCCACCATGCGAGAGGTTATCCAAAGGCGCTACAGCCGGCTCATTGAGGAAAACAAATCCCTGCCACAACTTATTCTCATTGATGGTGGAAAAGGTCAGCTTAGCGCGGCAGTGGAGGTGCTGAAGCAACTGGGTATTTACGGTAAAGTGGCAGTAATCGGCATTGCCAAACGGCTGGAAGAGTTGTATTATCCGGAAGATTCACTGCCATTGTACCTCGATAAAAAGTCAGAAACACTCAAAGTGATTCAGCAAATGCGCGATGAGGCGCACAGATTTGGCATCACCCACCACCGAAACAGAAGAAGCAAAGGACTGGTTAAATCTGCCTTAACCCACATCCCAGGAATAGGTTCTGAAACGGCGGCATTGCTGCTTAAAAGCTTCAAATCGGTGGGTAAGATACGTGTAGCAGGTCTTACTGAATTATCGGCAGTTATAGGCGAAAAGAAGGCGATAGTGGTTTTTAGGCATTTTCACCCTACAGCGCATGAAAACGGATAACCAATATACCTTGCTGCAATTGCTTACCGAGGCCCAAAATCATTATATAGCCTGCATCTGTGTGTCAAATGACTTTGATGATCCTTACGGGCGTTTCGATTTTCTGGCCGGATTCGGCGAGAAGGCAGCCTATCATTCGCCGGAGGCAATTTTGCATTCCGATACGCTGAAAATGGGTTTTTGCAGTTATGATTACAAAAACAAGATTGAAGACTTGGCTTCGCAGCATCCGCAGGCTGTCTCCGTTCCGGATTTTTATTTTTTTGAGCCTCAGTTTTACTTCAAATCAGCGCGGAAAAAGGGTGTTCAAGAATCCAATTTTTCACTACCGGGAGCAGTTCCGTTTCCCCAAAAGAAGGTATCAGCGCAATTCGTTTGCAGCACACCACGGGAAAAGTATCTGCAGCATGTAGATCAAATCAGGGAATGCATTAAAAACGGCGATTTTTATGAGATGAACTACTGCCTGCAGTTTGAATGCAACAGTTGCCTCAATCCGTATGCGATGTTTGCAGAATTAAACCATACCGCACCGGCACCGTTTGCCACATTTTTTAAATATCGCGATAAATACCTGCTTTGTTCAAGCCCGGAGCGTTTTCTGGCTAAAAGAAACAATACACTGATTGCGCAACCCATCAAAGGAACACGCAAAAGGCAGGAAGATCCCGCTGAAGACGCGCAGGTAAAAGAATCGCTTACAAACAGTGCGAAAGACCGCGCCGAGAATATTATGATTGTGGATTTGCAGCGCAACGATCTGAGCCGGGTTTGTAAACCTGGTACAGTAGTTGTACCTGAGCTTTGCGAGGTGTATTCTTTTAGCCACGTTCATCAGATGATAAGCACCGTGTCCGGTGAAATACAACCGGAAAATGGTTTTGCAGAAATCTTGAAGGCATCTTTTCCTATGGGCAGCATGACCGGTGCACCCAAAATTCAGGTCATGAAAGATATAGAGCGTTTTGAGAACTTTAGCCGGTGTTGGTATTCGGGCTGTCTTGGCTACTGGGAAAACGGGGATTTTGACTTGAATGTGGTGATACGGTCACTGCAACTAGATACCACCGCCGATAAAATGTTCTACCACGTGGGCGGAGCCATCACTTTCGACAGTATTCCGGATGACGAATACAATGAGTGTCTGCAAAAAGCCACAGGATTAATGCATGCGCTGAAGAATCAGGAGGCTTCAAATTTATAACCCACACCCTTGACTGTGTAAATATAGCGCTCTTCGAGCTTCTCGCGGATTTTGCGCACATGCACGTCAATGGTGCGGTCTAACACAACCACTTCATTGCCCCATACATTTTCGAGAATTTCATCGCGGCTGAAAACCCTGCCCGGACGGCTGGCGAGGAAGGAGAGGAGTTCGAATTCCTTGCGGGGAAACTGCAGTGATTTGCCTTTGAACTCAACAACAAAGCGTTCCCTGTCTATTTTCAAATCACCGAAATCGATAATTTCGTGTGTGGCACTTTGAATGGCATTTCTGCGTCGCAGGATAGCCTTCAGGCGTGACATGAGCACCCTTGGGCGTATGGGCTTTGAAATATAGTCATCGGCACCGGCCTCAAAGCCTGCCAGTTCTGCAAATTCTTCGCTCCGGGCAGTAAGAAATACGATAGGAATATTTTTGGTGTCGTTATCTTCTTTTAATTGTCTGCATGCCTCCATCCCGTCCATCACAGGCATCATCACATCCATCAGAATAAGGTCGGGCTTTATTTTGCGTGTTTGTTCAACTGCCTGAAAACCATTGGCGGCAATATGAACTTCAAAGCCTTCCTTGTTCAGGGCGTGCCTAATAATTTCAAGAATATCCAGCTCGTCATCGACTACCAGGATTTTAGGCATATTTTTTACCATCAAGCCTCAAAACAATGATGGATTTGTTATTGTCTCTTAACGCTATTATTATCTTATTATTAATAAAAGTTTGGATTACTGGGCAAAAACTTCCTGCAATTTGGCATACAGGTTTTCTCCACGCAATCCTTTGGCTATGATCTTTCCGTCCTTATCCAGCAAATACGTAGCGGGGATACTACTAACCTGATAAATTTTGGCCGGGGCACTTTGCCATCCGCCCAGGTCACTTACATGTTTCCATACCAGTGAATCATTCGCAATGGCACTTTTCCAGCGACCCGCCTCACTGTCCAGCGAGACGCCGAAAATCTCGAACCCTTTGTCCTTGAAATCATCGTACATTTTCACATTAAAAGGATTCTCCCTTCTGCAAGGGCCACACCACGATGCCCAGAAATCAATCAGCACCACTTTGCCACGCAGGCTGCTTAGGGCAATTTCAGTGCCATCGGGTTGTTTTAATTTTATGTCAGGCGCCACAGCACCAATAGCCAGCACTTTCTCTTTCTCATATTTGGAAGTCATTTCCGCCATATACTTTCCACCCGGAGAGTAAGTTTTCAGCGACTGATAAGCGTGCTCAAGCAACGGGAACTCAATGTCTTCTAACATTTGGGTTGCAATAACAAAATAGGGTACGGGAGACTTTTTCATGCCCAATACCAGGTTTGTTACATTCTTTTTACGTTCGCCCAGTAACTGATAATACTCTTTCTGCAGTTGTTGTCCAATGGCATAATTCTCTGGCGAATTGGTCAGACCGCGTGCCCTGTTCTCAATGTTCTGAAGTTTAATAATGTAGGAAACGTTCAAGTCTACCAGCTGTTTAAGTTCTGAACTGCTTTCAATGCCTTTTCCTGAAAGCGCGTAGCTCACATCCAAGCCGCTGCCTAAGCATTCTACTTTTGCCTGGGTTTTGTTGTCAATAATCAGGTAAATGAGGCTGCTTTCGTCCCACTGCAACTGGCATATTACACTTTCTGTAACGTTGCCAGCAATGGTAAAGTTGCCTTTCGCGTCGGTTCTGGCACTGTCAATCAATTGCTGACCTGAGGCGGTTACTTCCAGCAAAACCACCAGGTTGTTGGGCCTGTCTTTAATGTTTCCCTGAATGGTAAAGCCATCTTTCACTTTTTCCAGTGAACCTTCCTGACGGGTCAACAGGTCGTTGATCCAGTTTTCAAAACGGGAAGATTTATTGCCGGCCTTGGCGTTGTTGCAGGAAAACACGGACGGAGTCAGCAGCATGAATGCTGCTGCCCAGATCCCGATTTTTATCTTGTTGAATGACATTGAAACGAATTAAGCAAATATCGTCCCAAACTTTACAATGGTCAAGTTATTTTTCCGACTTGCTTTTTTGGGTTTCTTCCAAATCTTTGGGAGAAACAGCATTGGTCAAGCGGTGCTCGCCTATACGGGTGCGGCAAAGCGCCGAAAGATGCCCACCGCTGCCCAGCGCCTGTGCAAAATCATGTGCAAGCGAACGTATGTAAGTGCCTTTGTTGCACACCACCCTGAAATGTACATACGGTAAGGTGATACCTGTAATCTCAAATTCCCTTATGCTAATTTCCCTCAACCTCATCTCGGTGGCAACACCTTCTCTGGCGAGTTTATAAGCCCTTTTTCCATCTACTTTAATGGCCGAAAAAACAGGAGGCTGCTGCGAAATCAAGCCTGTAAAATCTGCCGTTTTTCCCCTGATCATGGCTTCAGTAATGTGGTCAATCGGAAAGAAGGCGTTGGGTTCCGTTTCAAGGTCATAGCTGGGTGTAGTGCTGCCCAAAGTAATGGTTCCAGTGTATTCCTTTTCCTGGTCCTGCAGTTCCTGAATTTTTCGTGTGCTCCCTTCCGTGCAAACCAACAGCAATCCTGTTGCCAGCGGATCCAATGTGCCGGTATGCCCTACGCGCTTTGCACGGGTAACCCACTTTATCTTTTTAACTACCTGAAAGGATGTCCACCCATAAGGCTTGTTGATGAGAAGAATCTCGCCCGGTGGCCTGGGTTCGCTGCTCACTGAATAATGATTTTTTGGCTGCGTACCACCACATTGTCTGCGGTTAATTGCAAATTGTATGTTCCCGCAGACAATTGTCCAGCATCGATTTTCAATTTATGTATGCCTTCGCTAAGCGAAATGTTTAATCCGCTTTTAACGCTTTGACCCAGCATATTTACCAGGGTGGCTTTGTAAACAGCGGATTTTTCAACCTTGACCTCAATGTAAAGATTTTGGGCGGCCGGTACGGGGAATATCTGTACTTCGGAAACAGGTGAATTTAGCAGCGGATCTTTCAGGGTAATGCGGGAAATCCAGGCAAACATACTATTGTTTTTTCCATAGGACCCCACAGTGTAGAACACCCCGGGTTCATTGAATTTTGCTTGTATGCCTTCATAATCGCCCCAGCGTTGTTCGCCTTTGGGAATGAAAGAATAATAAATCAGGCTTTTGCCCTGCACCAGTTTCACTTTATTGCTGTATTCACCAAGCCTGTTGCGATACACAACGCCTGTGCCGGGATAGTGCCAGGGGCTGCTGTAAACATAAACAATCACGGTGCTCGGGTCATCTGTGTTTTTACCGGCAGCAGCAATGGCCGGATATCCCAAATCCAGTGAGTCGTCAGTAATCATACTTGCTTTAATCACAGGATTTCCTACAGTGTGATAAATAGTGTTGTGGGTGAGGTGCGCCTGCATGGTTTTAAAATTGATGGTATTTTGCAGGTATTGTATCTGATTTCCTATTCGTACAGCACTCAGCACGCGGCAATCATTGGTTCTGAGCTTGTAGGACGTATCCGGCTGCAGCGCGCTGGGCGGAAACCCATATCTCTGCGGCGATACCAGCACTTTCATGCTCAGCTCGGCCTGTCCGCTTTGCTGGGTATTGTTGATGTAGAGCAGAAATACCGTGTCATTAATCTTGTCGATTGGTTTCACACTAATGAAGTAATTATCTTTACCATCCGGTATAGGACTGTTCTGTATGGCACAAATGCTTCTCAGAGATTTGCCCTGATATTTAATGTTGGAGTAATAATCTTTTCTCAGCGTATCTCCATTATAGCCGTCGGCCTTGTTTAGCTGCCATATAATAGCCTCGGTAAATCCTTCTTCCCATGATGCTCCGTTTCCGATAAGGTTTACGGTAAAAAATACGTCGTGGGTGTTGTGAGTAACGATGGGATAATCGCTCCAGATAAGGTTATTGGTAGGTTTTCCGGGGATTTTGTATACGTTCCACCCCTGCAATGGATCATTGGTTTGGCTGAAAGCCACTACAATAAAACTTCGTGTATCGGTAACACCATGCATGAACAGGAGGATGAACCTGTCGGCGATTGGGTCGTATAGTACGCGTGGATCGTAAACCCTGTCCATGGTCGGAAAAACATCAATCTTTTTTTGCTGGTTGGCAAACTGAATCAGTCCCCATTGCTTTTTCCAGTTGCCTTGATCGTCATATACCCTGATAATGGTATTGAGCACACTGATAACCATGCCGCTGTTGCTCACCGCAATGTGGTTGTCGTTGGGTGTGCCTGAACCCGAAGTGCCGTCCCAGCCTCTCACATCATTGGGAGAGATGGAAGCCGGCGGTGTGGGGTTCCCCGTAAGGTTGTCCCTGCGTTTGATATTGCGCTGGTTGAATCGGCTGCGTTCTGCGTCTACTGCTCTTCTCAGCGATTCTTTCATGCCTGAGGGCATCGGCATTTCGTGATCTTCCTGTAATGCGCTCAGCCATTCATCGGCGGCAATAGCCGGATCAAAAACCTGAAACAGCGGTGTTTTGTGGTTGCGCAGGGTCTCGAAGTCCTGTGCATTAGCAGTTTGTAACAGCCACAGTAAGACAATTGCAAACGATATCCTTTTCATGAACTTTATGCAAATTAAACCAAAATCACCGAATATCAGCGGGTATTTACTTCCATCTCCAGTGTTACATGGAATTTTGCCTGAATATCTTCAACGATTTCCCGCGCCAGCGACAGAATTTCCGCACCGGTTGCAGTTCCATAATTTACCATAACCAGGGCCTGTTTTTCATGCACGCCGGCGTCACCCCGGCGGAATCCTTTCCATCCTGCCTTATCAATGAGCCAGCCGGCCGCAAGTTTAGTGGTTCCATCAGGCTGGTCAAATCTTTTGGCATCGGGATGTGCCGCACAAAGCGCATCGGCAGTTTCCCTTCTCACCACCGGATTTTTGAAGAAACTGCCACAATTACCCAATTCGGCGGGATCGGGCAGTTTGCTACGGCGTATGTGAATTACAGCCCTGCTTACATCGGCTATGCCGGGTTTTGTGATGCCCCATTCTTCTAAAATTGAGGCAATGTCTCCATACCTTACATTGACCTGCGGGTTTTTACTAAGCCGCAATGTTACATGCGTTATGAAAAAGCGGACTTTGCCTGATTGTTTGAAAATACTATCCCGATATCCGAATGCACAATCCGCAGCTTTCAGCTTAACCATATTTCCATACCACATGTCAAAGGCATCCAGTTCCTCAAAAACATCCTTCAGCTCAGCGCCGTAAGCGCCAATGTTTTGAATCGGAGATGCACCAATGGTTCCCGGTATCAGGCTCATGTTCTCCAGTCCGCCCCAATTGTGCTGAATCGAATACATAACAACGTTGTGCCATACTTCGCCGCCTCCGCATCGAATGCAGACATGAGTTTCATTTTCACTCACAACATCTATCCCTGAAATCAGATTTTGCAATATCAAACCGGGATAATCTCCTTTAAAAAGTATATTGCTGCCACTGCCTAAAATAAGCGGACTGCTCATGCTCAGCAGGTTTGTTTTCCATACGTTTTGCAAAATAGCTGTATCCGCTACCGGAAGAAACATCGATGCTTCAACATCAAAACCAAAGGTATTTAGCGATTTTAAGGGAATATGCCTTTTCAGCATGAGCCGCAAGTTAGGATACATATGGCTCTTGAACACTGTATGAGTTATCAACGAAGGTGTATTTCATGCTGATTTGTATTATTGTTTTTAAGCAAATTTTTAAAGTTGTTGCATTTTGTGTAATATTTGCTCTGTCAGAGCGCAAATCTTCAAAACAAAACCGTGTTAATTGTGTTATTTATAAAATGAGTTTTCTATCTCACGTGATTGTTACTTTAGGTTTCTTCGTTTTAATGGAAGCAGTAGCCTGGTTCACCCACAAATACGTCATGCATGGATTTGGTTGGGTCTGGCACCAGAGTCACCACGGGCCCCGCAAAGGGAAATTAGAGTTAAATGATTTGTATGGATTTGTTTTTGCAGTACCTTCTTGCCTGCTGATTGTATTCGGCAGCGCTGACATGGATTGGCGGTTTTCGGCGGGCATAGGTATAGCGCTTTATGGCCTTGCATATTTTCTCGTGCACGATGTGTTTGTTCATCAGCGTGTAAAATGGTTCACCCGCACCCGGATTCCCTATTTTAGGGCCATGCGCATGACCCACTATTTGCACCATGCTGTTCATACCAAACAAGGAGCTGAGGCTTTTGGATTTTTGTTTGTGCTGCCCAAATATGTAAGGAGGTTTCGTGGCTGAGAAAGTAGTAATAGCCGGAGCTGGACTTGGTGGGCTAAGTGCAGCTTTGCGTCTGGCTTATGCCGGTTATAAGGTAGAAATGCTCGAACAACATGAGCGTCCGGGCGGCAGACTCAATATTTTGCAAAAAGATGGTTTTACGTTTGACATAGGCCCGTCTTTTTTCAGCATGAGTTATGAGTTTCGCGAGCTTTTCGACAGCATCGGCGAACCCATGCCTTTTGAACTGAATGAGCTGAACCCGCTTTATACCGTTAATATCGAGGGTAGGGAGAAGGTTTACCGCATATTCAAAGATTTAGAAAGGCTGGCTCTGGAGTTTAGTGCCATCGAACCTGATTTTGAGCGCAAAGCCGAAAAATACCTGAAGAGGGCAGGAGAAGTTTTCCACGATACTGAGTACCGTATTGTAAAGAAAAATTTTAACGGAATGCTTCCCTTTCTGCTTAGCATGGCGACTGTTCCTAAAAAGCATCTTCCCAAAATGTTCAGAAGCTTCTGGGCAGAGCTCGGGCGTCATTTTGAGAGCGAGGATGTGAAAATAATTTTCTCGCTGGTGGCTTTCTTTTTGGGTGCAACCCCATTCAATACGCCATCGGTTTATAATTTGCTGAATTACACAGAGCTGAAGCATGATGGCTACTGGAATGTAAAAGGCGGGATGTATAAAATCGCCGAAGGCATTGCAGCCATGCTGGAAAAGAAAGGAGTAAAAATCCATTGCAATACCCGCGTTGTTTCTGTGCAGGAAGATGCCGGAAAAATGCTGTCGGTAACCGATCAGAACGGAAAAGTATGGAATGCCGATTTGTTTGTTATCAATGCCGATGCAGCCTCTTTCAGGGGCAAGTTCTTAAACAGGCGCGGTTTCACTGAAAAGAAACTCGACAATATGGACTGGACCCTAGCACCTTTCACCATATACTTGGGTGTGAAGGGCAAAATAGATGGGATTGCCCACCACAACTATTTCCTCGGCAACAATTTCAGGCAGTATGCCAAAACGATTTTCAGAAGCACTGTTGCTCCAGATAAACCTTATTACTACGTGAATGTGGCCAGCAAAAGCAATCCGGAGTGCGCTCCCGAGGGTTGTGAGAATTTGTTTATCCTCTGTCCTGTGCCCGACCGCCGCGTAAAACATGATTGGAATGATGCCGATAAACTAGCCGATGATATCATCCAGAATCTTGGAAAAAGAGTTGGTTACGATATAAAGGCAAATACCATCAGCCGCACTATATACACGCCTTTGGAATGGGAAAAAATGTTCTCATTGTACCGCGGCAGCGGACTGGGGCTGGCACACGGAATGAACCAGATAGGTGCTTTCCGACCGGCAAACAAAGACGAGAAGTTAAATAATGTTTACTACGTGGGAGCCAGTACCCATCCGGGAACGGGACTTCCTATCGTGGTAATAGGTTCTAAACTAATAACAGAAAAAATCACCCATGAGCATCCAGTTGTTTGACAAAACATCCTCCGACATAAGCAAGCGCGTAGCTCTGAATTACAGCACCAGTTTTTCGCTGGGCATTCGTTTGCTGGGGCGTGAATACCGTTGGGCAGTATACGCCATATATGGTTTTGTACGCGTGGCCGATGAGATTGTGGACACGTTTCACAACCACGACAAAAGGAAACTGCTTCAGGAGTTTAAAGAGCAAACTTACGCTGCCATTGAGTCTGGTATTAGCACAAATCCGGTGCTGCACTCATTTCAATTGGCAGTGCACAAATTCGGCATTGGTAAAGATTTGATTGAGCCATTCTTCATTTCCATGGCGTGGGATCTTGACAAAAACACATACGACGACAATGGATACGAAACCTATATCTACGGAAGTGCAGAGGTGGTAGGACTTATGTGCCTTAAGGTTTTTTGTAACAACGACCAGAACAGATATTGTGCCCTGTTGCCCCATGCCCGCTCTCTGGGAGCAGCTTTCCAGAAAGTTAATTTTCTGCGCGACCTGAAAAGTGATGTGGATGAAAGAGACCGCGTCTATTTCCCGGGTGTGGATTTCAATACATTCAGCGAAAAAGACAAGAACCTGATTATCGCCGATGTAAAAAAAGATTTTGCCCATGCGCTAGAAGGCATAAAAAGGCTGCCTGTAGGCTGCCGACTGGGTGTCTACACGGTGTATATTTATTATATGAAACTGCTTGAAAAAATTCAGCGAAGCTCAGCGGAAGAAATCGTTGGAAGCCGCATACGCATACCCAACAGCCAGAAGCTGATGCTGCTGGCCAAAAGCTATGTGAAAGAGCGGATGATGAGCACAGCGTCTTAATTCAGTTTATCCAAACAACCAGGTGAACATTTCATCCACCCGGCCGAACTGCCTGATTTTTATTTTTCCTTGGTGCTGTGGGATTTTGCAGTACTTGGAAATGATAATCTCTTCAAATCCCAGTTTTTCTGCCTCGGCAATACGCTGTTCCACACGCTGAATGGCCCGTATTTCGCCGCTTAGCCCGATTTCACCTGAAAATACAGTTTTGGAGGGAATACAAATTCCCTGATAACTGCTCATGATAGCGGATACAGCCGCAAGGTCCAATGCAGGATCTTCAATGCGGATACCACCGGCCAGGTTGATAAAAACATCCTGGGCACCAAGTCGAAAACCGCATCTTTTTTCAAGCACCGCTAGCAGCATGTTCAGCCTGCGCAAATCAAAACCGGTGCAGGAGCGCTGCGGTGTGCCGTAAACGGCCGTGCTCACCAGTGCCTGTGTTTCCAACAGTATAGGTCTTACTCCTTCCATAGCAACTGCAATAGCTACGCCGGAAATATCCTCATCGCGCTCCACCAGAAAAACCTGTGAAGGGTTTTTAACCATAGATAAGCCGCTTCCGCTCATTTCGTAAATTCCCATTTCATAGGTGCTGCCAAATCGGTTTTTGAGGGATCGAAGCAAGCGGAAGTGGTAGTTTCTGTCACCTTCAAACTGCAAAACGGTATCTACCATGTGTTCCAGTATTTTGGGGCCTGCAATGCTGCCATCTTTGGTAATGTGGCCAATAAGAAAAACAGAAACCTGATTTTCCTTGGCAAACCGCAGTAATTGTCCCGCACATTCCCTAATCTGTGAAACACTGCCGGGTGTGGCTTCCAGCAAATCGCTGTAGAGAGTTTGTATGGAATCAATAATGACAATTTCTGGTTTGATAATCTGCATAGTTTGCAACACCGCTTCCAGCCGCGTTTCAGTAAAAACCATGCATTTTTCATTGTCAATCCCAATCCGGTCGGCACGCAGTTTCACCTGTTCGGCACTTTCTTCGCCGGAAACATAGACTACAGGCAGATTAAGCTTAAGTGCAATCTGCAGCAAAAGCGTACTTTTCCCTATCCCGGGCTCACCGCCGAGCAGCACAAGACTCCCGGGAACGAGCCCGCCGCCCAGTACCAGATTCATTTCTTCATCGGGCATTGCAATTCGTTCGGTTTTTTCCGAAGTAATCTGCCTCACATTCTGGGGCACTGATTTCTCGGCCGGTGATATTTTCTTCCAGCCGGAAAGACTGCTTTTTACCGATACAACCTCTTCCTTAAGTGAGTTCCAGGCGCCACAGGCACTGCATTTGCCAGCCCATTTGGCACTTTCGGTACCACACTCTCCGCAGAAAAAAACTATTTTACTTTTGGCCATGTTGCAAAGTACCCACAAGGTGAGGTTTTATTGTTACCAACTTTTGCACGTTTTTTATAAAGACATATTATATTATTGTGTCAGTTGGCTGTTTATTGCTTAATTTTGTACTACTTTATGGAACCAATATCCGATAATCTTGTTACCATCTACGCCGAAGCTACGCCCAACCCTGAAAGTATGAAATTTGTTTCGAGCAAAATGCTTTTGCCGAATGACAGTGCGGATTTCAGAACAGCCGAATCTGCTGCGGATTCAGAGCTTGCCAAAGCCTTATTCGAAATGCCCTTTGTGAAAGGTGTTTTCATCATGAATAACTTCGTGTCAATTACCAAAAACAACGAATACGAATGGTTTGATCTTATCCCCGACCTGAGGGTATTTTTTCAGGAATGGATTCAGGATGGTAAATCCATAATTTTGCATAAAAAGCGAATGTCGGCCGAGGAGGAAAGTGCAGTGGAACGCAAAATCCGTCAGTTGCTAGAAGACCACGTGCGTCCCGCTGTTGAAATGGATGGTGGTGCCATCGATTTTAAGAGCTACCAGAACGGAATTGTAACCGTTCAAATGAAAGGCAGCTGCTCGGGCTGTCCTTCCTCAACCATGACACTGAAAGCGGGTATTGAAAACCTTCTCAAGCGCATGGTGCCTGAGGTTCAATCGGTAGAGGCAGAAGCCGGCTGAGGTTTTTTTCCTAAGCATGCAATAAAAATTTGACAGCATTTCCCTTTATTTGTTATTAAATTTTTCTTATGTCCAATACCTTTCTCAAAGAATTTAAAGATCCTGACTTTAAGTCACTGCACCAGTTTTTTCTCAATTCGGCGCATCGCATTCATAAACCCGATACAGTTTATCTTTCCCGTAAGGAATCAGGGAAATGGGTAGATTATACCTACGGGGATTTGCTGGCATATATTGATTGCCTTACAGGCTGGCTCATAAGCCGCGGGCTGCAAAAAGGCGATCGAGTAGCACTGATTCTAGAAAACAGTCCTGAATTTTATTGTATTGACCAGTCGCTGCAAAAGCTGGGTATCATCAATGTTAGTATTTATCCGACACTTACAGCAGAAGAAACCGCATTCATTCTCAATGATTCAGGTGCGCGTATTTTGTTTGTCGGGAACCCTTTTCTGCTTAAAAAGTTTAAGAAGGTAGAGGATAAATGCCCAAATGTGGAAGTGGTTGTGAGCTTACCGGAGGATGTGGAAACGGGAGATAATCTTGAAACCTATAAACAATTACTAGAGCAGGGAAGAAGTCTTCACGCGGCCTGGAGCGAACAAATTGAAGCACGGTTCAAGGAAGTGGGTCATCAAGATATTGCCACACTTATCTACACTTCGGGTACCACCGGTGTTCCCAAAGGAGCCATGCTCACGCATTACAACTTTCTCAGCAACTGTTATGACGCCAATGATCTGGTACCGGATATTACCGAAGACGACAAATTTTTAAGCTTCCTCCCGCTAAGCCACGTTTTCGAACGAATGGCCTATTACCTGACCACCTACCTAGGTTCATCGGTGGCATTTGCCGAAAATATAGACAAGGTTGCGCAAAATATAGCGGAAGTAAGGCCAACACTTATGGCTGCTGTTCCAAGACTTTTGGAGCGGGTTCATGATCGCGTAATGAAAAGCGGCACCGAAGCCGGAGGCATGAAAGCTAAAGTATTCCTCTGGGCACTCGGCGTGGGGGAAAAAGCCCGTCATTGCAGGGATGCGGGAAAATCCAAAGGTTTGGTGCTGTCTGCGCAATACGCACTGGCCAATAGACTGGTCTTTACTAAAATTAAAGAAAAAATGGGTGGCAGGCTGAAGCTGTTTGTTTCAGGCGGAGGTGCATTGCCGCCGCATGTAGGAGAGTTTTTTGCCAATCTTGGAATTCAGGTGCAGGAAGGATTCGGCCTCACGGAAACATCGCCGTTTATTACGGTGAATGAATACAACCGGCAGGTTTACGGAACCGTAGGACGTGTTGCGCCAAGACAGCAGGTTGCCATTCAAAACCCTGATACCAAAGAAATTTACACGCTGCAAACCTATCATACCTTCAAGCCTGATTTTGTTTCCGAGGAAGGAGAAATCCTGGCCAAAGGCCCCAATATTATGAAAGGGTACTGGAACAATAAAGCAGAAACGGACAAGGTTTTTGATGAAGAAGGATGGTTTCATACAGGCGATATTGGACGATTTGAAAAAGGGTATCTTAAAATTACGGATCGCCTAAAAAACATGCTGGTAACCTCACTGGGCAAAAACATTTACCCAACACAGCTGGAAAACAACTTTTTGAAAAGCCCAAGAATTGAACAGATATTCATTATTGGAGACAAACAGGAATTTGTTACTGCCATAATTGTTCCCGCCAAAGACGAGGCCATAGAAAAAGGAATAGATGCACGGATATTTGAAGATAAGAATATATTTGTTGAAAACGATCAACTCCGCAACTGGCTCATGGAGGATGTGAAGAAGTACAATGAAAACCTGGCCAAGTTTGAAAGGGTAAAAGACTTCTTAATCAAGCGAACTCCATTCTCCATCGAAGACGGCGATATGACGATTACATTAAAGGTAAAACGCAAGGTGGTTATGGAAAAATTTGCCAACGCAATTGACAGGTTGTACATTTGAGAATAAGTCGAATATTTTCATATATAAACATCATGTTAATACGTTTCAACCAATCCTAACAAGTTACAACCTATCTTCACACATCTGTCTCAATAAGCTAACTGTTTGAATATTTTAATTACTGTAGGGCTGTTTTCTTTATGCGGTGCATTTTTGTTTTTACGGATCACCAAAATGTATGGTCTGCATGACCACCCCAGTGGCAGAAGTTCCCATTGGAAGCCCACTGTAACAGGTATGGGCCTCATAGTTGCCCTCGCCCTTATAGCCTACCTTTTCTGGCGTCCCGACACATTGCCGAAATACTTTGTAACAGGTTTTTTCATCATAACGGCAGTAAGTTTTATGGACGATATTTTTTCCCAAAACATTCATTACGGCTCGTTGTGCAGGCAATTACTATGTGCATGCTGCTGATGTCGCAAATACCCTCCAGTAGCTTTGATACGGGAGATATACCCATTTATTAGGTATCCCTTATTTTTGGAATTGGGGTTCTCAATGCCTACAATTTTATGGATGGTGCTAACGGCATGCTCACGCTGCATGCGCTGCTGGTATTTGGTGGTTTGTATTATCTGAATGAAAATATTGTGGATTTGCAGGGGCATTCCATCGCATTTACCGATTCCAACTTTATTCTGAGCGTTATTATTCCCCTGGCAATATTCGGTTTTTTCAATATTCGCCGATCTGCCATTGCTTTTATGGGTGATGTGGGCAGATGCGGCCCTTACAGTTTGCTACAAGCTCTTGCTGGGTGAAAATATATTCTTGCCACACCGCGTTTTCTGCTTAAAAAATTAGTGCATCAGGGGAAGTGGTCTCACCTGAAAGTTAGTTTTTGGTATTTTACGCTTCAGGCTGTCATTAATCTCATTGTAATAAGCCTGTTCCGCACCTGTCCGAAGCTAAGTACACAAATATCTGTTCTGTTCATCTGCTCTTTGTTTTTAATAGTCGTGTATGTTTATGTAAAATCGCGCTTCCCAAGGCGAATTGCCCTGAAATCAGAAAAATAAGCGTAGAGCAGCAAAAAAAGCGGTCTGTATAACCAGAAGCGAAGCGGCAACCGGATTTTGCTCGGGTTTGGCAAGCCATAAATACAAACGAATTAAAACAAAGGAACACACAAACCAGGCAACGTAGTTTTGCATAGGTATAATTCGTTTATCCCAATACCACAAACCCATCCGAACGGCAACGGGTTCCATGATATAATCATAAAAGGTCATGATGGCGGCGCCTGCCAACGCAAGACCCCATGCATTTCCAATCCTGCCTGAGAGAGCAGAAACTGAAAAGAAAACCAGCATAGCCCAGTTGACCCCAATCATATACGGAATTCCTTGCCATCCCGGCCCCAGTGTATTGCCATAGTGGTACTTGCCAAAAATCAAACCGGTATGCACACCTGCATATTCAATGAAGAATCCGCATACGCCCACACACAGCAGACCAATAAACAAACCTGCACTCCATTTCTTCTGGAAAATCAGCGGCACCAACAGCGACAGTGCAAGGTTTACGGGTGTTAATCCCATTATTTGAGAGCGGGTTGAAGCGATAAACAAGCCTGTTATGCCCACAGCATATACTATTGCGGCAATTGCTACTATCCGTTTTTCAGCGCTTTGCATTGTGCTTTTCTATAATGATGTCGCTCGCAATATTACCACCGAAAATGCACAATGGTATGCCACCGCCTGGATGTACGCTTCCGCCACAAAAAAATAAGCCTTTGATTTTACCGGAAAAATTGGCTTGCCTTAAAAATGCCGACATCAGGTTATTGCTGCTGCTCCCGTAAATAGAGCCAAAAGTGCTTCCTGTATTGGCCTCAATTCCGACAGGGTCCAGAAAATCTTCAAATTCTATGAGTGATTCTATATCGCAATTCAGTGTGGTGTTTATTTTCTTTACAATAAGTTCCCTGGCTTTTTTTCGTAACTCATCCCAGTCCTGTCCGGAATTTGCCGGGGTGTTTATCATCACAAACCAGTTTTCACAGTCTTTTGGCGCGTCACCAGGCTCATATTTACTGCTGATATTGATGTATACAGTCGGATCATCGCAAATGGCGCCTCTTTCAAAAATATCTTGAAATTCTTTTCTGTAATTTCCGCTGAAGAAAATGTTGTGCAGATCCAGTTTTGGAAATCCTGCTTTGATTCCCCAATAAAAAATAAGTGCAGAGCTGCTGGGTTCGGATTTGTTGATTTTATTGGGTAAGGGAAGGTTAAGGAGATTATAGGTTAATCGCACGTCAAGATTGGATAATAAAATGTCTGTATGAAACATTTTATCATTTATCATAAGACCAGTAATTCGTTTATTATCAACGCGAATCGCAGTTATTTTTTGGTTAAAATGAAACACAACCCCCTGTTTTATTGCCTGTTGAAACAAAACCCTGGCGATGGAAATCATGCCTCCTTTGGGGATAAATGCTCCGATTCCCATTTCCAGATGTGGAATTACATTTAGAGTTGACGGGGCTTTCCATGGATTGGATCCGTTATACGTTGCATAGCGGTCAAATAACTGTATTAAATTGCTGCTTTTGAAACGTCTGGCATTGGCTTTGTGCATGCTTTTATGAATACCGATGAATGGTAGATTCATTATGCCCCGCAAGCCGTATTTGTGGGTGTAAGTGCTTATCCGGTGTAAACTTTTCTCAAGAAAAACGGGTGCGGTAATTTTGTAAAGATATTTGCTGTAATTCAGGTGGTTTTTTATAGCTTCCGGATCTTCCCCAAATGTTGACGCTGCTTTTTGTACAAACAATACTTCGTTGGCCGGAGAAGGGAAGAATGTGCCATCCGAAAAGAAATAATTGCAGATTGTGTCAAGATTTTGAAATTCAAATGGGGTGTCAGCATCTAGTAATCCTTGCACGTAGTGCGGCATGGTAAAAAGGGATGGTCCTGCATCAAAACGATATCCTTTTCCGGAAATCTCGGTAATTTTCCCCCCAGCCTCGGATTTTTGCTCAAAAACATGTACCTCAAAACCGGCCTTAGCAAGCCTGATGGCCGCTGTTAGCCCGCAATGCCTGCACCGGCTATTGTTGCTTTCTTCACCAAAATATTATAACCTGCAAGTTGTGCTGTTTGTTTCGCTTTTCTAGATATTTATTCAGGTTTCGGGGCCTGCGTTTAAAAGTTTTTTTGAAAAAAATAAAAAAAAATTAGGAAAAGTATTGTATTTTTATTTTTCACTTTTATTTTTGCCACACATTTAATCAAGAAAACACAAAATGAAAAAGATCTATTTCGCCATTGCTGCCTGCGCTATGTTCGCTTTCGCAGCTTGTTCAGGTAACAGCGGTACTTCAACTGATGATTCCACTCCCGCTGCAACAGTTGACACTACAACGGCTACTCCCGCACCAGTTGACACCGACACTTCTGCTGCTGCTGACACTGCCAAGGGAAAGTAAGAGAAGAAGTAATTCATCTTCGAAGACAATTTTAAGGGCACTTGCATAAGTGCCCTTTTTGTGTTATCTTCGCCCTAGACAATATGGTTAGAAAACTACCCGTTTGCTTTTTATTGTTCTCTGCCTTCTGCTTCAGCAGTCTTTCGTTGTCAGCTTCCACAAAGCCTTCCGATGCTATTACAGGGCCGGGTCCCGGGTTTACACTGCATCCCAATCCTGTTACCAGTAGCTGGTTTCACATCAATCTGGTTTTCTCTGAATCCGATTATCCCAATGCCCGTTTTTCCATATCGAATGTATTGGGTGAAATCATTTATACTGCTCCCATAAAAAAAACTGAGTTTGCAGGGGCAAAAGTGCGTGTAGATTTAGCCGACCTCAAAATTGATAAAGGCGTTTACTTTGTTCAGGTATTTGCAGGTGAAAAATCCAAAATTCTGCGACTGATAGTTCGTTAAGCATGTCTCTTCCTTCCTACCTTATCAGGCCTGCTGTTGCGGCAGATGTTTATGCTATTTTTGAATTGATAAAAGAGCTGGCCCTGTATGAAAAAGCTCCACGTGAAGTGATCAATTCACCCGATCAATTGCTCAGGGACGGATTTACCGGAAAATCTCCCTTATTTACAGCTATGGTTGCCGAGAGCCCTGATGGTGCAATTGTTGGGTTTTCGCTATGCTACATAAGATACAGCACATGGAAGGGGCCAGTTTTGTATCTCGAAGATCTTTATGTTAAGGAGAACTGCCGCAGGCATGGCCTGGGAAGCCTCTTGTTTGAAAGATGCATTGAGTTTGCCCGAAAAAATGGCTACAAAAGGTTGTCATGGCAGGTGCTTGACTGGAATCAGCCGGCTGTAGATTTCTACAAAAAATTCAACGCCACTCTGGATCCGGAGTGGATAAACGGTGCAATAGACCTATAAATCCGTGAAGTCATTATCTAAGCAGATTATAACCGCAATATGGATTTCGTTATTGCCGGTAGGCGCTTTTTACCTCATTTCATCCGGAAATCTAATATCAAATTATTTTGCACTTAGCCCCGGATCTATAAACCATCTTCCGGGTATTCTGCTGATGCCCTTTGTCCATGCAGATACAGGTCACCTATGGGGTAACACCATGCAATTGTTTCTTGGCTTACTGCTTATTTTACTACATTTTAGGTATATGTCCGCATACATAATTGGGTTGCAATGGCTTGGTGCCGGAGTAATTCTGTTTCTTATAGGTGAAAAGGGGACAATGCACATTGGTAGCAGCGGAGTCATTTATGGCCTTTTCAGTTTCCTGATTTTTGCCGGTTTTATGGCCGGAAACCGGCGTTTAAGACTGCTTTCCTTTATGCTGCTAATGTACTATGGTGGAATGATCTGGGGGGTATTCCCATGGCAGCAGAAAGTATCCTGGGAAGGCCATCTTTCAGGAACTGTAACAGGAATAATAACGGCTGTTTTAATGAGAAAAGGATACCGCCCTTTTACCATGGACATGCGACCTTCCTGGCTTAATGATACTGATACCAGGGAAGATCCTTATGACCGTTTTGATAGGCGCGTTTAGTGCTGTATTGTTGCAGATTTATTCATAGGCTCTTCCTTGAATAATAATAGAAACAGCAAGGCAATAATCAGGGCGTATCCGGCAAAACCCAGCCATATATTATGCCAGTTTTTTTCATTGCCATTCATATAAAATGTATCAATGGCCCATCCGCTTGTTTTGCTGCCCAAAAAGGCACCGATACCATTGGTCATCATCATAAATAATCCCTGTGCACTGGAACGGATTCCTGCATCTGTATTTGTTTCAATGAACAAGGAACCGGAAATATTGAAAAAGTCAAAGGCCATTCCATAAATGATGCAACTTAAAACAATCATCCACAGACCTTCTGCCGGATTGCCAAAAGAGAAAAGGCCAAACCGAAGGACCCAGGCCAGCATGGCAAACAACATTACCTTTTTAATTCCGAAACGTTTCAGAAAAAAGGGTATAGTCAGGATAAAAACAGTTTCGGATACCTGTGAAATGGACATGATAATGGTGGAATACTTCACTACAAAAGATTCCGGACCGTAGAGGGGATTGTTTTTAAAATCATCCAGAAATGTATCGCCATACATATTGGTTAACTGCAGCGCGGCCCCCAAAAACATTGAGAAAATAAAAAACAAAGCCATCCGATACTTCGCCAATAATTTAAACGCATCCAGACCCAGTTGAGAATAAATGTTGCGGTTTTCGGTTTTCAGATTAGAAGGTTTGCACGCAGGCAGCATAAATCCGTAAAATCCTAGGCCGATGGCTACACTGCCGGCAATCAGAAATTGATGGGCATTCGCCTTGCTTCCCGTAAGATTTGTGACCCACATGGCGGCAATGAAACCAATGGTACCCCAGACCCTAATGGGAGGGAAGACCTTGATTACGTCATGTCCGCTTTTGGAAAGCAGGATGTAGGAAATAGAATTAGACAGGGATATGGTGGGCATATAACAGAACATTGCTGCCAGTATAAGCCAGTATAATTCATCGGCAGTTTTCATTTCCGGAACCATCCAAAGCAATGCCCCGTATGCTATTTGCAATGTAGCGTAGAGTTTTTCTGCATTTATCCAGCGGTCTGCAATGATACCTGTTACCGCAGGCATAATGAGTGAGGAGATGGCAAGCGTTGAAAATATGGCGCCGAACTGCTCTACTGTGCCCAGGTTATTGCCGAAAAAGTAGGTGCCAATGGTAATTAACCAGGCGCCCCATACAAAGAATTGGAAAAAGCTGAGAACCGTTAAGCGGAAGCGAATATCCATACGGGCGAAAATATTATTTTACCCTCACAAAACAAGATTTCACCTCAAAACCATTTGCTCAATACTGTCTATGAGTGCATGAATAACCTTGATATGAATTTCCTGGGCACGGTCTGCATATTCTGATTTGGGCGCCCTGACTTCAACATCACAGAGTGCTGCCATTCCACCGCCGTCTTTACCGGTAAGGCCCACAGTTTTCATTCCTGCTGCCTTTGCAGCTTCCATGGCCAGTATAATGTTCTTACTGTTACCGCTACTGCTTATGCCCAGTAAAACATCGCCGGGCTTGCCCAGAGCCTCCAGGTAGCGGCTGAAGATAAAATCATAACCATAATCGTTGCCCACACAGCTCATATGGCTGGGATCGCTAATGGCCATGGCTGCCAGAGCCCTGCGGTTGCCGCGGTAGCGTCCGCTCAGTTCCTCGGCAAAGTGCATGGCATCGCAGTGGCTGCCCCCATTACCGCAAGTGATAATTTTACCCCCATTGATAAGGCATTCGGCCATTAGGGTTGCCGCCTTTTCAATATGCACAATATTTTTTTCATCGGCCATGAACAACCTCAACGTCTCTGACGCCTCGGTTAAATGCTGTCTTATTCTTTCCTTATTCATGGTTGGGATTTTTTAAATTCGCGTAGTCCGTTTTGCAGAAAAGCTTTGAACTTATCCGGATTATAGTCGAAAGTCTCAGCACTGCCCGGGTGCTGCAGTAAAACTTCATTACCCGTCATCAGTGCATAAAGCGGCTGACTATTGCTGTTGAAGTAACAAGCCTGAATTTCGGCGTTCTTTTCGCCAAGCGTTTTTATTAGTTTTCCTGAGAATTTGCCTGTGAACTGCTCCTTTTCAGACAGCTTAATCTTTTTGTCATCCACATACAGCGAAACAACCACATAATCGTTCTTCAGGATCTTCAGCACATCAGGATTACTCCAGACTTTTTCTTCCATCTTGCGACAGTTCACACATCCATGTCCGGTAAAGTCAATTAAAACAGGCTTTTTTTGAGCCAGGGCACATTTCAGAGCTTCTTCGTAATCATAGTAACCTTTTATATCATGCGGAATATGAAGTTGCTCTGAGTATTTCGGGATTTGGCAGGTTGCCGCAGACACCGAGGTATCGTTTGAGGTTGTATTCTCAGCCTTATTTTCTGCACTTCCGAGTCTGAAATCCTGTGTGTGCATGGGTGGTAGATATCCTGCCAGTGATTTTAATGGAGCACCCCAGAGCCCGGGCACGAGATAAACTACAAAAGACCAGGTTGTGATAACCAGCATAAGGCGTGTTACAGACCAGTATGATACATCGCTGTCATGGGGAAACTTTATTTTCCCCATCAGGTAGATCGCCATCAGCGAGAATATCACAATCCAGAGCGCCAGGTATATCTCCCTGTCAAGTATGCCCCAGTGATAGGTTTGGTCCGCCGTGCTGAGGAATTTCAGTGCAAAGGCCAGTTCCAAAAAGCCGAGAACCACCTTCACACTGTTTAGCCAGCCCCCGCTTTTGGGAAGGCTTTTCATGTAGCTGGGGAACACCACCAGCAATCCAAAGGGCAACGCAAATGCAAGGGAGAAGCCCAGCATAGCCACAATGGGTGTACTCAGGCCGCCTTTGGCACTTTCCACCAATACAGAGCCTACAATGGGGCCGGTACATGAGAACGATACCAGGGCAATGGTAAGTGCCATAAATACAGGCCCTGCAATTCCGCCTTTATCTGCTTTTTTGTCGATGGCATTCACCCATGAGGAGGGCAATACAAGTTCGAAGGCACCAAAGAAGCTGGCCGCAAAAACAATAAAAATCACGAAGAAGAAAACATTGGGAATCCAGTGTGTACTGAGCCAGTTTGCCGCATCAGGACCCACCAGTTTGCTCACCAGTGTTCCAATAAATACATATATGAGAATAATGGCCGCAGCAAAAACCAAACCGTCGCGTATCGATTTCTTGCGGTCTTCGTTTTTAAGGAAAAACGCTACTGTCATGGGAATCATGGGGAATACGCAAGGTGTAAGCAGCGCCAGCAAGCCCGAGGTAAATGCCAGCCAGAACACCAGCCCCAGTCCTTTGTTGGTTGTTTCGCTTTTGGCATTGCCCAGGCTGCCTGTGTATTTCAGCTCGTTGCAGTTCCCGTTGCCTGCTTTGTATGATGACCTGGTTTTTGAGCCGCCAGAATTTGAAGTATCAGTTTTGCTGTTTGATTTTGCATCGGTGTCCGTCGGTCCAACCGGAGAATTCTCTCCTGCAGCGGCACCTTCCACTATTACCGGATTGTCTGTTTTCAGCGTCTCTTCTATTTTCACACACTGGCTTTCATCACACATTTGTCCGCTGAAAGCACAAACCATCTTCTGAATGCTGCCTGTAACTTTAATTTTTTGTTTAAATAAAGCCTGACCGGGAAAGACACCCGTTTTGCATTCTACCTTATCGAGTTCAGCCAGCTCATCGGTCCTCATTTTGTCGCCCACACCTATGGCTTTGCCCACCGGTACAAAGTGATCTCCGGTAAAGGTTATTGAAGCCCTTGTGTAGCCAACATCTTCAGCGCAGGTTGATTTTTCACTGTAGATATGCATTCCTGGGGCAGGCGACATGCTTACCGTGATTTCTATAATGTCTCCAACTTTGGCTTTTGAAGCAGAGAAGACCATGTTTTTAGCCGTGGGTTTTTTCATCTGACCCACAGCAGGAATTACGGTCAATAATAGCAGCAGACCTAAAAAGGATTTAATTTTCATGAATGTCTTGCAAAAAAACGAAATTTACGGCAGTAATCTTGTAAAAGGTGCGATATTATATGGTAACATGCCATGTGAATTGCGAATGCTTCAATGCCGGTGTTATGCACGGTTGTGCGAAAAAGAATATTTGTTGTCTTTGAGCGTTTTCTATTTTCGAGAGGATTTAACCGACCCGATGCGTTGCAAATGTCTGCTTTTTGTATTCTTTGTGAGCAAAATGCTCTGTGCTCAAAAGTTGAGTACACAGCAGTATATTGAGGAATTTAAATACGCGGCCATGCAGGAAATGAAGATTTATGAAATACCTGCATCTGTTACCCTAGCCCAGGGAATTTTGGAGAGTGCCAGCGGAAACAGCAAGCTTGCCAAAGACTGCAACAATCATTTTGGTATAAAGTGTCGCAAAAACTGGACGGGCAATTTTTGTCTGGCGGATGATGATGCGGCCAATGAATGTTTCAGAGGCTATTCCAATGCCATGGAAAGCTATCGCGATCATAGTTTGTTTTTAAAAGGTGCTTCGCGCTACGAATTTTTGTTTGGCCTGCCTGCAACGGATTACAAAGCCTGGGCCCATGGCTTGCGCCAGGCCGGATATGCAACCAATCCTGCTTATGGTGACATTATAATAGGTGTTGTGGAAAGATACCACCTTTCTATGTATGATAGCATGATGGTGCTGGGGGAAGACTATGCATCACCGGATACTGCCGCAGGCCGATTGATTCAGGTGCACGGACTTCCCGCCGTGATTGTATCCAAAAGCAGAAATCCGGATGACATAGCCAAACTTTATGACATGGGGGTATGGCAAATTTACAAATACAATGACCTCAGAAGGGGAGACGAATTAAAGCCCGGAGAAATTGTTTATCTCAAGCCCAAAAAACGCAAGGCAGATGTTGATTTTCACCTTGTACTGGATGGTGAATCACTTAGAGATATTAGTCAGCAACACGCAGTAAAATTAAAACATCTTGAAAAATTCAATCAAATAATGTCATCCAGGCCGCTAAAGCCCGGTGAGATTATTTATTTGAGGGAAAAACGAAAAAGTGATTCTGCCTGGGAAGCCTCATCGGACCTAAAAACACAACCTGTCAAAACAAACGAAACTATCAAAGGGGAACATACCGAGTACAATTTAAAAATCGATTCAGTGCGGGATTTGTCTTCAGCCGGAAATCCTGTTTTAGCACCCCGGCCAATAATTCACTCAAACAAAACAGCGTATTCAGACAGCAGTGCGGTCAGCGGATTGTTCTTTCATATTGTTCTTGCCGGAGAAACGGTGTACAGCATTTCCCGTTTGTATAAAATTTCAGCCGATTCACTCCTGGGCTGGAATTTTCTAATAGACTCAAAAATAAAAGCTGGTCAGGAATTGCGGATAACACCCAAATACAATCGGGTTCAACAAAAAGAAATTAAGAGACATACGGTTTCTGTGGGAGAGACACTGTATCAGATTTCGAGGAGATACGCTGTCTCTGTAGCTGAATTGCAAAGCGTAAACAGTCTTAAAAGCACTGAAATAAGGGCCGGACAGGTATTGCTGGTGCCATAATGGCTATGGTAACAAAATAGAAAAGTCATATTTCTGTCATAAGCAGAAACATTTTTTTAAAATTTATGCAACCTTTTGGGGGTATGGCGTCATAATTTTAGCTATTATTGCAACAACTACAATATAAATATTCATACTATGAAGTTAACATTTACCAAAATCACCAGAGCACTAGGCCTTTTAGGCATTGGCTTTCTGGCCATGATGCCGGGAAGTTCCAGAGGGCAAATTTGTTCTGCGTCAAACTCCTGGGGTTGTGGACACAACTACGGTGGAAACATCGTTGAAATCAAAATTAGTGACAATGCGGGTACGCTAGCTAGCTACTCAGGCCTGGCATGTTCTACAACCAGTGCCACCAGCAATGTGCTGGTTAACGCATCTTCACCTATTGATATTACCGCCGGTCAGAATCTTACCCTGGAAATTACAGGATCGGTAGATGCGTATGGCTGGGGCTATCGAACCCGTGTTGGTATTTGGCTGGATTATGATCGCAACAACAGTTTCTCTGCTGCTGAGTGCATCGCCAATCCTTCCACTGGTCCCTGGGCTGCCATTGACGCCACGCCTACCAAGGCCACGTTGAAGCTCCCCTGCTGGTCGGCCACAGGTGCAAGCACCATGCGTTTCCGTGGATTTTATTTCTACAGCACGGTAAACTCCAGTATGGGTTGCGGATCAACGAACACTTATGGTAATATCATTGACGTAGCGGTAAACCTGAAAGTGGGTGCGCCTCCCGTGGCTAATTTTATTGTCCCCACAGGTCCCAACTACGAAAATACCACCATTAAGTTTAATGCAGCGAATCCCAATAATGCTTACAATTACCAATGGACATTCTCTGGTCCAGATGTTATTCCTATTGCTACAACAGGTACAGTTGGTCGTGCTAGTTGGGCACCTCCATCTCCTCCTGCTACATTCGACGTGAAAATGCTGGTTAGCTATTGCGGCATCAAAGACTCAATATCTAAGTCTGTTACCATCGTGCGTCCTAAAAATGTCCCCACGGCAGACTTTATTGCCAAAGACAACCTGGTTGAAATCTACTACAATGCAGAAATGCTTGATCTTTCCACCGATGGTGCTTACAAATGGAGCTGGGAAGCCACGTCGCCTACCGGGGCTGCATACACCAGCACTGTTCAGAATGCACAGTTCTTTTTGGATGAACTCGGTAAATGGGATTTCTGCCTGACTGCTGAAAACGGCATTGGTGCTTCAACCAAAAATTGCAAAACTAAGTACGTAGAGTGTACTCCTCCCTCAGAATTTTATATGGGCATAACTACACTTGGTGAAAACAAAAAGGGCACTATTTACGATCATGCCGGTCCCGGTGCTAACTATGGTCCCAACCGAAAAACAAGTATCGATTATTTCAAAATTTTGCCTTGTGGAGCCAAAGAAATTCGTTTGAAATTCAAGCAGATCAGACTGACTGATGCCAACGACAAAATACGTATTTATGATGCGGGTCAGGCTGATGCAACGAAAGAATTAACTCCTGCTGCCGGTATTAACAGCACAAACCAGGCTACATATCGCAATTCTACATTTACTGCCAAGAGCGGCGCCATGTACCTCACTTTCGAATCCAATGCCACGGGTCAAGATTCCGGTTTCATTGCTACTTGGGATTCTGATTTGTTACCTCCTGTAAAACCAAAGCCTTCATGGAGCACACCATACAATCCTGCTGCTATTGGCACTCAGGTAGAATTTAGTAATACATCCTCCGATGTTCAGGGAGCACCTGTATGGGATTGGATCGTAGATGGCAATTCTGAGTCAGGTTCAGAAAGTTTCAACCGTGTTTTCACATCTGATGGTACTTACACAGTATGCCTTGCAGCTACAACCTGTAATGGAACCGATACTTTCTGCAAGACCATTGATATTGTAACACCTACAAAGCCGGGTCTTCTTGACTACACTGCCAGCAACGTTCGGCCTGATGCTGGAAAAACAGTAGATTTCCAAATCACTTCTGATTATGCTACCAACTTCGAATGGAATATCTTCCCAACTACCTACACCGTAATGTCGGGTGCGTTGACCGGTACCAGCAAGAAATTATCCCTGCGTTTTGATCAGGGTGGTTGCTATACTTTCACACTGAAGGGCTGGAACTCTGCCGAAAACCCTGCAGGTTCAACTGAGAAGAAAGTAATTAAGAATAAATACGTTTGTGCGTTGAACTACTGTGTTCCATTGGTGGATCTTATCAGCTCTGATATTGGAATCAACGAGGTTACTCTGTCAAGGGGTTCAACTACCTTAATTAATAATCTCTCTACCAGCGGTATTACTTCTTACACAGATTATTCAGCAACCCAGAAAGCTACGTTGACTTTCGGTGCTTCCTACACTCTTGATGTAGCCCGACTGACCAACAGCAACAGCCTTAACTATAAAGCATGGATTGACTTCAACGTAGATGGTGACTTCTTTGACGTTGGTGAAGAAGTTATGAGCACAGGGGCAATCAGCGGTTTAAAAGCTACTGTTTCCTTTACTGTTCCTAACAAGAGCGCCAGTTTTGAAGGCAAAACCCGTCTTCGTGTATCAAGCAGCTATGGTAATTTCACTAACACTCCCTGCGGTGTGAACATTGTAGGTGAATTTGAAGATTACGGAATTACGCTGGCCAACGACGGGTCATTCCCTGAAATTACCCTCGTAGGAAAAGATACTCTGTATGTAGAGCGCACCGGTACCTCAAATGGTTGCTGGGATGAAGTAGCAAAAACTACTTACTCTGCAAGTGATCCTACAGAAGGTGACATGACCTCTAAAGTTGTCGTTAACTCTGATTTAGATTGTACTATCCCCGGTATCTATAGCATTGACTTTAATGTAACTGATGCCTCCGGCAACAGCGCAGCACCCAAGCGTCGTACCGTGTATGTGGTTCTTGACAGAACTGCTCCTACACTGACCTTGAACGGAAATGCAGTTGAGACTGTTGAGCAGTGCGGAACCTACAATGAAGCAGGTGCTATCGCAACCGATGCCGTAGACGGAAACCTTACCACTGCTATCGTTATAACCGGTTCTGTTAACACCTCTACAGTTGGTGATTACACCATTACTTACACTGTAAGTGATGCTCAGGGTAACACAACCGTTAAGACCCGTACAGTTCAGGTTCGCGATACCAAGAAGCCCGGTATTTACACTGTGGGTAGCCGTATCGTAGACAACACTATTATTAAGGTTCAAATCAACAGCGTATTTGTTGATAACATCTATGCTCAGGACGAGTGCAACGGCGACATCAATATTGTTAAAACTCCTGGTTTTAACGGACCTGTTAACACTGCTATCCGCGCTACTTATCCTGTAATATATACTGCAGAGGATCCTAACGGAAACCTCGCTGACGAGAACGGATATGTAATCAACTATCAGGTTGACGATTATATAGCACCTACTGTAGCGCTTAACACTGAAGCCATCATCATCCATGATGTAAATACTCCTTATGTTTCTCGCGATGTAACTGTAAGCGATAACTACTATCCTTTGAACAAGGTGAGCGTTATTAAAACCGGTTCTGTAGATCCATATACTTTGGGTACTTACACTGAGTCTTACACTGCAACCGATGAGAGCGGTAACAGCACAACTGTAGTTCGTACTGTAAATGTCATAGATCGCGTAGCTCCTCAGATTCTAGCCCCTGCCATGAACGTATGCGTAGGAACTCCTTTCTGGGCCATGAGCGGTCTGGTTATCAGTGACAACTATTACTCGCCTGCCACCCTGACTCCGCTTGTATCAGTGCTGAACCACAACATCAACATCTGGGAAGCCGGTGTTTACTATATCAACTACACCTTGACTGATCCCAGTGGCAACAAGGCTATGATGGTAACCCGCCCCGTGTTTGTTAACTATCCTCCTAACTGCCAGAACACTTACCTGAGCACTGCCAACATCGACCTTGACGAAGCAGTAAGCGTATTCCCTAACCCCACAAGTGGTAAGGTAACCCTCAGCTACATGATCCAGAACAGCAAGCCTGTATCTGTTGAAGTGTTCAACGTATCCGGCAGCAAAGTTGCTTCGTTCAATAACCTGAAATCAGGTCTCGGTCATGCCGAAATCAACATGTCACAGTTTGGTAACGGAGTTTACATGATTCGCCTGAGCAACGATGGTCAGACCACAACCAAGCGTGTTGTGGTAAGAAACTAATTCATCGTTAGCTTACACTATAAAAAAAGCCCGGTTTTGTGCCGGGCTTTTTTTATAAATATTTTAATAATTTTTTATTTGGTCTTTTTTCATCCTCCTGGTGTTCATCGGGCTTGTCCTTCCTGCATTCAGGGCCCAATGTTCCGCGAATGCCTCATGGGGTTGTGGTTCGGGTTCCTGGACCAATAATAGGGGCGATCTTCAGTCAATTGTTGTAAAGGATGCTGCAGGAGTTACATTGGCGAGTTACACTGGTCAAGGAAGCGCTCCTACCAATAGAACCTTAAATTAAGGTAAACCTATAGATTTGTTAGCTGGACAGCAAATAAACATCAAGGCAGTCAACAGCGGTCGTCGTTTATTGCGCACCATAAAGTGAACAGACGTGGTGTTCGCACTACAAATGGAAGGATATGCCGCAGGTGTTTATACCATCAAGATTAAAACGGCTTACCCTACCTTGGTAGGACCTCTTGTAGTGAACAAGTGATTTGTCTATAAATTGAAAAACAAAATGCCCGACAGCAATTGTTGGGTTTTTCTTTACATAACGAATAAATTACTGTCGGACAAGATAATGGGAAGTGTTGCCGGTGTTCTGTTCAAGGATAACTTCTTTTTGGCCTATAATCTCTTTTTCTGAGCCTTCAACAGCGTTGTAAATGGTTATCAGTTCGAGGTTTTCTTTAATTTGGGCAGATAAACCCAGTTTATCCAATTCAGACATCAGATGGGTCATTTTGTTTTCCTTGTTATCTGCCACAAAGCTGAAACTGATGGCAGAGTTTTGGATGATATTACATCTTACCTTATGTTTGGCCAGAAGGCTGAAAATTTGCTCTAGGTTTTGTTCAACAATGAAAGTGAAATCGCGGGTTTTTAATTCGGCGAGCACCTGTTTCTCTTTAAAAATAAAGCAAGGAACATCCAGCGAATGTACTTTAGTGCTGACCTGGGTTCCTGATTCCTTAGAATTTAAGAAGGATTTAACAAAAAGAGGAATATCTTTGGCCATTAGTGGCTGAATTGTTTTGGGATGAATAACAGAAGCTCCGTAATAAGCCAGTTCAATGGCATCTGAATAAGCGAGATAGGGAATGAGTGTCGCATTGTTCATTTTTTTAGGGTCGGCATTCATTACACCGGCCACATCCTTCCAAATTGTTACAGATTCGGCATTAAGGCAATACGCAAAAATGGCGGCGGAATAATCACTGCCTTCGCGCCCTAGTGTGGTCGTCTCGTTGACGGGGCCACGGCCAATAAAACCTTGTGTAACGACAGTTTGCCTTTCTGCCAGGGGTTTTAGTTTTTTAGAAATAATTTTATCTGTTTCATTCCATTGGATGCGGGCATCTCTGTATCGATCATCCGTGAGTATAAAATTTCGGCTGTCTATCCACTGATTTTTGATGCCCTCAGACAGTAAATAATAGCTTATAATTTTTGTGCTTATAAGTTCGCCAAACGCAACCACCTGATCGTATACAAAATCATATTCTTCAGGTAAAGAGGGTGTTTCCACGAGGCATTCCAGCTCAAGAAATAAGTTTTCTATATCGTTTATCAAGGCCGATGGGTTTTGGGCATTCAGGCCATTTACGATGCTGTAGTGGTAATCTTTTAATTCTCTTAGTAATAGAGCTGTTTCGCCTGTACCATGTACGCTGGCATGCACCAGTTTTTCAAGGTGGTTGGTGCTTTTGCCCATGGCACTGATAACCACTAATAATTTTTCTGCACTGTGATCGGAAAGAATCCGGGCTATTTTTTTAACGCCGTTTGCATCTTTCACTGATGCACCGCCAAACTTGAATATTTTCATTTTATTTGGGAAAGACGAACTGCCTGTTGTTTTTTTGCAAAGTTAATTATCAAACTACCCCAAACACGAAATAAATTTATGGCATTAAAAGGATTGGTAACGTTGGAACAGTTTATTGTAGACCAGCAGGCTTTATATAAGAACGCCACAGGTGCTTTTAGTAAGATGTTTAGAGCGCTTGAGCTAGGTGCTAAAATGGTAAACCGAGATGTGAGAAAGGCCGGCCTTGTAGACATACTGGGGGATATGGGATCCATGAATGTGCAGGGAGAATACCAGAAAAAACTGGATGTGGTGGCTGACACCACTTTCATAGAGGTTTTAAGCCGCTGTGGTGAAGTATGCGCGGTCATCAGCGAAGAGCAGGATCATGTTATTTTTATTGAGGGTTGTAACTCAAAGGAGTATTACGTCGCGATTGATCCTCTGGATGGCAGTTCCAACATTGATGTAAATGCCAGTATAGGAACCATATTTTCCATTTACCGAAGATTCGATAGCAGTCGTCCGCCCAAAACAGAAGATTGTTTACAGCGAGGCTCTGAACAGGTGGCAGCGGGTTATTTTCTGTATGGTACCAGCACCATGTTAATATACACCACAGGCAATGGGGTAAATGGGTTTACACTGGACGATACACTTCAGGAGTTTTGCCTTTCGCATGAAAATATCCGCATACCAGAAGGGGGAGCTATTTTTTCATTGAATGAAGGCAATACCTCTGACTTCCCTGAAGGCGTGAAACAATACATTTCATGGTGTAAAGAAAAAGACAAGGCAACAGGACGGCCTTATGGTGCACGTTATATTGGCAGCTTAATAGCCGATGTGCATAGAAATCTTCTTCGTGGGGGTATATTTATTTATCCGGGAACGGAAAAGAAACCCAATGGAAAACTGCGTTTGATATATGAGTGCAATACCATGGCATTTATCGTTGAGCAGGCCGGCGGTATGGCGCATTCGGGCAGGGAACGCATACTGGATATTTTGCCCATAGATTTGCACCAGCGTTCTCCCTTATTTATAGGCAGCACCCAAATGGTGAAACAGGCTTTGGAATGTCTGCACCGGTTTTCCTGATCAGCCATCCAATACATCCAGCATTACCTTAAAAGTTCGTACATCTTTCCTTGGGAAAACGGTTTCACGCATATAGGAGATAAGTTCTTCTGCTATTTTTCTGCGTGTTTGCCGATCGGCTGCAGGGTCTTCCTTTTGGATTAGTTTTTGCAGCAAAAGACCGTTGTTTTCATCAGTATTTGCACCCGGCAAACTTGTATGTATGTATGCATGTTGGCCACTTGCAGAGAGGCCATGTCCTGCCGATTCACACAAGTTTAGCATAAAGCGGTGCAAGAACCACAAATCGGACCCTATATTTCGGTAAAGACGACAAAAATCCTTTTTTACCGACAAAAAAAGATCTTCATCAGGCATGGAATCCGGGAGGGTGTTTCGAACGAGTTCAGTGCAAATCAGAGCCATATTTCCGCTGAGAAAATTATCATTCATAAACGGTTCAACCGCCTTAATTTCTTTTGCTCTCAGCAGATTTTGTTTTTCTGAATGATTAAATACAATTTCCAGGAAAGTGCCAGGCCTGAGCAGGGCACTTTTGCCTTTTTTACCTTGAACTCCCGAGAAAATAAAGGGGAGGATGCCGTGAGAATGACAAAAAAGATGCACTACGGCTGAATTTTCACCGTAAGGGATTTTTTTGAGAACCAGCGCTTCTGTTTTTATCAGCATCAGTCAATCCAGTCGGTAATAAACAGGTTAGTAGCCCTGCCTCCACCATTGTTTCTGTTTGACGAAAATACCAATTGTTTTCCATAGGGCGAAAACATTGGGAAGAAATTGAATATGCTTTCCGTTGTAATCTGTTCAAGATTACTTCCATCCTCATCAATCATAAAAAGCTGGAAGTCTTATCCACGTTTATTTTCATGGTTGCTTGGCAGCGCTCTCCTGTGGATTTCGCAGTAGCATTGCAACGACCATAGATGCAACCACCGTATATCAGCTGCCTGATGGTAATGTAATTGTTCTATTCCTGCTTGCACAATTTGCAAATAAAATTATAATGTATAATGCCAAATAACAGAGTAATCCTAAAAATGAATAATTCTAGAAGGGCCGTAAGGTTAGGTTTTTGGAAGTGGCTAAGAAAGAATAATGTGCCTTTATTTTAGCAATTCCCAGACAATTTTAGGATATCCTTTTTCGCCTTTGTCATTGTAGAAGTCTACGAAGCGCATTTTAAAATAATTGCCTTTTGCATCCAGAATAATGAAGATTTTCTTTTGGTTTACCGTGTATTTGTTGGCTGTCAGGCTCCATGTTTTCCAGTCATAGCCAATTTCATTCAGAAAATCACTCAGCACAAGGGCTTTGGCATATTTGAGATCAATAGCGTTGAACTCTACAATATTATTGAGTTCCAACACCTTTACCTTATTCGGGTTGGTTAAAACCCCACGCAGTATATAGGGCAAGGTAATTCCAAGCGTTTCTTCAGTTACGGTTTGTTTATAGGTGGTAATGATCATATCCCAGTTATCCCGTGTGAAAGGTTCATTAAAAACCTCTTTTTCGTCGCTGAAACTGAAATAGGCAAAATTGTAATCGTTTTTGGTACTGATGTATACATCGTGCGGAACTGTATCAGTGAGTGAGCCCCACTGGAAATGATAAGAAGCACCTTCTCGTCCCAGCATTTTCAATTTTATAAATTTTTTGGAACCCAGCGAATCTGCACCACGATTAATTATGTACAATCTGTCTTTGGGCTTTGCCTTTCCCATTTGGTAACTTTCCCAACATCCTGAAAAGGATAAGGAGTCGAGATGCCCGTTTGGATTATCAAAAATCCAATCGTGTTTACTCACATCAACATAACTAAAATCACGGAAGTTTGCGCCTTCCACATAGGTAACAGCATAGGCACTGTGCTTGCCTGTATTGATGATTATGTTGTTTTTTTCGCTCCATGAAAATCCAATATCCCATATTCCAAAAGCATTGGATGCTGTTTTTTGGGTTGAAAACTCAAACCAAACTTGATTTTCATAGTTATCTCCCATGGTGAATGTAGCAGACTGTATACCAACAGGGACATCCGGTGCGGTATACAGCCGTTCGTCTTTCTCACATCCAGAAATGAATAACAGCATTAACAGCAAACCCATCCAAACACTATATTTTGTATACTGCCTCATTTGATATCGTAACTAAAACGTAAAAACATGGTTCTTCCTGGTGTTATATTAACATTCATACCCTGTTCGGAATGCGGTGTCAGGTTACGTCTTGTGGAAACAAGTGTGGTTACACCTAGAATATTCTTTACCCCGCAAGAAATATGAAGACCTGTTTTCGGGAAAGCCTTTTGTGCAGTCATGTCAAGCAGATAGAAACCTGCAGTTCGATAGCGTTCATTGTTTTCCATATAACCCATAGTTGCGCTCGTATATCTGCTGAGCATGGATACAGATGCTTTTTTATCTGGGAATTTACATGTAATGTTAAACGCAAACTGCCCGTTTAGGTAGGATCTTTGGTTGATGGTATCGGCCTGCTCGAGCAGATCATATACTGTTAGAAGCGTACCTGAAATCTGCGCAGTGAATTTTTTGTTGTGAAATTCAAAATTGGTGCTAAGTCCTTGAGATCGGAAGCGACCAATATTGATGTAGGTATAATAATTTGTGTTTAGATCAATCAGTGCCAGGTTAATTTTGTTTGTGATAATGTTATTAAACAAAGAAAAATTAAAGATAGCTCCGGAAGTGCTGGAAAACGGGTGTCGGTAGTCGAAAGACAGTATGACATTATCAGATATTTCGGCCTTCAAACTGTCATTACCGTGTACGTTGTGGCTCATATCTACAAAGTAAAAGTTCAGTTCCTTGAGAGACGGAGCTCTGAAACCCCTGGCATAGCTTCCCCTGAATGAAAGGTGTTTGGATAAATTATACTTTAGCTGCAGCGATGGAATCAATGGAGCCATTTTAATACTTTTGCCAAAAACAGAAGGGATAATCGGGCTTCCAAAACGGGAATTGTGCAAAACGCGAAGCGAAGGTCTTACTTGCCATTCTTTGCTTGGGGTATATTCCATGGCCCCAAAAACAGCAACGTCATAAATCCCAGGCAATTGAGCGGGAATCCGCTTGCCCAGTGCAGTTTCTCTCATAAAATCGTATCCCATGGTCCATGAAACAGAGTTTACAGGGTTTCGGTGGGTATAAACACCCCGAGAGTTGAACATGGTGAATACAGAGGTGTCCTGATCTTCAGGGCGGTAGGGGGTTTCGGATCCTGTTACAAGATTTCTTTTTATAGTATTCTTTGACCTGTTGAAATAATTAAAGGCATTTTGCCATTCAAACCGGCCGAAAGTATTGATTTTAAGGACAGAATGAATGGTGTTGTCCAACCGGGTAGTAGCGTAAATGGAGCTGTAGCCGGTAACATTGGTCAGACTGTATTCCGCATCGCTCCGGTCCGTGAGTTTTTCCTGAAACAGAGAAGAGGTAATGCGGTGGTTGCTGTTTTTGGTATTGAGAAACAGCGATGCATCTGCAAACTGTTTGGTTTTGGGTTTCCAGTCAAAACTGCGGGTCTGTAAATCAAAATCTCTGCCTGCAAAGTAATAGCGGCCTGCATTTAGGGTGAAAGGCATCTTTTTGTGCAGTTTTCCTGTTACATTCACATCATAGTTGAAATTGCTGAATGCCACCATATAGTCGTGAAAAACGTTGAGACGTGTGTTGAAAAGTTGGTTACTCGGATTTTTGGTGATGATATTGATTACACCGCCGAGCGCATCGGTTCCATAAACAACACTCATGGGACCTTCAATGATTTCAACCCGTTCCACATTGCTCAGCATAATTTGTCCTAAATCTACATTGCCGTTAATTCTTCCAATGACGGGAATTCCATTTATCAGTATTTTTATATCTTGACCGCCAATGCCTTGCATGATGGCATTGCTTCCCATTACAGCATCCTGTCCTACTTGTATGTTGGCTTCGTTAAGAAGTAATTCCCCAAGATTTTGGGCTCCCATTTGAATTATTTTTTCTTTGGGGATTACCCTTATCAGATAAGGATTATCGGCAATAGCCCTTGGCCCGGTAGCACCGGTTATGGTAACCGGGTTAATGAGCATGTTTTTTTTTGGGGGGGTGACAACAATTTGGATATCCAAAGCGGTGAATGTTCCTTCAAAAATCGAGTTGGAGTCGTTCGGTGGAATCACCGTGAGCTTGAAGGCCCCACTGTTAAGAATAAAAAAAGTGCCTTTTGCATTTGTCTTGCCGGTTTGCAATGACGCCTGAGGTCTGAAATCTGCCAGTACATCTGCACCGGCTATGGGATCACCTTCCTGATTTATAACGCTTATGATGCGTTGCTGGCCCAAAACAGGTGTTAAGACCGAAAATACGACCGATAAAGAAAATATGAGTGATTTTAAAGGCAATGTTTATTCAAACACAAATTTTTTGGTAATAATCCGGTTGCCTGACTGAATTTGGAGGAGGTAGATGCCTGCAGGTATATTTTCTGCAGAAATTGTGTATGCATTCCAAGAGGCCTGAACATTCATAGGCTGAGACATGATTGTTTTACCCTCGAGAGATTTAACGGACACAGTGCAGGATTTTGTCTTGGGCATGTCTAGTGTCAGATAAAATACTTTCGAAGCAGGATTGGGGAATAACTTAATGGTACCAAAAAAGTTATCTTTTACCGACAGGCTATTACGGACAGCCATGCGGCTGAATCTGATTTTACCAGATGAAGAGCCCGTGAAACCGGTCATATGCATGAGCCAGTATGATGTATCGTTTGTGCGAACCCTTTCTATCAGGTAACTCATTGTGTCGCTGAGTGTCCAGCCTGTACTACCTGTACTAAAGGATTTCCAGCCTGAACCAATACCCGTAAGGTCGTTTTTAAACGATTTGGTGTAATCTCCTACTATCCAGTTACTGTCGGCATTCAGCGCTTTGAATTGCCGGCCAAAAACCCGTACAGTGCGTGTTCCGCGCTTACTTTCAATGCCCATGACAGGATACATTTCCATTCCCCCGGTCATTGGATTTGCTGATAACTCAAAGTAACGGTTGAAGCTGATGTCCCAGTTATTGGAAGCCGGTTCCCGGTCGGGTTTTGTGGCACCAGTGAATTTGAAATACTTATACATTTTAGCAGTGGCAGCAGTTTGATAAAGGGTGTCCATAGTTTCTCCAGTTCCGTCAAGATTGGCATACTTAAATACCAAATCGCCATTGGCTTTTTGTATTACAGGCCAGAATTTCAAAAACCTTGTGTAGGTGCCCGGTGCCATACCGGCCCAGGCAAGCAGAAAGAGTGAATCCCCGGATACTTCATTTGAGTTTACATCGTAGGTGCCCCAGCCAAACTTCCATTTTGCCAAGTTGTTATGCAGGTTAAATGCTCCTTTGTTGTGGTCGTGAATATCGTTCCACAAGGGTTTCCATGAACGCCAACCGCTAGTGTCAAACGACGACCAGGCATCGGTTTTTCCTTTAGGATACTGGAAAACACGCAGACCGCTCATGTGGTTGGCGCGTATGCAGTTATCGCGGCTCACCGAAGTGTGGGCAATGTCCCAATTGTTGACTGCTGAATTGTTTTTTGAGGCTGTTTTTATATCGTAAAAAACCTGTGTGGAATATCCCGGACCCATTATGGCTGAGTCATTCAGGATTGTCTGTGAGCAAAGTTTACCAGTAGATAAAGCAAATATTACAGGTAAAAGTAAAAAACTGTTTTTCATTTCGGATGCTGCAAAGATACTTCTTGTTTGCTTGACAGTATTGCATTTGAACTCGTTGTATTGTCATTTTTGGGTAATGAAATTACAGGGTTATTTTCACTTGGGAATGAACTTTGCACATGTCAATGTGTTGTACCTTTGCACGTAGATATTGCGTCGGAGTGTTTTGACAAAAGTCAGCATTAATATAAAGTCAGGAACTTTAGAAGAAGAAGGTCTGGTGGTAGGCATCGATTTAGGCACTACCAACAGTTTGGTGGCACTGATAAATCCGGATACTGGAAAACCCGAGGTCCTGGGCAAAGCAGGCGAGTTGCTGGTTCCTTCTGTTGTTCATATAACGCATGATGGGTTTCCCGTGGTGGGCAATATTGCCCGTCAGGCACTGATAACACATCCGGAGAGTACCATTTTTTCGGTAAAGCGTCTTTTGGGCCGAAGCTATAAAGATATTGAAGCCCATGCACCTTTTTACACCTATCGCATTCTGGATGAAGCCGATGAAAAGCTGGTTCGTATTGAAGTAAGCGGAAAATATTTTACACCAATTGAACTGAGTGCAGAAATACTAAATGAGCTCAAGCGGCGGGCGGAAACCATCACGGGCAGGACGGTTAACCGGGCTGTAATAACCGTACCTGCATATTTTAATGACAGCCAGCGTCAGGCAACCCGTGATGCCGGGAAAATGGCGGGTCTGGAAGTTTTGCGTATCGTGAATGAGCCCACAGCCGCCAGTCTCGCTTATGGCCTTGGATTAAAAAGCACCGAGGCCAAAACCATTGTTGTGTATGACCTGGGTGGCGGTACATTTGATGTGTCTGTACTTCGTATTGAAGACAGCGTTTTTGAGGTATTAAGCACACAGGGAGACACTTATCTGGGTGGGGATGATTTTGACCGTGAGATTGTAAAATACTGGTTGCACTTTTTGCCTGAGCAGTTGCACTCAGGAGCTTTTAAGTCGCTTCGCCTACTTGCCGAACAAGCAAAGAAGGAGGTATGCGGGGGCAAGGTTTTTGAGGAGATATACAACCATGCGGGTGGCCAATACAGGCTGTCGCTGGATTTAACCATTTTTGAATCCGTTACTTCGCATCTTATGGACAAAACCATACAAAGCCTGCAATCAGCGCTGAAGGATGCAAAACTCACGCATGAAGAGATTGACGAGGTAATTATGGTAGGGGGCAGCACGCGCATGCCCTTTGTCAAGCAACGTTTGGTGGGTTTGTTTGGTCATATCCAGGTGAACGATTCGTTAAATCCGGATGAAGTTGTGGCATTGGGAGCTGCCGTGGAGGCAGATGTGCTCGCCGGCAATAGAAATGATATTCTATTGTTGGATGTTACACCACTTAGTCTGGGAATTGAAACCCTGGGCGGTTTAATGGATGTTTTGATACCTCGAAATACCAAAATTCCTTGTAAATATGTAAAGTCTTACACTACCTCAGTTGACGGGCAGGTGAAGATGAGCATTGCGGTTTACCAGGGAGAGCGTGAACTTACTGCTGAAAACAGAAAGCTCGGAGAATTGGTGTTGTCAGGCATACCGGCCATGCCTGCAGGATTGCCGAAGATTGAAGTGGCTTTTTTGCTGAATGCCGACGGCATTTTAACCATAGAGGCAAAAGAATTGAAAAGCGGAATAAATCAACAGGTAGAAATAAAACCGCAGTTTGGATTGTCTGACGCTGATGTGGAACGCATGCTTATGGATAGCATAAGCCATGCAAAAGAAGATGTGGCACGTCGGATGCATGTAGAAGCCAGAACCGAAGCAGAGCAGATGATATACATGGTAAGCCGATTTCTCGAAAAAAATGCCGCATTGCTCAGTGAAGATGAAATTGATACGACCCGCAAGCTTAGCAATGCCCTTAAAGCTACGTTGACAAATTCGGACAAGGATACAATACTGCAGGGCATTGATTCGTTAAATGAATATACGCGGTCTTTTGCCGAGAGATTAATGAATAAAGCTGTTTTATCGTCACTTTCAGGAACCCATATAGACAGGATATGAAGTATTTTACATTAATTTGGCTGGGGGTTTTTCGTTGTGGATTTGTAAATGCCCAAACATGGACTGATGCTGAGATGCTGGAACGTCAGAACTATGGTTTGAAACTCGGTATTAATTTCACTTCCATGTGGGGCGGGGAACTCCAAAATGCAAGGCCATATTTTGGTCCTACTGCAGGATTTTTCTGGCATACCAAAGAAACCCCAAGACCATTCATGTTTCAGACCGGTTTTGAGGGCAGTCTGAGGGGCAGCAATTTTGCCAATAAAGAAGACAGTTTTCCGGGAAGCGGAAACAGCAATTACCGAAGGATAGGCCTGATAACTGCCGATATTCCCCTGCTCATCAACTACCGTTTGGGCTCCAAAAAAGAGAATCGTACCCGCGTTATTCAGGCCGGTGCTATTGTTTCTGCAACTGTAAGAAGCACTGTTTATCTGGGAGCAGATAAATTGCCTGCACAACATTTTCTGGATAGTACCGGTCATCTTTACAAATGGGATAATCTGCCCTTGAAGCCGGTAGAGTTTCTGGCGGTAATTGGTTATCAGGACCGCAGTGTTACTGCAGGTTGGCAAGTGCAACTTCAGGTAGGTTTAAACAACCTCAACAATGTGAAGTATGATGCCAATGGAAATATTGTTCCATTTATGCGATATGCCTATCCGGCAACCAATACGGGCAAGCGTATCTGTACGTGGAACCTGAAGTTCAGTGCCTTGTTTTAGGGCAGATACATCATAATATGCTTAATTTTGCCCTTTAAATGGCGCATTCGGTTGCTTTGTACACGCTGGGTTGCAAACTCAATTTTGCCGAAACCGGAACCATAGGCAAGCAATTGACCGACAATGGTTTTTTGCGTGCAGAGTTTACCGATGGGGCAGACATGTATGTAATCAACACCTGCAGTGTGACAGATCATGCAGACCGCAAATGTAAAAAAGTAGTGGCCGAAGCCCTTCGCTATAATCCCAATGCATACGTGGTTGTGGTAGGTTGCTACGCGCAGCTTAAGCCGGTGGAGATATCGCAGATTCCGGGTGTGGATCTGGTGCTGGGAGCCGCCGAAAAATTTAACCTAATGGCACATCTGGGAGAATTGAGCAAGGAATCCAAAGCACGAGTTTTTAATGCTCCTATAAAGGAAACCCTTGATTTTGTGCCCGGTTTCAGCGAAAGGGAGCGCACCCGTGCCTTTGTAAAAGTACAGGACGGGTGTGATTATTTCTGTTCGTTTTGTACCATTCCCCTGGCCCGGGGCAGCAGCCGCAGCGCCAATATTGAAGAAACCCTGGCAAAGATCAGGCAGGTGGCAACCGGTCCTGTGCGCGAGATTGTACTTACCGGTGTAAATTTGGGAGATTTTGGGGTGAATCATGGAGAAGATTTTTATAATCTGATCCAGGAACTTGACAAGTTGGATACAGTTGACCGTTTTCGGATAAGTAGTATTGAGCCCAATTTACTCAGCAATGAAATTATTGAATTTGTGGCCCGGTCGCAGCGGTTTGTCCCACAATTTCATATTCCGCTGCAAAGTGGCAGCGACGAAATTTTGGGCAGAATGCGCCGGCGTTATAAAACAGATTTATACAAAAGTAGAGTGGAACGCATATTGCATCTGATGCCGCATTGTGCCATCGGCGTGGATGTGATTGTCGGATTTCCTGGCGAAACAGAGGAAGAATTTTTAAAAACATATCAATTTCTGAATGAACTTGATATCGCCTATCTGCATGTGTTCCCTTATAGTGAGAGACCAAATACTACCGCCAAAAAGATGCAGGGACGCATAGCACAGTCTGTTCGTCATGATCGTGTGGGTATGTTGCGTTCGCTCAGCGAGAAAAAACGCCGGGCATTTTACGGTAATAACCTTGGAGCCACGCGTCCGGTGTTGTTTGAAGCTGAAGAAAAAAGTGGCTTTATGCATGGATTTACCGACAATTACATAAAAGTAAAAGCAGCCTATGATCCGCTGCTGGTAAATGAGATAGCAAATGTAAAGCTGGAAAACATGAACGAGGATGGCACTATGAGCAGTATGCTTGATTTAGCAGTTTTGCATCCCTAATTTGCAATCGTGTTTCCTACCCTGTATCATTTTTTCAAGGATATGTTCGGAATAGAAATTCCGGCACTGCAAATTCTGAATACATTTGGTTTTTTTGTAGCCTTATCTATAGCCGGGGCATTCTGGGCTATGTCAGTCGAAATGCGGCGCAGAACAGCACTCGGGCAGTTTCAGCAGGTGGAAGTTAAAACCCGGATAGGTGAAGCGTATCCGATTACGGATTACATAATTAACAGCTTGTTTGCATTTATATTAGGGTACAAGATTCTATATCTTATGTTTCCCGGAAAGGAAGTTTTTATTCCACAGGAGCATATTTTCACTACAGAAGGGAATTTTTTGTTCGGTTTGCTCACTATTTTGCTGGTGCTTGGCTGGCGCTATTACACCGATAAAAAGCAACGCCTGCCTGAGCCGAAGGTTGAGATTCAAACCCAGTCTGCCGAATGGCATATGGGAAATATTACTACCGTTGCATTACTCTCAGGATTTGCGGGAGCCAAATTGTTTCACATACTCGAGAATCCATTTGGGTTGAGTTTTACTGCTATTCTGGATGCGTTTTTCAGTGTCGGTGGCTGGACATTTTATGGCGGGTTGGTATGCGGTGCTGCCGGAGTGCTGGTATACTGTAAACGCAAAGGCATAAGTCTTCTGAGAATGCTGGATACCGGAGGTCCTGCCATGATGCTGTCCTATGGCATCGGTCGTTTTGGTTGTCAGTTTTCAGGGGATGGCGACTGGGGGGTACCCAATACGTCCCCGAAGCCATTTGCATGGCTCCCCGACTGGGCATGGAGTTACAGTTATCCGCACAATGTACTTGGCGGTCAGTCAGGAGGTTTTACTCCTGATGGTATGGTTCCTATTGCCGGCTGTGAAGGAGAATATTGCTATCAACTGGCAGTGCCGGTATATCCCACACCATTGTATGAAGCTTTGCTCGGGTTGTTTTTATTTTTTGTTTTATGGAAAACACTGAGATTCCGAACGCAAGCACCCGGGAAGTTGTTCGCCTGGTATATGGTTTTTGCCGGAGTTGAGCGTTTTTTGGTGGAAACTATCCGTGAGCATGGTGATAGCCTTTACCGGGTGGGGTCTATTGTCTTTTCTCAGGCGCAGATGATTTCTTTGATGCTGATGTTAGGCGGTAGTTGCTGGCTATTGTTAAAACCACGCGAAAGCACAATAAAATCGAACTAAAAACGTTTCATATTAAAGAAATGCAAACCTACATTCGGCTGTTTCTCATGGTGCTATTTGGTGCTATGGTTACCAGGCTGACGGCTCAGGAGAAGGGAGTAAACTGGATTGTTATTGACGGCGATACCATCGACAGCAAAACGATGGACCCTGTGCTTGTTAGTGCAGGTATGAACGAGGAAGGAAGAAAAGCCTACCAGCGACTTAAAAAACGTGTCAAAAGGGTAATGCCGTATGCTAAAATGGCAGCCTATAAGATGCGCGTAATGGAAGACAACCTCGCGCTAAAGAAGTCAAGAAAGGATCGAAAACGTTACGTTAAAGAGTGCGAGGAGAGTTTAAAGCAAATGTATATGGGCCAGTTAAAAGACCTAAGCATAGATGACGGTAAAATTCTAATGAAGCTCATTCATCGGGAAACAGGTAAAACAACCTGGGAGATTATGAAAAATTATCGTGGCGGGGCAGAGGCTTTTTTTTGGCAGGCATTTGGGGCTGTTTACGGCCATGATATGAAAGTGGAGTTTGATCCGGTTACTGATTTTCAGATTGAAAATATTATCCGGATTGAGAAGCTGGAATAAACTATTTTTTTCTGAGGATAATCCACATTACCGCAGGTGCTCCG
>VGGQ01000001.1 GCA_016868535.1 Bacteroidota bacterium | reverse complement strand
ATTGCGCCATTCGGCAGTGGTTTCAAAAACTGCCATCATAATTGCCTGTTCCGTTTCATTAAACTCCTTCTTACGCCTGGGCATTACCAGCGATGCGGTTTTACAAGCAGCATCAGGTTTGTAGGTGATAAAGCCCGAAGCCCCGCCCCAGGCAAAATCGGGCACAAACTGCCTCGGAAAACCTGCCCCGAAAATATTGGCCGAAACGCCCACCACTGTGCCGGTGTTGAACATCGTATTTATGCCGCACTTGCTGTGATCGCCCATAATAAGGCCGCAGTATTGCTGCCCGCTGCGGTCAAAGCGACCTGAACTGTAGTTCCATACTTTCACATCCTCGTAGTTATTTTTCAGGTTGCTGCAATTGCTGTCAGCGCCAATATTGCACCATTCACCCAGCACCGCATTACCCAGAAAGCCATCGTGGCCTTTGTTGCTGTAGCCTTGCATACAGATGTTGTTTACCTCGCCGCCAACCACACAGTAGGGCCCGAGGGCTGTTGGACCGTAAACTTTGGTACCCATTTTCAGCACACTGCCTTCGCCCATGGCAAAAGGACCACGCACCAGGCAACCTTCCATAATTTCGGCATTTCGGCCAATATATACAGGTCCGTTTGTCGTGTTAATAACGCATGCATGGGCTTTTGCGCCTTCTTCCATAAACACGGGATGTTCGCCGATAACCTTTACAGAAGCATGGGGTTTCAGCAAACTGCGCCCGGCTGCAATGGTTGCAATATCGCGCTGTATTTCAGAGCCTGCCTGAATGAAAATATCATAGGGACGTAAAAGCATTGTATAAGCGCCATCAAAAGGCATTCCTTCCATGGCACTTCCTGTTCTTTCCGCCAGTATTGTTTCTCCGGAAGTTAGTTTTTGGCCCGGCTCCAGCAAATAGATTGCTTTTTTTAGTTCCTCATTCGGCAACAACCTGCCGTTGATACGCAAATCTATATTTTCGGCGGCAGGAAATTTCGCACGCAGGTATTCACAGGTTTCGAATCCCCATGCAGTCGGTTTTAACAGGGAAGTCCACTTTTCGACAACGGTTTGTATACCACAGCGCAAATCTGCTGCTGGTCTTGTCAGTGTGAGCGGATACAAATGCCCGATTTGTTCATCGTCAAAAAAGTTGATTTGCATGGCTTCGAAATTAAGGCAAAGCGTTGTTTATCCCATAAAAAAAGCCACCCTTTCCGGTGGCTTTCGATGAATAATGTCTTTTTTACTTTTTGCCGTAGCGCTTCATGAACTTGTCGATGCGACCTGCGGTGTCTACAAGCTGCTGCTTGCCGGTATAGAAAGGGTGTGATTTGTCTGAAATTTCAAGCTTGAAAAGAGGATATACGTTGCCGTCTTCCCACTTGATAGTTTCTTTGGTTTCTACACAACTGCGCACCAGAAAGGCATGATCGCAGCTCATGTCTTTGAAAACAACCGGACGAAAATTCTTGGGATGTATATCGGATTTCATGATAAATCGATTCTTTTTGGGGTGCAAATGTAGGAAAAAAGTTTGAAATAAACAAGGATGTTTGTTAATTTCCAAGTTCGTCCACATCCAGTTCTCCGCCCCTGTCTGCTTCGCCATTTTCACTGCAGTCCATGGTCATATTACTTATGTTCTGCGGTGTCTCGGGCATATCGGTATTGATATTTAGCTTTTTATCTGCCTGTGCCTGTTTCATAAAAATACCGTAAATAGGCAATGCCATCAATGCTCCCTGTCCAATCCACCCGTTTTTGAAGCGCACCGATGGGTCGTCGGCACCAACCCAGACGCTGCATACAAGTCCTTTTGTAACTCCGATAAACCAGCCGTCTGCACTGCCTTGTGTTGTGCCGGTTTTTCCGCCAATATGTCCTGTTATGCCATATTTACCACGCAGATAACTCCCGGTTCCAAAATCTACCACACCTTTAAGCATGCTGAACATCAGGTATGCCTTCTCTTCACTTAGGACCTGATCATGTTCCGGCGTTCCAAATTCTTCCAGAACGTTTCCATTCTTATCTTCAATGCGCGTGATGTAAGTGGGTTTAATCCATAGTCCTTTATTCACAAAGGCGGTAAATGCGCTTGCCATTTCAAAAGGACTCAGTTCCATGGTTCCAAGACAGATACTGGGAACGGGCGGTATCCGGTTTTTTTCAATTCCCACTCTTTCGGCAAATTTGATAACCGTCTGAGGGGCTTCATCACCCAACGATTTCATAATCTGGGCTGTTATCAGGTTGTCGGAAAGAGCCAGTCCTTTTGCCATGGTGAATTCTCCACCTTCCTTGCCGTCGCTGTTTCTGGGACTCCAAAGTATACCATTTGCACCTTCGAATGTGGTTCTTTCTCTGGGGAATACAGTGCAGGGGCTGTATTTGTTTATGTCCATGGCTGTAGCATACACAATTGGCTTGAAGGTAGATCCTACCTGCCTTCTTGCATGAATATTTACATGGTCGTATTTGAAGAATTTGTGATTGATACCACCAACCCAAGCTTTTACATGGCCGGTTTCAGGTGCTATTGCCACAAATCCTGCATGCAGAAACTTCTTAATATGTTTCATGCTGTCATACGGGCTCATGGTTGTGTCTTTTTCTCCTTTCCATGTAAAGATTGTCATTCTCACAGGTTTCTTCAATTCTGCCATAATGGCCTTCTCATCCCCATTATATTTTTCTTTCAGAGATTGGTAGCGCTCAGTTCTTTCGAGGGCATTTTCGATAAAATCCGGTATTACTGTCCAGTCGCTTATCTTTCGCCAGGGCACATCCCTTCCCCAGGTCTGAAAAAATTGTTTCTGAAGGTCTGCCATATGCTGATCCACGGCATTTTCCGCATATTTCTGCATTCGGCTGTCGAGGGTGGTGTAAATTCTTAATCCGCTTCGATACAGATTATGGCCGTTCTTTTTGCACCATTCTTTCATGAACTCAGCCAGCTGATCGCGGAAATAAATGGCCGGTCCCTCATTATCTACCCTTTTATAATCCAGCTTCACAGCTTTATCACGGATATCATTGTATGCCCCGGCATCCAGTTTTCCGTATTTTTCCATCTGTTTCAGCACAACATTTCTGCGCTCTCTCGAATTTTCAGGATTCAACCTTGGATTATACAAGCTGGTGGCTTTCAGCATGCCAATTAGCACAGCGGCTTCTTCCACCTTTAATTCTGTTGGTTTTTTGTTAAAAAATTCGCGGGATGCTGCATCTATACCCCAGCTCATACCGGAAAATGGAACCGTGTTAAGGTACATGGTAATGATTTCATCCTTGGTAAATCGTCTTTCCAACCGGATGGCGATAATCCATTCCTTGAATTTTTGCATCAGGCGGGTTATCTTCATTTTGGGTTTCTCGTAAATACTGAAAAGATTTTTGGCAAGTTGCTGGGTAATGGTACTACCACCTCCATGGCGGCCCATTCTGATTACCGCACGTGCGGTGCCTTTTGCGTCAATGCCAGAGTGATTATAGAAACGAACGTCCTCAGTGGCAATCAATGCATCATAAACGCATTGTGCAATTTGATCGTGCCTTATATTGGTGCGGTTTTCTAAAAAGTACGTTCCCAGAATTTCACCATCAGCAGCATATACCACTGAACTCTGTGAACTTTTGGGATTTTCCAGATCTTTAATATCCGGCATTTCTCCAAACAGGCCAAAATTTACAAGCAGAAAAAAAACAATAATCATGAGGAAAATTCCCAGAAGAAACCTCCAGAATTTTCCAATCAAATAAAATCCTGAGTTGTCTGCCATTGTGTATGCGAATATACCATGTTACCGCAATTTTCCGCGGAAGAATTCCATGTAGGCATTAATCCTGTTGTTCGTGGCCAGTGTCTGATAGTTTGTTTTTGAGATCCAGGCCATTTCAAACTCAAACAGTCCTTTGGCGGCCAGTATTTCAGGTTTTTTCTCAATAAAAGAAAGATATTCTTTGGCCTTTTCATGTTTGCTGAAGTTTGATATGCTGAGGTATATGGTAGACCCGGATGCTATTGCCGAACTTACTTCCAGGTTCTCGAAAATGAAGTTTTCTTTGTTAAAATCGTTGAGTGTTGCCCTGATCATATTGGTGTTGGCACCTTTTGGGAATACCAGCAAATAGAATACCTCTTCTTTACCATCCCATGTTTTCCATAATTGGCTGTCATCTACGGTGTTTTTGTCCGAATTCTTATCTGAATTGTTTTCGGTAGATGCATTTTTCAGCCGCTCCCATGCTTGCATTGTGTTCTGTGCCTCAACAGCCGCAGGGGTGGCGGGATAATCCTGGGTAATTTGTTTTAAAATATCAATGCCTTTTTCAGGATTTCCCGTTTTTATAAAACAAACGCCATAAAGATAATCAAACCTTGACTGGTAAGCATTACCGGCATATTTGCGGTCCGCATCCAGTTTAACGGCAATGGCATCCGTAAACTTTGACTCATCCACAAGGACATACATTTTTTCGTACAGATCTTCAATAACTTTAAGTTCGGATACCCGTTCTTTGTTGTCTCCGCTATCTATATTCCCATCCAATAACTTTAAATACAGCGAGTTGGGGAATTTTTCAGAGAGCAGTTGTCTGTATTGGTTGAATTCCGACTGTCTTTCCGCTGATCGGTGGATTTTTGCCATTTCAAAATAAACCTGTGCCTCATACTGGGTGTTGGGGTAGGATTTTAGCAACAGTAAATACCAGCGAAGAGCTTCTTTTTCTTCAAGCAGTTGATTCTGGTAAATTCCCGCCGCGACAAACATGGATTCTTCCATGCGGTTTCGTGCATTTTTTCTTGCTTCGGAAGTAAACGGAATGTCTCGGTAGTATTTGCGCCGGTCTGCAGAAATGCCGTCTGGTATGCCCTGCAAAGATTCCACATCTTTTTTTATTCCCGTGTCTTTTAAAGTTGAAGATGTGGTTTCGGTAACCTTTTTCGCATTGATACGCCAGTAGTCCCGGTTTACACGATTTCCCCAATAGTTTTGAAATTCCTGCCCGGATTTGGCACGTATGGAAGGGTTGTAGAAAGGGAATGAGCCCGTTCCTGCTATGGGATCCGAACCTGTTCCTGCCGGCGGTGCCGGGGGAGGAGCAGGTTGATTTTTTAGCTTTTCGGCTTGTTTTTTCTCATTGTCAATGATTCTGTCGATTGATTTTTCCCTGAAAAGAGGATCTGCAGCCATTCGCAGCAGGCTGTCTTCTCGTTTGATAGTGAGTAAATGTCTCAGCAGGTCGGTTAATTGAGCACTTTTTTGAGATAAACGCTGGTAATCGGGGTGTTTTTCATCCAGTTTTTTGTTGGCTGAGTCATAGTACAAGCCGGCGTTTTCATAGATTCTTTTTTGATAGTAATAATCGCCAAGAGCTAAATAAGTTGTGGTCATCTGCGCATTGTCATTACCCGTCTTTCTGAGCGACTGATTGAATTGATACAATGCTTTATCGTCGTTGCCCGTGGCAAGTTCATTCAGTCCCATACGATAGTGTATTTGCCCGTAGTATTCTATATTTTTATCATCACGGAGCATCTTTTTCAGGATTGAATTTACCTTGACATAGCGTTCACCCTGGTCTGACAGCAGCTGTGCCAGCTGAATTCTGGAGTCGAATGCCATGTCATAGGGTGGATTCATTTTTATAACCTTCTGATAATGGATAGCCGCTTCTTTAGGCTTTTTGAGTTCAGCGCAAACCTGAGCCAGGGAAAAATGCAGGCGGTATCTTTCCATCTTGCCTTTTGCATTTGGGAGGGCTTTGTTTAGATATTCATATGCCTGCAGCATTTTGCCTTGCTTCAGGTATACCGCCGACAGTGCCATAAACAAATCTCCTTTGAGGGATTTTGGAAAATCTTTGTCATGAAACAGACTGCGTGCAAGGTTTTCGGCCTCGCCATACTTTTTTCGCTGATACAGGGTCTGGTAAATCCAGAGTTTGGCACTGTACTGAATTACAGGGTCTTTATAATTGGTGTGTACGAAATTGAAAAGATCTTCGGCAGCTATAAAATCTCCCTTTAAAAAGTAAGCTTTGCCCATGAGCAGGTAAGCATCATCTACCCAGCGGCTTCGCGGATGCTTGTCTATCATGGTACTTGCCTTTTTCACAACTTCATCCATTGCAGCCTGATTGCCTTTCAGAGATTCCGACGGACCATAATTATACAATTCTATGAATGTGCGGTAATCATCTTTGTAATTTTCACGTAGCAAAAGTACCGTTTCATTCCATTTCACTTCGGCATTAAAGTATATGTTGTAATGTGCGGTGGTGTTGTGCCATGCCCTGCCTATGGTAGTATCACTGTTTTTACAGGAGTTCAGCATAAAAAGACAGGCCGGAATAACCGCTAATAACATTTTTTGAGGGTACATGAATAGATACATGCTTAAAAACGATAATTTCGTGTTCTTATTTCGCGAAGGCACACTATTATGGGCAAAGGACGCAAAATTATGGCTAAACTTAGAAATAAGTATCGTTTAGTGCTGCTGAATGATACGCATTTCGATGAAGTGTTCTCTATCAGGCTCACACCAATGAACCTTCTCATGCTGCTTAGCTCCGTATTTTTAACCTTTGTGCTTTTAATTTATTTGCTGATTTGCTTTACCCCTGCCAAACGTCTAGTACCCGGATTTGGTAGTACAAACAACCGGGAATCAATGATGGAACTGAATCAGCGTATGGAAGACCTCAGCAGAGAACTGGAAAACAAACAAATTAAAATTGATGCACTCAGCGACATTTTGTCCGGTAAAGAAAAAAAGTTTGACAGTACATCGGTCCGCCCTGCTAGTAATTGAGTAAATCTTTGTTATTTTTGGGGGTATATTTGCAGTCTCATGTTTTTATCCAATCAATCAGGTAAGCAAGGGAAGAAAGAACCTGCTTCCGTAAATAACTTATTAAACATTATCGGACCTGGTACCAAACTGAAAGGCGATTTGGTTTCTGATGGCGACTTTCGCGTTGATGGTGTCATTGAAGGCCATGTAACCGTTAAGCAAAGGCTGGTTTTGGGCGATGGTGGAAGTATTACAGGCGATATAGATGCACGGGATGCAACCATAGCAGGTTTTATCAAAGGGAATATCACAGTTTGTGAAACGCTCGTCCTGAAATCAAATTGCAAAATTGATGGAGATATCGCTACCGGAAAGATTATAATTGAAAGCGGTGCATCTTTTAACGGACGCTGCAGCATGAATGCACACATTACTCAGGTTACAACCAAACCCGTAACCCAAGGTTCCGATGAAACCGGACAATCCTCTTAAGCAGACAGGCAGTTTTTTGCGTTACAGCAGTCTCGCACTGCGGATGATACTAACCATACTGCTGTTCGTGGCGGCTGGATACTATCTCGATCATTGGTTGCAACTTGAATTTCACTTGTTTACCCTGTTTTTGACCATTGCAGGGGTGGCAGGTTCATTGTATTCGGCAATACGCAAACTTTAACTTCAATTATGAAAACCTACTATAAAAAACTTACTGTATTTTCGGTACTCATATTTGTCGGAATGCTCATTTATAATGTCCTTTCCAAAGTAACAATACCGGCCTATGGTTATTTTGGTGTTCTCTTTCTGGTGGGGTTATCTGGTTTTATACATTATTATGTTTATGGAAGCGGTAATTCCGATCCGAAGAAAACCATCAGACGCATAATGTTGGGCAGTATTCTGAGAATGTTGGCAGCTATTTTTTTTCTTGCAATTTCTTTGTTTGCGTTTCGCCCTCTCAATTTTCCCTTTATCATTTCTTACACAGGTAGTTTTTTCCTGTTAATGGTGTTTGAAATTTCCCAAATTCGTCGTAAATTGCACCCCGATTTCAATGGACGGTGTAAATAAGCAAATGCCCTATTTTTCGGCGCTTTTCAGCGGATACAGATCTTCCAAAATTTTAGTGTTGTCTTTATTTTTTGCGTTTTTTACGTTTGGTCTTTTTGCCTCAGACACTGAACATGCTCTTGAAAAAGGTCATGAAAATACGCATTCAGAGGAAAAAATCGATCCGGGTAAGCTCATTATGGAGCATATTTCTGATTCGCACGACTGGCATCTTTGGGGGCACACCTCCATTCCTTTGCCTGTAATTGTTTACACAAAAAGTCAGGGGGTGTCTGTTTTTTCCAGTTCTCACTTCAACCATGGACACAATGCCTACAAAGGTTTTAGGCTCAACGAAAATAACCAAATAATCTGGGAAAACGAATCCAATTCAGAAGCTATCTATGATCTAAGCATCACCAAAAATGTTCTGGCGATGTTTATTGCTGTAATAACGCTTCTCATCATTATGATTTCTGTTGCCCGCACTTACAGCAGGCGCCATGGACAAGCCCCCAAAGGATTTGTTAATATTATTGAGCCACTTATATTATTTCTGCGTGATGACGTAGCCAAATCGTCTATCGGTACCAAGTATGAGCGCTACATGCCCCTCATCCTCAGTATTTTCTTTTTTATTTTCGTAAATAACATTTTCGGTCTTATTCCGATTTTCCCTGGAGGCGCAAACGTTACAGGTAATATTGCCATAACAATGGTTTTGGCTCTGGTAGTATTCCTTACGGTGAATTTTATCGGAAATAAATACTACTGGAAACACATTTTTCTACCCGACGTACCCAAGGCCATGTATCTTATTATTATCCCCATCGAGATTCTCGGTGTAATACTGAGGCCTTTTGTTTTGATGCTTCGTTTGTTTGCAAACATAACCGCAGGTCATATTATTATCCTGGCTTTTTTTAGCCTCATATTTATATTCGGTGCCATGAATCCGTGGCTGGGCTATGCGGTTAGTCCGCTTTCCGTGGCCTTTACCTTGTTTATGAGCCTTCTCGAATTGCTGGTTGCTTTCCTTCAAGCTTACGTATTTGCCCTGCTAACTGCCATATATATAGGTATGGCTATCGAAGAGCATCATCATGCATAACACCATTAATAAAACAACAATAAAATCACTTCACTATGAGTTTAATGACCATTCTTCTCGATGCAGCTACCGATACTAAGGTTGCTGCCGCAAGTTTCAGTAAAATGGGTGCCGCTATCGGTGCCGGATTGGCTGCCATTGGTGCCGGTATCGGCGTTGGCCTTATTGGCGGAAGCGCCATGGAAAGCATTGCACGCCAACCCGAGTCACTGGGTGATATTCGTGCAAACATGATTGTAGCGGCTGCACTTGTCGAAGGTGCCGTGTTCTTCGCAATCGTTGTTTGTCTACTGATTCTGTTCCTCTAATCCTAACCGGTTGCCCGCTGCGGCGGGCAACCATATTTCAAAAAGAAAGAAAATCAAAAAACATGGAGTTAGTAACCCCCGCTATAGGCCTTGTATTCTGGATGCTGGTAACGTTCTCGTTGTTGCTTTTCATCCTCAAAAAATATGCATGGAAACCCATCCTCACATCGATGAAGGAGAGGGAAGAAACCATCGAAAAATCGCTTCAGGAAGCCGCCAATGCGCGCGCTGAAATGCAAAAACTCAATCAGCAGAATGAAAATCTGCTGGCAGAAGCACGTGCCGAAAGAGAAACCATTCTCAAAGAAGCGCGTGAAATCAAAGGGAAAATTGTGAGTGAGGCAAAAAATGCTGCCGATGAGGAAGCCAAGCGCCTTATTTCACGTGCCAAAGACGAAATCAGTCGCCAAAAGAATGCTGCTTTAGATGAGCTTAAAAAAGAAGTAGCTCAGTTCTCATTGCAAATAGCCCAGAAACTGGTAGAAAAAGAACTGGAAAACAATGATGCTCAGAAAGCACTCATTGCTGATCAGCTCAGCAAACTAGATAAGCGACAAAAAGCAACTGCATAATTAAGACTTCATGAAAATCGCATCCCGTTACGCCAAGTGCCTTTTCGATATTGCCGCTGAAAAAAAGCAGCTCGATGCGGTTGCTGGCGATGCTGGTAATCTGTTGGATGCAATTGCCGCTTCACCCGAATTAACATCTTTTCTGGAGAGTCCTTTGCTTCACAAAAGCAAAAAGAAAGAGGTGTTGCGTCAGATATTCAAAGGATTCGATGAAATTACCCTGTCTGTTTTCGATATGATGGCCGACAAAAGCCGTGAAAATTTATTGGGCGAAATGGCGCAATCATTCATCAATATTTACAACAAAGCCAATGGTATTACCCTGGCTGAAGTTACCAGTGCTATAGCTCTGGATAAAGATACACTTTCCGGTATTGAGCAGTTTGTAAAGAAAAATGCCGGCAACAAACAAGTAGTTATTACACAAAAAGTAAATTCCGCACTCATTGGCGGACTGACCATCCTCTTTGATGGCAGAATGTATGACAGCTCTGTTATCGGTCAGATTAACAAAATGAAAAAAGAACTAAACTTAGCTTAAAAAGAAATAATGTCACAAATAAGACCTGATGAAGTATCCAGCATCCTCAAGGAACAAATTTCCGGTTTCAGCGGTGCAGTCAGTTTAGAAGAAGTAGGTACCGTTCTCCAGGTAGGAGACGGTATTGCCCGTATTTTCGGACTCTTTGGTGTGCAAAGCGGTGAACTCGTTGAATTTGACAATGGAATTCGCGCCGTAGCATTGAACCTTGAAGAAGACAATGTAGGTGCCGTATTGATGGGTAGCAGTACCGACATCAAGGAAGGCCACAAAGTAAAGCGCACCGGTAAAATTGCCAGTATCAATGTAGGACACGGCATGCTGGGTCGCGTTTTAAATACCTTGGGAGAGCCTATCGATGGAAAAGGCCCAATTTCAGGTGATGTCTTTGAAATGCCGCTTGAACGTAAAGCACCCGGTGTATTGTTCCGCGAACCCGTTAAGGAACCCCTGCAAACCGGTATTAAAGCGATTGACGCCATGATTCCTATCGGCCGCGGACAGCGCGAATTGATTATCGGTGACCGCCAGACAGGTAAAACTACCATCGCACTGGATACCATTATCAATCAGAAAGATTTTTACGAAAAAGGACAGCCCGTATATTGCATTTATGTAGCCTGTGGTCAGAAAGAATCTACAGTGAAGCAGGTGGTGAAATCGCTTGAAGAAAATGGTGCTATGCCTTATACCGTGGTGGTTTCTTCTCCCGCGTCTTCTCCAGCGCCGCTTCAGTTCTTTGCTCCTATGGCCGGCGCCGCCATCGGCGAATATTTCCGCGACCTTGGATTGCCTGCACTGGTGGTATACGATGATCTTTCAAAGCAGGCTGTTGCCTATCGCGAAGTATCGCTGCTGCTGCGCCGCCCTCCCGGACGTGAAGCTTATCCCGGGGACGTATTCTACCTGCACAGCCGCCTTCTGGAAAGAGCGTGCAAACTGAATGCAAGCACAGAAATTACAGAGAAAATGAATGACCTGCCTCCAAGCCTTCAAGACATAGTAAAAGGTGGTGGTTCACTTACAGCTCTTCCCATCATTGAGACACAGGCAGGTGACGTTTCGGCGTATATCCCAACAAATGTGATTTCAATTACCGATGGACAGATATTTCTTGAGTCGAACCTGTTCAACGCAGGGGTACGTCCCGCCATCAACGTGGGTATTTCGGTAAGCCGTGTAGGTGGTAATGCCCAGATTAAATCCATGAAGAAGGTAGCCGGTACCCTGAAACTTGACCAGGCCCAGTACCGTGAACTGGAAGCGTTTGCCAAATTTGGTTCTGACCTTGATGCCGCTACCAAAGCAGTATTGGATAAAGGTTCCCGCAACGTGGAACTGCTGAAACAGCATCAGTTCAGCCCCGTGAGTCTAGAGAAGCAGATAGCCATCATATATCTGGGTACCAGCAACCAGTTGCGCAGCATTCCTGTAAACAAGGTTCGTGCTTTTGAAACAGCTTACCTCGAGTATTTGGAAAACAAATATGCTGATGTCCTGGAACAGCTCAGAGGTGGCAAGATTGATGATTCTATCACCACTCTACTCAGCGAAGCCGGCAAGGAAGTAGCAAAAGGATTTACCGAATAAACTGCTCATAAGCACTCATGCCGAGTCAAAAAGAAATACGCAGCCGGATTTCATCCACTATCAGCACGCAGCAAATCACCAAGGCGATGAAGCTGGTGAGCGCTACCAAGCTGAGAAAGGCCAGCGATGCAATCATACGCATGCGTCCATACGCGGAAAAATTGAAAGGTATTATGTCCAACCTGCAGGATAGTATTGACGATCCTCAGCTGGCTGTTTACTTTCAGGCACGCGAAGTGAAGAAGGTGCTGATTGTGGTTATTACCAGCGACCGCGGACTTTGCGGTGCTTTCAACTCCAACGTTATCAAGCGCACCCGTCTGATGCTTACGGAAAAGTATGCCCAGCAAACCAGAGCCGGTAATGTTACCCTGTTGTGTATCGGGAAAAAAGGTGGAGAATTCCTGCGTCGTCTCAAGTATAATGTAGATGCAACCTACATGCATGCACTGACTATACTCGATGCAGAAAAGGCTTTTGAAATTGGCGAACACATTTTGCAAAGTTTCTGTAATGGTCCATACGGTCAGGTGGAGCTGGTGTTTAATCAGTTTAAAAATGCGGCTACACAGATTCTGACCAACGAAGTTATTCTTCCGGTAATTCCCCAGATTAAAGCAGATACAGCCAAATCTGGCCGCCTGAATGACTATATTTTCGAGCCCAATAAGGTTCAGATATTGCAAGATTTAATTCCCAGAAGTGTAAAGGCCCAGGTATACCGCGCTATGTTGGACTCACTGGCATCTGAACACGGGGCCCGCATGGTGGCCATGGATAAAGCTACTGAAAATGCAGGTGAGCTGCTATTCAGCCTACGTTTGGCCTACAACCAGGCCCGTCAGGCGGCTATTACCCGCGAAATCAGCGAGATTGTGGGTGGAGTTGCAGCACTCGAAGGCTAAACTTAACACAGAATTATTTAAAAGACGCCCCGCATGCGTGCGTTTTTTATTCGCACTCTTCGCGTTCTTCGGCCTCATCTGTGGCCGAAGGCCCGGCTTGTATCCTCTGGCTGTGCCTTATTTTCTCATCCAGCCAGCCTCCGATGGCAGAAATCAAAGTGAAGGAAAACGCCAGCAAAAGCTTATTCACGGATTTTCGGTAAATACCTCAGGCAATTGCCAGCGCAGAAAAGAACAGCCCCAGAAGGGGCAAGTGATTAGTTATCAGGTGCAGATGTGCAGCATTCATTTTATTGTTTTTTGCGAATGTACACAACAATTCCGTCCAGGTGCGTAATCAGGGCATTTTCTCCTGCTTGAATCGCATCATCACCGTTTGTGGCGCCCTGCCACTCTGTTCCGCGGTATTTTATTTTTCCTGTTTTACCCGGAGCAACATCTTCAACTACAACAACAGTCTGGCCTTTGTGCTCTTCAAAACGCTCTTCATCAGAAGGGCCAAACCAATGTATCATTTTTTTGCGAAGCAACAAAACACCCATGGCCGAAACAACCGTGAAAGTAAGCCACTGAGTGGTTGTATTCATTGGAACACCCATCCAAAGCATAGCTGCGGTAAGCAGTGCGCCGGCTCCTAAAAACACAACAAAGAAGGTACCAAAGGCTACATCAGCCAGAATGAGCAGTAAACCGGCTGCTCCCCACATAATTTCAGCAGTCATGATTTGGTTTTGCTGTTATCGTTTTGTTGTTTAATTACGCCCATTGCGGCAGAAATCATGGATCCCATATCCGCAAAATTGGCAGGTAAAATCATGGTGTTGGTGCTTTTGGCTAGTTTTCCGTACTGTTCCACCAGATTTTCGGCCACACGCAGCTGTACGGCCTCGAAACCGCCTTTTTCCTGCAGGGCAGCTGCAACCTTGCGTATACCTTCAGCCGTAGCGCTGGCAACTGCTTTAATTGCTGCAGACTGACCCTCCGCTTCATTAATTTGCTGTTGTCGCATGGCTTCAGATTCCAGAACTACTTTCTGTTTCTGACCTTCGGCCTGATTGATGGCACTTTGCTTTTCACCTTCCGAAGTCAGAATAACAGCACGTTTCTCACGCTCCGCCTGCATTTGCTTTTCCATGGCGTTCAGCACAGATTTTGGAGGGGTAATGTTTTTGATTTCATAACGCAGAATTTTCACACCCCAGCCGGAAGAAGCCTCATCGATGGCTGAAACGATGGCACCGTTTATGTTTGTGCGCTCTTCAAACGTTTTATCCAGGTCAATTTTACCGATTTCACTGCGCATGGTGGTTTGTGCCAGCTGAATTACGGCAAACTGATAATTGGAAATACCGTAGGATGCCTTTGCAGGATCAATTACCTGGGCGAAAACCACTCCATCTACCGCTACCTGCACGTTGTCTTTGGTAATGCAAATCTGCTCGGGTATATCCATCGCTGTTTCTTTCAGCGAATGCCTGTAGGCAACCTTGTCAAAAAAGGGAATAATGATATTGAAACCGGGTTGCAAAACCTCATGGAATTTACCCAGCCTTTCTATCACAAATGCGTTTTGCTGTGGAATAACTTTAATGGATCTCAGGATGACGAGCACAACCAGCGTTACCAGTACGTAAATGAAAATGTTCATAGCTTCTTGAATTGTTATTTCAAATATAGGAATTAAAAGTATTCAAATAATTTGTTATTGTCGATAAAATTGCGTATATTGTAGTTTAGGCGTCCAGTCGCTTCACCTGAATATACTGGTGTGTACCTTGAATTTTCTGCATAAGCAGATCAAGGTGGGCCTTGCTTTGGAGGAAAACTTCGAGCCGACCCTCGAAGGTTCCTTCTGCTTCATTGGCTTGAATATTTATGCTTCGCATATTCACCTCCATATTCTTGGAAATGATATCGGTAATTTTACTGACAATCCCTACATCGTCAATACCACTCACAGACAATACGGCTTCAAATGGTTTCTCATATCCCTCGCTTCGCCAAGATGCAGTAATGATGCGGTAGCCATACTGGCTCATCAGGCGCTGTGCGTTGGGGCAGGATGTACGGTGAATCTTAACGCCTTCTCCTACAGTGATAAATCCAAAAATAGGATCGCCGGGAAGGGGATTGCAGCATTTGGCAAGCTGGTACGACATTTCAAAGTCATCGCCTATAACGATTTGTCCTTTAACCTTCTGTTTTTTTCTGGAAGCAGCAGGCTTTTCCTGTACCTCCGCAGTTTTTGTAGTAGATTTTTTTGCCGCAATATCTTTAATAATGAGTTTTTCAACCTTGATATCGCCGTTGGCTACCTTGTGGTAGAACTCTGCAGCAGTCGCGGTTTGGAAGTAACGCATCATTAAACTGATGTTTTTTTCGGAAATTAATTCTTCCTGGCTTTTAAGTTTGCGCTCTACCATTTCCTTGCCTATACTCGCCAGTTTGCTTTTCTCCATTTTCAGGAATTCCCTGATTTTGCCGCGGGCTTTGCCTGTTTTTACCAGATCAAGCCAGCCGGCATTGGCGCGGGGCTTTTGGGTGGTCAGAATTTCCACGATATCGCCGTTTTTTAATACATGGCTTATCGGAACAAGTTTGTTGTTGACCTTGGCCCCGATGGTATGTAATCCCACCTGACTGTGCACGGCAAAGGCAAAATCCAGTGCGGTGCTGCCGAGCGGTAAATTCTTTACATCGCCTCTGGGTGTGAAAAGGTAAATTTCTTCACCAAGCAGACTGAACCGAAATTCGCTAACCAGCTCTAGCGCACTTAAATCCTGGTTTTCTAAGGTATCTTTTACGTTGGATAACCAGTTTTCAAAGGCCTGATGCTGGGGTGTGCTGTTGGTACTGCCTTCTTTATAACGCCAGTGGGCAGCAAGACCGCGTTCTGCCACATTATCCATACGTTTACTTCGTATTTGAATTTCAACCCAGCGCCCTTTTGGTCCCAGCACTGTGGCATGTAATGCTTCATAACCGTTGCTTTTTGGCTGGCTTAGCCAGTCGCGGAGCCTGTTGGCATGGCTGCGATACTGATCGGTTATAATTGAATACACTTTCCAGCAATCGGCTTTTTCCAAAAACAGGGGAGAATCAATAATCACGCGGATGGCGAAGACATCATAAACTTCTTCGAACGGGATTTGCTGCACTTTTATCTTTCGGGCAATGCCGTAAATGCTTTTAGGCCTGCCCTTTATCTCCACGATTTTCATGTCCGTATTATCCAATTTGGAACGAAGGGGTTCTATGAATTCGCGTATGTAGCGCTGTCGCGACAATTTTGTTTCTGCCAGTTTTTGGGAAATCTCTCTGTAAAGCTCAGGCTCTGTGAATTTCAGGGCCAGGTCTTCCATTTCCGTTTTAATGGCGTTCAAGCCCAGTCGATGTGCGAGGGGAGCGTAAATGAAATTGGTTTCGGAGGCGATTTTTAGTTTGGTGTTTTCACTCACTGAACCCAGAGTTCGCATATTGTGCAGCCTGTCGCAGAGTTTAATGAGTATTACCCTCAGGTCTTCGCCCAGGGTAAGCAGCATTTTTTTAAAATTCTCTGCCTGAATACTATGGTCTTTGTCAACGTTGTCAAAAACCGTACTAATTTTGGTTAATCCATCAATAATGGAAGCTACATTGAGGCCAAATCGATGCTCAATGTCATCTAGGGTGATCTCAGTGTCTTCAACTACATCGTGCAGCAGCGCGCAGATAACGCTTGTAGGTCCAAGGCCCAGTTCGCTTACAGCAATTTGCGCTACGGCAAGCGGATGAAAAATGTAAGGCTCACCGCTTTTGCGCACCATGCCTTCGTGCGAACGTGCGGCCAGATCAAATGCATCACGAACCTTATTCAGTTTTTCTTTGGATACATCCTTTCCCAGTGATCGCAGCAGATGCCTGTACCGCTTCAGCAGTTCGGATCTGTAAATCTCAAAGGTTTCGCCTTCCAGCAGTGGCATGTATCTGTTTTCAGGATTTGTTTAATTTCGAAAAGTGATGGAAGAAACGTGGAATCGTTTCAATACCTTTAAAGTAATTGAAAATACCGTAATGCTCATTGGGAGAGTGCAGTGCGTCACTATCAAGCCCATATCCCATAAGCACCACTTTGGTTTTCAGTTCTTTTTCAAACAAAGCCACAATGGGAATGCTGCCGCCGCCACGGGTAGGGATCGGATCTTTCCCAAAGGTGTCTTTCATGGCAGATGCTGCCGCCTTGTAGGCGATGCTGTCGGTGGGTGTCAAAACCGGCTCACCGCCATGGTGTGGTCTCACTTCCACTTTAATGCCCGGAGGTGCAATGCTCTCGAAATGGTTTTTGAACAATTCGGTAATGACTTCACTGCTTTGGTTGGGAACCAGGCGCATACTGATTTTGGCGTATGCCTTGGAAGGCAATACGGTTTTACTTCCTTCACCTGTATATCCGCCCCAGATGCCGTTCACGTCCAGTGTGGGTCTGATACCGGTTCTTTCTATGGTGCTAAAACCTTTTTCTCCGAGAACATCATTTACGTTCAGGTCTTTTTTATATTCTTCGATATCAAAAGGAATGCGCGACATGTTCTCTCTGTCTTCCGCAGATGTTTCCAACACATTGTTGTAAAATCCGGGAATGGTAATATGCCGGTTTTCATCGTGCATGCTGGCAATCATGCTGCACAGCGCATTAATGGGGTTGGCCACAGCACCGCCGTAAACGCCGCTATGAAGATCGCGGTTAGGTCCGGTAACTTCTACTTCCACATAAGACAATCCACGAAGTCCCACGTCAATACTGGGAACATCATTAGCCACCATGGATGTGTCGCTGATGAGGATTACATCGGCTTTCAGTTTTTCGCGGTTGTTTATACAAAATGGCCCCAGATTACCGCTCCCTACTTCTTCTTCCCCTTCAATCATGAATTTTACGTTGCAGCAAAGGCTATTGGTTTTCATCATGGTTTCAAATGCCTTTACATGCATGAAAAACTGCCCTTTGTCATCGGCGGCGCCTCGGGCGTAAATTTTTCCGTCGCGTACATTAGGCTCAAAGGCAGGTGTGGTCCATAGTTCATCAGGTGCCGAAGGCTGCACGTCGTAGTGTCCGTATATCAAAACGGTGGGCCAGGTCGGATTAACCATTTTTTCGCCATATACAATGGGATGTCCTGCAGTTTCCTCTATGCTCACATTATCTGCCCCTGCACTGCGTAAATACTTGGCAACAGATTCGGCGCATTTTCTCACATTTCCGGCAAATGCACTGTCTGCCGAAATACTAGGAATGCGCAGTAAATCAAAAAGTTCCTGTAAAAAACGGTCTTTGTTTTGTTCAATGTAGGCTACCTGACTCATGGTGCCCGCAATTTACATCAGCCACTTGATTTTTTTGTAACCGCGTTTGATATATGTTATCTATTTTTGTATCAATGAAAGATACCACTGCCATTTCTGTTCAGGCTTTTAAAAATGAGTTTTTTCTTTGGGAAGTGGTCATCACCACTCTGGTGTTTGTGGCTATTTACTTCTTTTTGAAGGTATTTAAGAATAAAGAATCAGCGGCTAAAACCCATAACAAGCAGTTTGAGAGATTTGAGGATTAAAGGCCATGATGCAGACACTGATTGAATTTTTTAATGGAATGCATCCGCTTATGCAGGGGCTGGTAGCCACAGGATTTACCTGGCTGGTAACAGCAATTGGAGCCTCTTTCGTCTTTTTTATGAAAGATATTCGCCGTGGATTTATGGACACCATGCTGGGATTTACCGGTGGTGTAATGCTGGCGGCTAGTTTCTGGAGCCTTCTGAATCCTGCTATAGCCATGGCAGAGTCGAATTGGTCGGCACAATGGGCCTGGGTGCCTGTGGCCATTGGTTTTCTATTGGGCGCATTTTTTATTTTCGGACTTGATCAGTTACTGCCGCACCTGCACATTCATCAGCCCCTGGAAAAAAGGGAAGGTGTGAAGACCGTCTGGAACCGTACGGTTTTGCTGGTTTTGGCCATCACGCTGCACAATATCCCCGAAGGACTTGCAGTGGGTGTGGCGTTTGGTGCGGTGGCAGAGGGTTTGCCCGGAGCCGATATGGCAGGTGCTATTGCGCTTGCCATTGGTATTGGTATTCAGGATTTTCCCGAAGGCCTGGCCGTGGCTATTCCATTAAGACGATTTGGCATGAGCCGCACCAAATCATTTCTTTGGGGGCAATTAAGTGGTGTGGTAGAGCCGGTGGCCGGTGTTTTGGGTGTGGCGCTGGTAATGGTGGCGGCGCTTTTATTGCCCTATCTTCTTGCATTTGCCGCCGGTGCCATGATTTATGTGGTAGTGGAGGAAGTAATACCAGAAACCCAGCGCGACGGGCACACGGATAAAGCTACACTGGGACTAATTTTCGGCTTCGTGCTGATGATGGCCCTGGATGTGGGGCTGGGGTAAATCAATAAAAATACCCGCTCGATTTTTTGAAATTGCTGAGGTTGAAGTAGTAGCTGAAACCAATATGCAGAAAGCCTCCGCGGTAATTTAGCGGAAACTGTTTTTTTAAACCATCGCTGTGCGAAACTATCAATGTTGCATCGTTGCTGAGTGATTGTGTGTAGGTAATTCCAAACTCATAGCGGTTATTGTTTTCGGAAGTTCCGCCCATGGCAAAACCCAGATAGAACATGGGATAGAAATTCCGTACGCTGTATTCATTGATGCGGAATGCCGAGTTTTTGTCGTTGTTTGTTAGCGAAGCACTGTCTCCGCGCAAATTAAAATTGGCTACAACCCCAAATTTTTCGGTAATAAAGTTCTGCGCATTGAATTGCTGTCTGAAATGCAGTCCCAGCGGCACATTGATGCTACAGAATTTTCTTACAATGTCCGGATTGGCAGGAAGGGTGTCATTGTTCAATTTATATCCTTTCTGCACAAAATTGACCCCAAAGGCAATACCCGCATTGCTGCTTATGTCGTGCACGCCATTCAGTCCCAAGGCAATTCCAAGGCGGTTGCGTTTGGTGAAATTTGCAGGAAAGGTATCGCTGTTTGCCGTCCGACTGAAATTGGCGCCTGCGTTGAATCCCAGCATCAGCCGTGGATCTTTTTTGTCATCCTGAGCGCAAAGACTGTGAAAGCTTAAAAGCAAAACAGAGAAAACAATAAACAAACGATTAGGCATTTGGCAAATTTACAAGCAGCCGTATACAATACAAAGCATCAAATTTATTCTTATTTTTCTGTTGACCTTCTGAAAACGGGTATCTTTGACCCATGCAGCAAAGGTTGTGGCTTAATTCGCTTCAAAAATTCATGGAAAAACATGAAGCAGATGCCACTTGGCAGCAAAAAAAGCGCGAAGCGGAAATTAAAAACTCTTGGTTCACACAGGACAATATTACAAAAAGTATCAACGCCTGGATTGCAGCACTAGAAATTGATTCGGAAATTTGGTTATCGAAATATCCGCTTCCGGCCAGGTTTTCTTCGCAAACACTTGGCATAATCATGGCCGGGAATATCCCTTTCGTAGGCTTGCACGACCTTCTTTGCGGCATTATGTGCGGTCGCAGGGTTAGGATTAAACCCAGTTCTGATGATGAAGTGCTGATGAATTACCTGGTTAAAGGTTGGGTATCTGACAATCCTGAATTAGCTGATAGAATTGAATTTTCCGATAATTTTAAAGGTTTGGATGCCGCTATCGCCACGGGAAGCAATAACAGCGGACGTTACTTTGAATATTATTTCAGGCAAATTCCCCATTTGTTGCGCGGACACAGAAACAGTGTTGCTGTTGTGGCTCAGGAAACTACAGAGGCGGAGCTGACGGCACTTGGGGAAGATATCTTTACCTATTTCGGGCGGGGATGCCGCAATGTGACGCATTTGCTTTTACCTCGCAATTTTGATATGGTACGGCTATTTCATGCCTGGGAACCTTATGCCGGTTTGATTCACCACCACAAATACGCCAACAATTATCATTATCACAGGGCTATATTACTGATGAATCTGAACAAACACCTGGATAATGGGTTTTTGATTCTAAAGGAAACCAATGACGTTTATGCACCCGTAGGTATGGTAGGGTATCATTTTTATGACACATTGGAGGATGTAAGTCAATATATTGGGCAAAATGAGCCCCGTATTCAGGTTGTTACGGGAGTTCAATCAAATGTGAATTTTGGCAAAGCCCAACACCCAGGATTGGCCGACTACGCGGACCATACAGACACCATGACTTGGTTGCTGGAAAACTACAAAGCCGAGGCCAGCAGCTGAGCAACGGCTTTGGGCATGGAGTGATCGTTGTCTAGTAAAGGATTTATTTCACTGATTTCAAATGCCACGGTTTTTGGGTGTGGCAATAATATTTTAAAAACCAGTTCGGCATCATTGTAGCTTAGGCCATCGGGTGAAGGAGTTCCGGTTCCAGCAGAAATCGAGGGATCCATTGAGTCAACATCAAAACTGGTATACAGCATGTCGCAGTCTTGCAGGTATTCCAGGCTTTCATTCAGAATTTGCTGCATGCCTTTTTTACGGATATCATCGGGTGTATAAATCCTGATATTGAGCGTCTTTACCAGTGCCCACTCTTCCTCCTCATAGTCGCGTGTACCAATGAAAACAATATGTTGAGGCAATATTTTCGGGGTTAATTCCCTGCGGCCTGATTTTTTAATCTTGCTCCAGAAGGTGATAGTTTCAGGATTAAGTTCGTTCTTTTGGTAATTACTGATGTTATCGGGCAAAAGTGCTTTTACTGCCATGCCATGCATATTACCGGATGGTGTGGTATAGGGAGAATGCAGGTCAAGGTGAGCATCAACCCAGAAAACACCAATTTTTTTATCGGGGCAGGCATCTGTAATTCCTGTGACGGTTCCGATGGCGTTGCTGTGATCTCCGCTGAATACCACGGGGAAATAGTTTTCTGAAAGGGCTTTTTCCACCGATGCAGCCAACAGGTTCACTGACCGGTAAATTGCATGAATGTGAAAAGCAAAAGGGGTATTGTTGAAAGTAATGGTAATTGGGTTGTCCTGAAGAAGAGTCTCTTTTTCAGCACCATTCAGCAGAGCGGGGCTGGCATTTAAAATCGCTTCACTTAGAGCCCCGGGCCCCAGCTTGGCTCCGGGTGTTGCTGCACCCATTTCAAAGGCTGCTTCAATGAATTTGATTTTTTTGGTCATCCCTTACATTTTATCAGCTTTAAGCAAAAGTAACAGAAATGGTCTACCAAATAGCATTTTCAGGGGTTGATTTTTCCCCATAAATAATAAGCGCCTGCTTCTTTTTTTTTTCTAAATCGCATATGAAATGTTGTGTCGGCAGGGTAATCGCAGCGTGTTATTATTGAGACGGTATTGTCTGTTGGATTATTCAAAATCCAATGTTTTCTGGCAGTGTAATTGGGTGAGGGGTCATCCGGAAAGTCTTTCTTTGCAGTTTCTGACCATTTTCCCTTGAATTGCTCGGGTAGTGTGTTTCCGTAAAAAAGGATGGCAAATGTTTTGTAGTCCCGGGATTCAACGATATTGTCTTCTTGTTTTGTTTCATTGCAAATGGCAGAAATAACTTCGCCTTGAAGTTGCCTTTCCACCCTCGGCAAAATAACAATATATAGGTATTGCCCAAATAATAAAACAGCCCAGAACAGTGGTATGGGTTGGCGAACAATACCCATTGCAAACTGGAAAATCCAGATGAGGATAAAGCACAGAAAAATCAGTGCAGGAATACCTTCCCAGCCACCCCAGATATTCCCTGAAAGCAATAATTTAGTGGCAAAAATATTTTTCTCTAAAAAAGGTGCAAGAATGTAGCGATTTTCCACACTTAGCAAATAGGGTGCAATGGTAAAAAATGCCGCCATAGGCACCATGCTCAGTAAGAGAGGCAGACTCAGCCAGCGTGATACAGACATTCTTTTTGTATAGCCTGCGTAAAGAGTATAGCCGGCCATAAATGCCAGCGGAATCCAGCACAGGCTGCTGTAGTGGATGATTTTGGTGCTTACAATAGAGAAAATAATCAGTACTGTCCAGAACAGGCTGCGCATATAGCCAAATAATATGGCGGCGTTGCCTGTGCTTATGCCGGGGTTTCTGAATAAAAACGGGAACGCCAGAACAGAGGCAGGTGCACACAAGAAGAAAAGTACCAATAAGTGATAAAACCAGGGTTGGTTATGCCATTCAATCTGACCTTGCACCAACACAACCTGATATCGCAGGAATTCCGTGACAAACCATGTGCCATGCTGGTAAGTTTCCATTCCCAGCCAGGAGCCCATGGTTACAAATAGCGCTGCAAACACCAAACCCAGGTTGGGCCAGCCCGGCCATGCGTTTTTTCCGGCTGCAAACAAACGTGTTATGGCCACAATACCTGCTACAAGCAAGGCCACAGGGCCTTTGGTTAAAAAGGCAAGTCCGGAAAACAAGCCAAACAACAGATAGTGAATACGCGCATTTTTTTGTTTGCGGAGTTCAAGTTCTGCCAGAAACCATTGGTAAACCGATAGAAAAATAAAAAGATTAAACACAGGATCAATAATTCCTGTTTTGAAATATAATGCAGGCGCGAGGCTGCCTGCGTAGGCAAGGATAAAGAACAGTCCCAAAAAATGGCCTACATGTTTCTTGCCGATATGATAAAAGATATTCAGTGAAACAATTCCAGCAATGGCATTGGGTAAGCGAGCCGCAAATTCATTGATGCCAAAAACTTTCATGCAGCCGGCCTGAAGCCAGATGAATAGAGGTGGTTTTTCCCAAAATGGTTCAAAAGCTATTTGCACGCGGCCCCAATCGCCTGTAACCAGCATTTCACGGGCAGCTTCGGCAAAGTTTATTTCGTCCCAGTCAAACAAATGGAAACTGCCCAGAAAAGGGATGTGCAATAGGGCGGCCCCCAGGGTAATAATGAGATGTATGGCAGTTTTACGGCTCACCAGGATAAATTCTTTAGCAACGAAATCCGGTTATGTCCAAACCTGAAAAGCAGCCAGACAAATAAGGCAATACAAATGCCCCCGGCTACATCGTGCAGATAGTGCTGCCCAAGATACAACCGCGAAAATCCTACCAAAACTGCTAAAATAACATACAATATTTCAAAAGACCTGTATTTGCTGATTATAGCGAAAAATCCCAATGCTGTGAAAGTGCCGGCAGTATGTCCGCTTGGGAATGACCTCCAGTCAGCAATAGGGTTTCCGGGTACTTCGAAAAGTTTCGTGCCCAGCTCCTGTATAGGCCGGGGTTCATTGAGTCCGAATTTAAGCCCCTGAACGATAAACAACTCTAGGAGAAAACAAAGTCCAAACCATAATCCAAGTTTGGGTTCACGGAAAAGTGCATATCCGATTGCAACAGAAATAAGCGGCCATTCACCCCAAAAACTACACTGCGAAAAAAAAGAATCCAGAGCAGGCCGGTGCAATTGGTTGGCCCACAGAGTGGGAGCGTAACACGGAACAAAAATCAGCCATAAAAATGACAACACAATAACAGAGACGGAAGTTCCGAAATAATATTTTCCTCGCATATGCCTCCCTGCAAAGATAATATTATCAATATTCCAGTCATTTTCATTTTGAAATATGCTTTAAATTGTTTTTTTTGCAAGTCAGTTACACTTCTAGCTATGAGTTCTTCAACCAATAACCGTCTTAAACTGGAACTTGAATATCCGCTCAGGTCCTCAACCCATGTTTTGTATCAGTACATTAGCAATCCATCAGGCCTGCAAAGCTGGTTTGCAGATTATGTGGATATAATTGCATCAAGGCGCTACCGTTTTCGGTGGGAAGATGATACAGAAGTTAATGCCGTGCTGGTAAGGAATGTAACAAATAAGTATATTCGTTTTACGCTGGATAACGCTCATACGGATGATGAATATTTGGAGTTCAGAATATCTCAGGATGATATAACCGGAGACGTGGAGCTGATTATAACAGAGTTCATAGACAGTGGTGAAGAAGACATGGTGGCTTCTATCTGGGATTCTGCAGTTGATAGCCTGAGGCAGGTTATCGGCGCCTGATTTTTATTTTCCCAGTTCCTGAATGGCCAGCCAGGCAAATAATCCGGCTCCATCTTCCAATGCATCTTCATCTGTATCGAAAGCAGGGTGGTGTACGCTGTTCACAATCCCCTTTGCTTCATTTCTGACGCCAAGCCTGTAAAAACAACTGGGTACTTCCTGCGAGTAATATGCAAAATCTTCAGCGGCCATCCAGATGTCCAGGTTTTCTACAAATTCATCTCCTAAATAATCTGCTGCAGCGCTTTTGCAGCGATGGGTCAGTTCCTCATCGTTTTGCAGCAATGGGTATCCACGTCGGATTTCAACATCTACACTGCCACCCATGCTTTCGGCAATTCCTGTAGCCATCCGGGTGATTTTTTCATGTGCCTCCGTTCGCCATTGTTCATTTAGCGTTCTGAATGTTCCCTCCAGTTTTACCTCAGGTGGAATAACGTTTGTAGTGCCGTTGGCAATAACCTTTCCAAATGAAAGCACAGAAGGTACAGCTGGATTGGCGTTGCGCGAGACCACCTGTTGCAGGCCCGTGATAATGTTTGCGGCAATCAAAACTGGATCAATATTGAAATGCGGCATAGCCCCATGGCCGCCTTTACCATGGATAGTTATGTATATTTCGTCGGTGCTTGCCATATACAGTCCGGGTCTGAAGCCGGTTTTACCGGTAGCAATCTGAGGCATTACATGTTGTCCTATCATTACATCGGGTTTTGGATTTTGTAATACCCCGTCAGCAATCATAAGGCTTGCACCTCCGGGTAATTTCTCCTCAGCGGGCTGAAAAACCAGTTTTATAGTACCTGAAAATTCATGGCTGAGTGTGTTCAATATCGTGGCGGCACCCAGCAGTGATGTGGTATGCATGTCATGACCACAAGCATGCATCACACCCTCATTGAGGCTTCTGTAGGGTCTGCCATCAGATACTTCTGTAATGGGCAATGCATCCATGTCTGCGCGAAGTCCAACTACCTTATTCCCTTCCTTGCCTTTGCCTTCAATTAGCGCAACAACACCGGTATTGGCCAGACGCCTGCTCTCTAAACCCAGTTTGTTCTGTAAATAATCCTCCACCCACGCTGCTGTATTGTATTCCTGAAAAGATAGTTCGGGATTCATGTGTAAATGCCTGCGCATCTCTGTCAGCATGGGTTTCAGCGCTTTGGCCTGTGCTTTTATGATATCAATCAATGCATTCCGTTTTTCTGCAGTGTGTAGCATTTTTGCGATATTGTGTTTTTTCAGTTACTCTGCAAATTTAAACACCTTGAGACAAGTATTCTACATAGCATTTCTGACAGGGAGAATTTTTTTGTCGGTTTCGGGTTGTAGAAAGCTTGTTTCAAAGGAATTGTATAGCCTGGATGCAAATTTCAAAAGTATTTTCAGTTTTCCTGAAGGCAGTGCCTGGATATATTATTTGTCAACAGACACAACGCAAAATGAAACTGTTATTCTTAAAAAAACAGACTGTATGGCAAGATGCGTTTTGATAATCTGGAACAAGAGTTCATTTCCTACGAACTGCATTCCACCGGAGACAGCCATCAGTTGGTAAGTTGCATGTCTACCGTTGAAAATACGGCACGCTGGGCTCTGTTATACAAGGATACGTTTTACAGACAGGTTGTGGAAATGTATTACAATGCCACTTTGTTCAGCGGAGTAATGGGAGATGGTGATACCGTAACCTAACTTTCCTACCTTGAGTGTAGGTGACGTGATGTATTACAATGTGATAAAGCTCAGGTCTGCTCCCAAGCATAAGTAGATCATGCGCTATTTTAGCGGCAATGCCGGAATTGTGAGAAAAGATTGTGTGGATGGCCGCGTAAGTTTATTGAAATCTTTCCGTTAATTTCTTAATTTCGGGGCATGATCAGTCCCGGCTCCATAGAGCAATTGTTAAATGCTGTTGTTATTGAGGATGTTGTAGGGGACTATGTCAGCCTTAAACGTTCAGGCTCAAGATATAAAGGGTTGTGTCCTTTTCATGATGAAAAAACCCCCAGTTTTATTGTGTCGCCGGGCATGGGGATTTACAAATGTTTTGGTTGTCAGAAAGGAGGTAATGCCATTCAATTTCTCATGGAAATTGATAATATGTCTTATCCGGAAGCAGCAAAAGCACTTGCAGCCCGTTATGGTATAGAATTAATTGAAACCGGCAACAGAGATGATGATGAATACAGAGAAAAGCAGAAAGTAAGGGAGAGTCTTCAGGCCGCATTGGATTATGCTGCCGGTTTTTTTGAAAACCAGTTGCACGATGAGGTTGAGGGTAAAACCAAGGCCATGCCTTATTTTAAAGAGCGCGGTTACACATATGAAACCATTCGCAAATGGAGACTGGGTTATAGTCCGGAAGACTGGGAGGCTTTTACACTGAAAGCAACAAAACAAGGGTATAAGTCTGAAAATCTTGAACTGGCCGGTTTGATCAAAAAGCGTGACAATGGCTCTTTTTATGATTTATACAGAAACAGGGTAATATTCCCTCTTGTAGGTGTCAGTGGTAAATTGCTGGGCTTTGCAGGGCGCAAAATGAGCAGTACAGATCCCGCGCCTAAATATGTGAATTCTCCGGAAACGGAGTTGTACAAGAAAAGTGATTTTCTTTATGGGATTTTTCAGGCAAAAAATGCCATTAAAAAGCAGGATAAGGTATATCTGACAGAAGGTTATACCGATGTGATTACCCTGCACCAAGCCGGAATTGAAAATGTGGTGGCCAGCAGCGGGACGGCACTTACCCCCAGTCAAATAAAATTGATAAGAAGGTTTACCCCCAATGTTACAGTTTTATACGATGGGGATGCGGCCGGTATAAAAGCTTCGCTCAGGGGAATAGATCTGTTGCTTGCGGATGATCTTAATGTCAGGGTTGTATCATTGCCGGAAGGCAAGGATCCGGATTCGTATTGCTCAAAACTTGGCGGTGAGGCATTCTCCGATTATCTGTATTCTGAAGAGCAGAATTTCATTCTGTTTAAGGCCAAACTATTGCTTTCTGAATGCGGCGATGACCCAATAAAAAAATCGGAAGCCATACGGGATATTTTGCAAAGTGTTGCCTGTATGAACGATGCGCTTAAGCGCAATGCGATGAGTCAGGAATTGGCCAGAGTTTGCAAGATTGACGAGGCACTGCTCGCAGCAGAACTTGGTAAGTTGCTCAGGAGTAAAAACCTGAAAAATGAACAGGATTTTATAAAGGAAGTAAAACAACTAACAACTGCCTCAGGAATTGAATTCCCCAGGGAAGAACTTACCGATGTGCACCAGGAGAGGGCTTTGTTCCGGATTTTATTGTTACATGGTGATGAAACATGGGATGAAAACAGCAAGGTCAGCGACTTTATCATAAAAGAAATAAAAGAAGACAATCAGCTGCTGTTTAATGATGAGATGTGTGCTTTGCTGGTGGCCCAGATTAAGTTTGGTGTTTGGGATAAATGGCCGGGTCAGTCATATTTTACGCAACATTCGAATGCTGATATAGCTTCATGGGCAGCCGGTGTTCTTTCATCCGGTTACGAACTCAGCAGCGCTTTTGCTGACAATTTTATTCATGTTAAAAAGGAAGAAGATAATTTTAAGAATGAGATAACAGCTGTGTTTTTGTATCTGCGAAAGAAGAAACTGGACAATCTGATTAAACATTACACTTTGTTGCTTCAGGATCCTGAAACAGATGTGTCAGATACACTGGAAATGCTAAATTATTTAAATGAGCTCAGAAGCCGTGTGTCCAAAGACATTGGGGGGGTTGTTTTTACAATTTAAGTATTGATACTTTTTCACACCAAATTTATTCAGATTCCGCTGATAGCCTATATTGGTTTTTAAAATTAAGAGGCTATTAATATATGTTTTTAACTATCAGTAATTCAATTAAATACAGGCAGAGAATATTTTGGCATAGTAATTGTCTAATATTGATTAATGAAAAATCTGCTGACAACACTGGTTTTTGTAATAATGTTTGTGGCTACAGCCGCTACATTAAACCAAAGACGCACCCTGAATTTGGAGTCTGATACAGTGGCAAAAGATGAGGTTGTGATTTCAGGAGATAAGTTGCAATTTGATACTTTGCAGTTGTCGCTAAAAACCATTCCTAAAGCGCAGCATCTTTACACAGTGGCCAAAAAGAGTGTGGGGCGCTGGGCAAAATTATTTACCGTTATAAAGATTGAGGAGAGTGGTGCCGATGGTAAAAACAGTTATTACGCCAAGCACTATGCCAATCTTACCGGAATGCGTTTTCCAGGAACAGGAAGAAAAACCACATCAGTGCGATCAGGGCATAATTATTACGCCGTATTCAATAACTGGCACGATTGTATGCTTGATTTCAAATACTACATGGATGTGATGGACAAAAAGTTTGAAGCCAAATACGGCAGACCGGCAAAAGACGAGTATGAAATGGTTAACTTCATGTTTGGTTCATTTAATATTTACGGAAAGTGGAAGTCAGATGTGACGTGGCTTTTGAATCACTTCAGCTACTATTAATTTCTCGAAATTCAATATAGAAAAGGCCCGCTATTACGGGCTTTTTTTGTGTTGAGAGACTGCAAAGGCCAGTGCCAGAATTGAGGCAATACCGCAAAATCCAAATACAAGATTGTAACTGTTTTTAAAATGATTTAAAATAAAACCCGAACCGATGCCTCCCACAATAATGCCGGTTTCAAGTGCCATAAACAGCATTGACAATGCCCGGCCACGGGTTTGCGGAGTGCTTACATCGCCGGCCCAGGCAAACAGGGAAGGAGCATTAAAGCCTTGTCCAATTCCATAAAGCACTGCAGCAGGGAAAAAAGCTTTTTGGTAAAACAGTAAGAGCAAGGCACAAACCTGAAAGGCAGTGCCAATGCCGATGCCTGCCGCACGACCCATTCTGTCACTGAGTTTTCCACTGAAAACCCTCACCAGCAGACTGCTTGCGATATAAACTGTCAGAAATATCCCTTTATTGTTGTAGCCAAGGTGGGTGGTGTAATCAGGCATGATGGTTAATAAAGAGCCCAAAGGAATGCATACAAGCAGCATGAGCAGGGCAGTTGGCCAGGCTTTCCAGTAAAAAAAACCGGTATTCTGCAAAGTACGTTTATCATGGGGTTTGGTTTCGGGTAATATGCTGAAAATCAAAATAGCCATGACAGCAAGCACAGAACTGCTAAGAAAGAGGCCGGACTGACCCCACCACAGAACCAGCCAGGCACCCAATGCATATCCGGCAGCTGTTCCGCTATTGCTGAAAATTCCATGCCATCCCAATGCTTCACCTCTTCTATCTTCACCTACCACATCGGTTGTAAACGCGGTAAAACCGGTGGGTGAAAATCCCGTGGAAAAACCATGAAGAAAACGAATTAGGAAAAACAACCATACAGCGTTTGCCCATGGATACAACAAACCGGCAGCAACACAAAACAAAGCTCCTCCAATCATTGCATACCTGCGCCCCAGAACGTCAGTAACCCAACCGCTGAAGGGTCTTGCCAGCAATGCGCTGAAGGCAAAAGCAGGCAGTATAAAACCCAGGTATTCCTCACCTCCCATTTTTCTCAAAATCTCAGGCAATTCGGGCAGTAAGATGTTGAAAGACAGAAAAAAAAGTAATGAGCCTGTGCTCATTAGCCAGAAGTTGTGGGGCAATTCCTTACCCATGGAATGCAACCAGTGGCATTTGTCGGCCTCTTCCAAAGGCCTTGGAAGTTATCCTGAGTACGGGCGGAGACTGAAAACGTTTGTATTCCGCCTTGTTTACCATGTTTATAATTTTGTCTACCATGGCCGAATCATAACCCTGTGCTTTTATTTCTTCCCGACTGCGTCTTTCTTCCACATACCAGTGAAGAATTTCATCCAGAATTGCATATTCAGGCAGGCTATCGGTATCCTTTTGACCGGGTCTGAGTTCCGCTGAAGGGGCTTTGGTCAGAATTGCATTGGGTATAATTTCATTTTTGCGGTTCATGTATTTTGCCAAAGCATAAACCTTGGTTTTCCATACATCCCCGATGGGGCTGAGGCCACCGCACATATCTCCGTAAAGTGTGCTGTAACCAACCGACATTTCACTTTTGTTACTGGTATTGAGCAGTAAATATCCCATATTATTGCTCATGGCCATGAGCAGGTTTGCCCTGATTCTGGTCTGCAGGTTCTCTTCCGTAATGTTCTGGGGCAACTTTTCAAAGGCAGGCTCCAGCGTGTTCAGATAGGTCGAGAATATATCGTTGATAGGAACTACCCTGAAATCATTAGCCAAATTGATACTGAGTTGCTTCGCATCATTTATCGATCCTTCACTGCTAAAGGGAGAAGGCATCAGCAGAGCCAGCACATTCTCAGATCCCAGTGCTTTGCATGCAAGGGCCTGGACCAGAGCGCTGTCTATGCCGCCGGAAGACCCGAGAATTACTTTTTTAAAACCCGTTTTACGGCAGTAATCCTTAATGCCATACACTATGGCATCTTGCATGAGCGCTGTTTCTTCGGGTTCCGAAGAATTTACGGGAATGCCAAGAAAATCGTTTTTACCGAAAGTGATGTATTCTACCTTTTCTTCAAACAGTGGCAGTTGCTTCACAGTTTTACCTTCTGCGTTAATAACTTGGCTGTCTCCGTCGAAGATTAAATCTGCGTGTGCACCTACCTGGTTTACGTATACAATAGGCAAACCAAAACGTTCAATATTTCCGGCAAAGACCTTGTCACGCATCCTGATTTTACCCACGTTGAATGGCGACGCGCTGGGATGAATGATGAGCTGCGCCCCCTCGTTTTTCAGGTATTGCAAAGGACTCTTTTCGTACAGAAATTCATTATACACATCCCAAATGTCTTCACATATGGCTATGCCTATTTTCAAACCTTTAAACTCAAAAATTTGGCATGCATCGGCAGGCTCAAAATACCTTGATTCTGAGAAGACATCATAGGTCGGCAGCAATGTTTTTCTGACTATATGTTCAATACGACCGTTTTGTAAAAAGCAGGACACATTAAAAAGCCCACGGCCCTTATCGCGGTTGCGCATCACACCCCCAACAATGGCGGCAATACCCTGACAACTTTGGGCAATCGCATCCATGCTTTGTTCGCATTTTTCCACAAACCATTCGTAGTCAAGCAAATCACCCGGAGGATAACCGGAAACGGAGAGTTCGCTAAATACCACCAAGTCTGCCCCCTGTGATTTGGCCTCTGTTATGGCCTCATACATTTTGGAAGTATTCAGCTCAAAATCCCCGATTCTGTAATTGAGCTGAGCCAGAGCAATTTTCACGCTGTCTGATTAGAAAAATATCCCCAGTTGAATACCCAGAAAATTATTTCTGCCGTCAACCGCATCATCTACAAACAAATCTGAGAAGGCATTGTCAAACCGCAAACCAGCTGAAAACATGGTTTTACCACTGATTTTGGTTTCGATACCGACACCCATAATTAGAGAAATTCTGGCTTTGTGCACATCGTCCTGATACGCGCCTTTTCCTGAGAAACTTCCGACATCACCTTTAAAGTCATATTTGTCATTGGCATCTAGGTTGGGATTGTGTGACTGGGTGTTGTTCCCGTAAATACTGGGCGTGGATGCGGTTTTAAGCTTTTGCTGCATCAAAAATGCAGGCGCCACGCCAAATTGTCCCCAGTATTTGAATTTACCGATTTCGTTGGTTTTGAGTTTTAATGTTATAGGTACCTGAATGTATTGCAGGTTATAAGAAAACGTTGCGTTTTTATACGGAAGCCCACTTTTTAATTTATCATCTGACCATAATGTATCATTTGTGTTAATTTTACTGGGTGTAGAAGTAACAATGAACTCAGTGCTCAGCCAATAGTTGGGATTGTTACCAATATTAATATCTCCCATCAGACCATAGCTGAAACCCAGGCCAAGGCTGTTGTTTTCCATGGGACCCTCCATAATGCGGGTCCAGGCAAAATTTGGACTTACCTTAAATCCGATGGCAACTTTGCGGTTGTCCTGTGCGTTAACCGTGTGCATAAATGTGAGACCGCAGAAGAGGGTACACAAACACAATCTGATATTACTTTGCATCTTCATATTCCTTTTATGCAAAAAAACACAATTTTGAGGAATTGCCCGTTATGTTTTTTAGCAATTATCATATTGTTTTCCGCATGCGCTTCGGAAAAACAAACAGAACAACAGATTTTCAACCTTACGGATGCCATTGAAACGGTTGCTGAAGGAGGTGTTTCTGTTGATGAAGTTCTGGGCATAAAGCACAAGTTTGCCAAAAAATTTGATCGATGGTGTGTGGATATTATGGGTGTTCCGCCTGATTATATGGTCAATGACTCCATTTTGTCTTTGTTTTTGACAAGATTTGTGGAGCTGAATAAACCTGTTTTGGTTTTTGTAAAAAAACATTACGCCCGTTATTTGGATTTGAATTATGACATTGAGAATTGCCTGTCAAAACTCAAAAGTGAGTTTCCAGATGCCGGTGAATTTGAGATTTTTGTTTATTTCAGTCAGTTTAGTATGACCAATACATTCACCGATACAGCTGCAGGCAAACATATTCTTGGATACAGTGCTGAACTATTTATGGATGATACCTGCTCATTTTATGGCCAAATTGAGGGTATGCCTGCTTGGATGAAAAGGTATTCCCGGACAGAGCAAATACCGTCTTATCTGGCTATTACCTATCTAAATGGCCGTTATCTGGATAAGCACCCCCGAAAAACCATGCTGGATGAAATGGTGTATCAGGGTAAACTTTGGTACAGTCTAATACAACTGGCTTCTGAAATCGCACCTGAACGGTTGCTGGGTTACACACCCGATGAATGGAAATTTTTAAAGAAAGAAGAATCCAATATCTGGAATTTTTATTTGCAGAAAAAAGTATTGTTCAGCACGGATTTTAACCGTGGCTACAAACGCTATTTTATTCAGGGTGAACGAACCACCGGGGCAGGTTTGCCGGAGGACTGTCCTCCGAGAATAGGTAATTATTCCGGTTTGAAAATAGTTTCTGCCTATGCGGAAAAAACAGGAAAGACTCTAAAACAAATTTGGGAGGAAACCAGTGCCGGCAATATTCTCAAAGAATCAGGATATAATCCGATACGCTAATGACAAATTTAAAAGAATTCTTACAGGAAAGGTTAAAGAATAATCATTTCATCATTCACATGGGATTGGTGCTTGAAGATGTATCGAAAGGAGAGGCAACACTTTCTCTGTCTGTAAAACAGCATCATTTGCAGCAAAATGGATTTACCCATGGCGGAGTGACGGCAACACTGTGCGACGTGGCTACCGGAATTGCGGCATATACCGCGGTATCTGAAGGAAAAGATGTTGTTACTGTAGATTTAAAGATATCCTACGTGAACCCCTCTATATCCGACCAAGTTGTAGCAATCGGCAAGGTAATAAAATCGGGTAATTTTCTGGTTTTTTGCGAAGGGGAAGTGTTTGATTTATTTGAAGATGGCAGTAAAAAGCTTGTTGCTACATGCACAAGCATCATGGCGGCGGTGGATATTCAGGTTCAATAAATACAAACTAAGTTGTTATATTTGGCGGGTCTGTGAAAAAGATTAAAAGCGGTTTAATTATTTGCTTGTCATGGCTTTGCATCCTCCCTTCAATGGCTCAGGTCAAGAGACTTTCCGGTAAAATTTTTGCTGAAGAGACCCGCGAGCCACTGGCATTTGCTAACTTTTTTTTTCATGGTACCGAACTGGGTTTCTATTCTGATTTTGAAGGCAACTTCAAATGGGGCGGTGACGATTTTCCTTCCGATACCTTAAGGGTTGAATACATGGGGTATAAAACCCGCCTGATTCCGCTGAATAAACAGTCTACAATAGGTTTGGAAATAGAGTTGCTCAGAAATGTTATTCAGACCGAGGAAGTGGTAATCAGGCTAAAAACCAATCCTGCTCTTAAATGGATTGCGCTTGCCCAAGAGAACCGAAACAAAAATAATCCTGATAAACTGGAGCATTACCAGTGTGAAACCTTTACCAAAAACACCATTGCCGTAAACAATATTTCCGGCAAACTCAGGAAAGGTAAGTTTTGGCAGGAGATAGGCCCCCTGTTCGATACCATCAGCTATTTGAATGGTAATAAGGAGAAATCCATTCTGCCCGTTTTTATCTCTGAGGTAATCAGTGATTACTATTTTAATAAGAATCCATACCTGACCAAAGAATACATCAAAGCATCACGTCTAAAAGGCATAGGGGTTCAGGACGGCACTTTCATTTCTCAGGTGCTCGGAAGTACGTTTGTAAATTATAATTTCTACATGAATACCCTTGTTGTAATAGACAAAGGTATCGTATCGCCGATAGCAGAAGCGGCTATGAATACCTATGATTACAAACTTGTTTATGTAGATAAATCGGGTCCTCGAAGGGTTTTTCAGATATACTGTGCACCAAAAATTGAAAAGGATCTTGCTTTTAAGGGATTTGTTTGGATTGAGGATGCTACCGGCGCATTGCTGAAACTATCACTTGAGCTGAACAGCAGTTCAAATATCAACTATATCGAAAAACTGAGAATAACCCAGCAGTACGCCCCCACCGATCTTGGAGCTTATTTTTGTGTCAATACACGCGCTGTTATTGATGCTGCCGAGGTTAGTACCCAGGCGGCAGGGGTTGTGGCAACCAGTGTGGTTACTGCAAAAGATATCAAAACCAATATCAAGCATTCTCCCAAATTCTTCGAAACCCGCGTTACGATGGATCCTTATGCTTTGAACCGTCCGGATACCTTTTGGATACAGAACAGGCACCTGCCAAACACAGCTACCGACGACAGAATTGCCCACAAAATTGATACGTTGGTTAACCTTCCGCGCATAAGCACCTATGTGGATGTTGTGAACTTTCTGGTGGATGGATTTAAAAATGCAGGTAAGATTGACCTGGGCCCTTATTACAGCCTGGTTAGTTTTAACCAGCTGGAAGGACCGCGGCTCAGGTTGGGCTTTCGCACAACCCCGATGTATAATAAAAACTGGATTATTGAGGGTTTCGGCGCCTACGGCTTTTGGGATAAAGACTGGAAATATTCACTCAAAGCAGAACGCATCCTCAACCGCAAACGGTGGACAAAACTGGGTGTTGTTTACAGAAGGGATGTTGAGCAGATTGGTATTTCTGACAATGAAAATTACAGTACAGGTCTTTTCACTGCATTCAACCTGCTGGGCAGTAACAATCTTAATATGAACCGGGATGCCCGTATTATGTTTGGTACTGACCTGAGAAACGGACTGCGCCTCTCCTTGATTGCAGGTAACAGGGCATATCTGTTTCAGAGAGTGGGAAATTTTAATTTTGCATGGTACCCAAATTATCCGGATACATCCTCCTATGCAACTGAGTTTTATAATTCAACCATCAATTTGACACTTAGATATTCTCCCAAGTACTATTATCTGCAAAATGATAACAGGCGCGTAACTTTTACCGGAATTGGTCCTGAGTATTACGGAACCTGGATACAAGGCTATAAAAACATCTTCGGAAGCCAGTTCAGTTATACCCGCCTGGTCGCTGGATTAAACTTTAACAAAGTATGGGGCACAACGGGGCGAACTGCCTTTAATTTTGAAGCTTCCCGGGTTTTTGGCAACTTACCATATCCTTTGCTTACCGTGTATATCGGTAACCAGAGTTTTGTATACAACTCAGGTGCATACAACCAAATGCGTATTTTTGAATTTATTACCGACAGGAGTATTTCTGCTTCTGCAGAGCATCATTTAAACGGATTGCTTTTAAATCGCATTCCATTGTTGAATAGATTAAAGTGGCGCGAGGTTTTGGGTACAAAAGCCATATACGGAACCCTGTGTAAAGATAATTTTGGGATTATTCCAAAGTTTACCACCGAAGGAGCAGTTTCTCAGTTCAAAACTTTCACCGATCTACCCTATTGGGAATGTAGCGTTGGTATAGAAAATATCTTTAAAATTTTGCGGGTAGACGCCATATGGCGCTTAACCTACAGGGAAGCGGCAAATGTGCGCAATTTCGGCGTTAAATTGAGCGTAGGCCTTGCTTTCTAAACTATTTTTCCGTAAATTTATATCCCACTCCTCGCATACTGTGAAAGTAAACAGGTTTTTTAACGTTCTTTTCAAAGTATTTTCGGAACGCAAGAATAAAATTATCAATAGTTCGGGTGCTGGGGTAAACTTTATAGCCCCATACCGTTTGTAATATTCGCTCCCGGCTTACTACTTGTCCGCGGTTTTCAATAAGCAGCTTCAGCAGCAAGCTTTCTATTTTTGTTAATATAAATGTGCCTGCATTTCCGCGGGCCTCAAAGCTATCAAAATTTACATAATTGTCACCAAAATTGTATTCATGCAGTGCAACATCATTTTCTGAGGAAACTTTACTTCTGCTCAGCAGTTTTTGTACGCGCAAAAGCAGTTCTTCCAAGTTGAATGGCTTTGTCAGGTAGTCATCTCCGCCTTTCTTAAGACCAAGTATGCGGTCCTGAGTGTTGTTGCGTGCTGAGAGGAAAAGAATGGGGACTTTCGTGTTTGTAAGCCTGATATTTTCGGTAACGGTAATGCCATCCACATGCGGCAGCATTACATCCATAATTACAAGATCGAAATTTTCTTCCTTCATTCTTTGTAGGGCCTGCAGACCGTCTTTCGCGGCGATAACTTTGTAACCCTCAGACTCGAGGTTTAATTTAACCAGGTCGGCAATGTCTGCCTCATCTTCTACCAGTAGTAATCTGTTCGTTTTCATACATTTGCCTTTTCTTTAAATAACAAATTAAACGTAGTTCCGCTCGGTTGATTGTCGGAAATAGAGATTATGGCAGAATGCTGACGGAGCAATTTTGCAACCAAAAACAGCCCAAGTCCTGTGCCTGAACTGCTGCGCGTTCTTTCGTCGCCTATACGATAAAACATTTTGAAAATGTTTTTTCTTTCTTTATTCGGTATCCCGATACCGTTATCGGAAACAGACATCGCAACCCTTCCTTTGTGAATAAATGTTTGAATATTAATCTTTTCATTGCCCTGGCTGCTATATTTTATGCTATTTCCTATCAGATTGCTGAGGGCCATCTGTAGCAGCTCACGGTCACCGCGAATGAGCAGTTCAGGTACAAAATGCTTAGTTATTACGGCTGTTTCCGGCAAAGAGTCTCGAATTTCTGCCAGAGTATCTTCAATGAGTTCCTCCAGCACCAGGTCCTGAATAATAAAATTCATGCGGTGACTGCTTTGTACTTTAGTAGCAATCAGCACATTGTCAATGATGCGGGACAGACGGCTGACATTGTTATCGGCCATGCGCAGCAGTTTCCCCAGCTCCTGCTGTTCGGAGGTTATTTTTCGCTGTGCTGTCTGAACAGCAAGCTTGGTGCCGGCAACGGGTGTTTTTAGTTCATGTGTAATGGCGAGTAAAAAGTTATTTTGTTGTGCATTCAGTTTCAGCACCCGGTCCAAAAACAGATAAAGGGCAAGTGCTAGGATTAGCATAATTATTGTCATGACAACACCTTCATAAATCCAGCTATCGCGTTTTCTCAGGTATTTATTATTTTCAGTTGCAATCACAGATTTTTTAATGTTGGCACTGAAAATTTTATCAAAAGATTTTCCTGGATAAAAGCAAACGTCATATGGTGGATATTTTTTCAGCAAAAAATCTTTGAGCTTTTGTGTATCCACTAACATCGTTTGATTGCCGTATACAAAAGACATTGAGTCTTTACCTACAAACTTTCCGCTGAGCATGTTGTGCGAAATTTCACCTGCCAGATGAAGGCTATCAGATTTAAACAGTTGAAGGCGCAGGTCTTTTTCCGTCTTGCTGTAATTAACCAGACTCATGGCCCACCATACAAAGGCTGCTGTCATGTAGAGAATTACGAGAATAATGGAAAGTCTGAGTTTGTCTCTGGCGGTCATTTTGTATCAAAGTGAATAACAAAAGTAGTTCGTATGCCTTTAAATTGATTAATTTGTGTCGGTTTTTACTGAAAAATGAATGTAACGGAAGCTCTTGTAAAAGGTCTGATGGCCCTGGCCGGTAGTGAGAATGTTATAACAGATGCCGCGAATTTGCAGGCCTACGGACGTGACTATACAGAAGACCTTCAATATGAGCCGTCCTGTGTGGTTATGCCCGATAATCCCGAAGCAGTGGCTGCCGTTCTAAAATATTGCAACAAAAGCAAAATTCCCGTTTACACCCGCGGTGCCGGAACCGGTCTCAGCGGCGGCAGTTTGCCTGTGAATGGGGGAGTGGTGCTGAGTACGGAAAAACTGAACCGTATTATACATATTGATACCTGTAATTTTCAGGCAACCGTTCAGCCGGGTGTCATTAATCAGGAGTTTGCACAGGCAGTAGCCGAAAAAGGACTTTATTATCCTCCGGATCCCGCCAGTAAAGGCAGTTGTTTTTTGGGCGGAAATATTGCCCACGGCAGCGGCGGCCCCCGTGCAGTAAAGTATGGTACCACCCGTGACTATGTGCTGAACCTGCAATTGGCATTGCCAAACGGAGAACTGATCTGGACGGGAGCAAACACAGTAAAGAACTCAACCGGTTTTAACCTTACACAACTTATAGTAGGCAGCGAAGGTCTGCTGGGTGTTGTTACCTGCATCGTTTTTAGGCTGATTGCATTGCCTGCACAGCAGTTTCTTATGCTCGTTCCCTTCAGGACAGCCGGAGAGGCCGCCGTGGCGGTTAATGAAGTTCTCTTGAGCGGAATTACTCCTTCTGCGCTCGAATTGATGGAAACATCCGGTGTTCAAATCAGCGCTGAGGCCACATGCACGCCATTCCCGTTTTATAAAAATGCCGCATTTTATATGCTGATAGAACTGGATGGCGATGACCTGGAAAACCTAATGCAGCAGGCAGAGATTTTGTATCCGATTATTGAAAAATGCGGGGGTATTGATGTTCTGATTGCTGATTCATCCGATTTAAAAGAGCAGTGGTGGAAAGTGAGACGCAGCATTGGAGAAACCGTTAAGCAGGCATCTGTTTATAAAGAGGAAGATACAGTAGTGCCCCGTGCTGCTTTGCCCGATTTACTCGCAGCAGTAAAAGAGATTGGATGTCGCTTCGGTTTTCAAAGTGTTTGCTACGGACACGCCGGCGACGGAAATCTGCATGTGAATATTTTAAAGAATAATCTTTCGGATGATGCATGGAACAACGAGATTCCCGAAGCTATTCGGGAAATATTCCAGGTCTGCAGAGAGCTGGGTGGTACCATCAGCGGTGAGCATGGGATTGGGCTGGTGCAGAAACCTTATTTGGATGTGGTTTTTACTGGTGAACATTTCAGGCTGATGAAAGGAATAAAAGACGTTTTTGATCCCAATCACATCATGAATCCGGGAAAATGGCTTGATTAACCTGCCGGAAAAGCCTTCCACAAAAGATCCGTACTCCATGCCTCTGGCTTTCCGCAAAACAACACCTTGGTTTTTGCCCAGGTTTTCTCAAACAATGGTGAATTGAGATAAGTTTGCAAAGCTGTATCATTCTCCCAAATGCTGTAGGTAAAAAAAATGGTTTTGTTTTCTTTGCCTTGCAACAATTGTAAGCCCATATTGCCAGGGAATGACCTGATATGTTCTGCTGATTCATTAAAAACCACCTTAAAATCATCAATGGTATCCGGCTTAAAGGTCATTTTTACAATTCTGAATACCATAGCCTATGCATCTATAAATTCGAGGATAATTACCGTGCCTTCAGACAATCCGTAATATTGTTTTGCCGAACCTGCATTCATGGCAATCTGCAGAAAATCACCCAGTCCGAAATAGGCAGTTGCATAGCCTTGTTCCACATCAAATAAGGATGCACTGATGCGGTCTATTTCCAGCCTGTAGGAACTCACTGAAATCTTAAATCTTCGTCCATTTCTCATCTGCTCAAATTCCTCTCTTTTCAGGTTAAAAATAGCATTTCCTTGAGCATCATTGTACATTACGGTAAGCTTCAGCAGGTTTTGATGAAAAGCAGGTTTGGGCATCAGTGATTTAGCAACGTGCTCTTTGGTGGTAAATGGAATTGTGCTAACATCTGATTGCATAAGCTTTAAAAGGGCGGGCATGTAAATATCTTCCATAACGCTGCGTATGGCTATTTGGGTGGGAATGCTGTAAAATTCTGCCGGGTAATCTTGTAATATAATGGGCAGCAATCCATTGTCCGGGGCAAAAAACCATCGGCTGTCAGCGAAAGCTGCGAGATAAGAGGCTGCAGCTCTCGGACTCAGTTTGGCATGCGTAATATCGCATAAATGCCAGGTTTGCTCTCCAAATGATGGCAGTACCATTTGCATGAACATAGCTGCAGTAACAAGGTGCCCCCTGGCAAGTTTGGGCTGGCTGAAAATATGCGGAATATCAGGCAGCCTTGAATGCATCACTGCCCTAGCAACAGAGTTTTCCGTGGCATCTGCGCCATAATCGGTAAAAACGTGTATGAGCTTTGGCTTTATCAATACTTCAATTCGATATATTTGCGCAAAGATAAAACCCTAACCATTGACAGAAAGAGTTTACACGCTGGAAATCATCAACCCCCAGGTATTTTATGGGGTGAATAACACAAATCTGAACCTTATAAAAGCCAAATTCCCCAAACTTCAGTTTGTGGCAAGGGGAGATGAGATAAAGGTTTTGGGAGAAGAATCGGAACTCGAAAATTTTGCATCCAAGATGGAATTGCTGGAGCAGATTTACCTGAAAAAAGGAGAATTGAACGTCCATACCCTGAAAGATGTTTTTGGTGGTAACCAGACCGCAGAACTCTCAGGGGATGCCGATGACGATGTTTTGTTGATTGGCACCCGGGGACAAAAGATCAAAGCCCGGACCGCAAATCAGCGCGCCATGGTAAAGTCTGCCAAGAAAAACGATATCTTATTTGCAATCGGACCTGCCGGCACGGGTAAAACCTACACGGCAGTTGCACTGGCTGTTTTGGCACTGAAAGAGCGTGAAATCAGAAGAATTATTCTTACACGACCGGCGGTTGAAGCCGGTGAGAATCTTGGGTTTTTACCCGGTGATTTGAAAGAGAAAATCGATCCATATTTGCGACCATTGTACGATGCACTGGAAGATATGATTCCTGTGGATAAACTCAAGAGTATGATTGAGAGCCGCAACGTTGAAATTGCTCCGCTTGCATTTATGAGAGGTCGAACACTGGATAACTGTTATGTAATTCTGGATGAAGCCCAGAATACAACGGATCCTCAGCTAAAAATGTTTCTGACCCGAATGGGGCCCAATGCCAAACTGATTATAACCGGCGATTTAACACAGATAGATTTGCCTCGCAAACAACAAAGCGGATTGTTCAGGGCACTTAAAATTTTGCAGAGGATTGAGGGGATCAGTATGATACATCTGAATGCAGATGATGTAGTCAGGCATCGGCTCGTAAAGGAAATTATAGGTGCCTACGACAAAAGCTAGGAAAATGAGGATATCTCGTTGTAAAGTGTGAGGGAGGGGCGTTTTATTTTTGCCCTAGCAAAGTAATCAGTGATAATAAGAGCAATGAAAGCACTTACCTCTACCCAGTTTTTTTTTAACAATCAAACCGCCTTTTACCGCGGCAAAGTACGTGATGTGTATACCATATCCGATAATTTACTGGTTATTGTAGCCACCGACCGAATATCTGCTTTTGATCATGTTTTGCCTAAAAGCATACCCTATAAGGGGCAGGTTCTTACAGAAATTGCTTCCATGTTCCTGGATCTGACAGCAGATATAGTGCCCAACTGGAAACTGGCAACACCAGATCCTCATGTGACTGTAGGTAAGCGCTGTGATGCCATTCCCATAGAGTTTGTGGTCAGGCAATACCTTACGGGCCACGCCTGGCGGGTTTACAGGGATGGTGGTAGGTTGCTTTGCGGAAATGCGCTTCCTGAAGGTTTAAAAGAAAACGACAAATTCCCTGAGCCAATTGTTACACCGGCCAAAAAGGCAGTTAGCGGTCATGATGAGGATATTTCTGCAGAAGAAATTTTGTCTAGAAAACTGCTCAGTTCCGAGCGCTGGGAATCCATGCGTAATATATCTCTCAGGCTTTTTCAACGGGGTTCGGAATATGCCGCATCCAAAGGTCTGATGCTGGTGGATACTAAATATGAATTCGGTTTACACAACGATGAAATTTATCTGATTGATGAGGTTCATACGCCTGACAGCAGCCGGTTTTTTTATGCCAATACCTACAATGAACTTCAGCAGGAAGGCAAGCCGCAAAGACAGCTAAGTAAAGAGTTTGTGCGCGAATGGCTTATGGAGAGCGGATTTCAGGGTCTCGAAGGTCAGTTAATGCCCGATATTCCGGATCTATTTGTTGAATCTATTACCAAACGCTACGTGGAACTTTACTTGGCAATGACAGGCAAAGATTTTAAACCCCGCAGTTATGAACATGCGGTGGAAGAAATTGAAAATGCCATTAAAAACACCTTGATTAATTTCGTATGATTATGAAAAAGACATGTCTGGCAATGCTGCCAATATTTGCGGCTCAGTGGGCCTTCGCACAAACGGTATCAACTTATGCGGGTAAGCAGTATGTTGGCTTAGGAAAGTATATCGGTGTTGCTTCCAATCCTTTACTTGATGATTATTACAGCAATCCTTTCGGTATATGTGTAGATACAGGTGGGAATATTTGGCTGAGTGATCAGCATAATATAATTATTCTGTATGGAGGGAATAGCATACAGCGTGGTGGTTATTTGCTCGATCCTACGTCCCCAGGAGCCATAGGTCGTTACAGGGCTACTGGCACCCAAGCATATTTTAACAATCCGCGCGGTATTTATGTTCACCCAAAAACAAATTCTATTTATGTATGCGATACCGATAACGGACAGATTCGCTCTGGAACCGGTTTTGTAAACACTTCGAACCCGACTATTTGGGATGGATTGAGCAAAATCAATCCGGATGATGATAATGCATATGCAGGTAAATACACATTTCTTGGTGATTACTTGGATGGTGCAAAATCAGCGGCATATTTCAGCAGTCCTGAAGATCTGGTTATTACTACTGACGGCACCGCTTATGTTTCGGATTACGGGAATGACTGTATTCGCAAGATATCGGGGAATAACGTAACTACTTTTGCCGGCAAAGGTCTCACTTATGGATATGCCGACGGAATTGGCAGCAATGCCCGTTTTTATGCGCCGGCCGGAATTTGTCTTGAAGGGACCAACAGCCTGCTGGTAGCTGACCGAAACAACGGTAAGATCAGACGTGTAAACCTCGCCACAGCGCAGGTTAGTACCGTGGTCAGCGGACTTGTGGCACCTTCTGATGTCCTTGCCGTAGATGGGCTTATTTTTATTGCGGATAATTATTGTATAAAAATGTGGGATGGCAACAAACTGCGTGTTTATGCAGGCAAGCCCGGAGTTTCAGATTACAAAGAAGGCAACGATAGCAGTGCACGCTTTGGTGAACTTGGACTCATGGCCTACCGCAGTAAAGACAAAAGTATTTATGTGTGTGATAGGGAAAATAATGTTGTTCGCCGCATCCCCATTATTCAGGCAGCAGTTCCCTATTTTATCTGCAACAATGTGATGCCCACTGTAGGTCAAACCGTGAAACTTACCAACAAGAGCTCTTTCTTTACTTCCGTTATCTGGAACATTTCGCCTTCTACCTATACCCTTCAGGTAGGCGGTAAACTGACAGATACGGTTATTTATGTTTCCTTCAATGCCACGGGATCTTATAACGTAACTCTTACTGCCAGTAATCCTTCGGGCAGTGTGCCCCTTACGCGCAATAACTATATCAACGTAAGTACCAACACATCGGCCAAACCGGCAGTAGATTTTTTAGCTGTAAAAGCCGTGCTCAGCATTTCAGAAGATGCACAGCTGGTGGATATGAGCGCCAATGCGCCTACAAAATGGGACTGGATCATAACACCCAGGAGTTTTAGTTACGTTGCCGGTACAGACTCTACAAGTCAATTTCCGCAGGTTAAATTTTCGGTAGCAGGAACCTATTCCGTTAAATTGGTTGCCGCCAATGGCAATGGGATTGATTCATTGACCAGAACAAATTACATTCTGGTGGCGCTCAGCAGCATCAAATCCGTTTACCAAGCGTCCGAAATGCGTATTTATCCCAATCCCACCCACGGTATTATTCATTTTTCAGGGGCAATATCCAATCAGGTCATCAGCATAATAACCGCTGATGGCAGGGAAATTCAGCGCATGCTGAATGGCAATGTTCTCGATGTTTCAGATTTGCCGGATGGGATGTATGTTGCAAAACCGTGTGGCCAGGGATTAACCTGCAGATTCCTTAAGCTAAATTGAGCAAATCCGTTTCGCATAGCAATCTTAAAAACCCTGCATCGCTTGTTTTTTTTTCATTTTTAAGTAAAGTATTGCTATGGAGCATGATGCTTCAATGGATTGGCAGATGCCTGTTTCTGATACTCAAGGGAGCATTCTATGAATTAACTTTTTCCGAGATAGTTTATTCTTTTATCTCAGGTTTTACGCTTGATCTGGCATTTGTGTCTTATTTTCTGGTGTTAAGCATTTTTGCCTACTGGCTTGGCAAGTCACTTCATCAGCAGCTTTTCAGGTTTTTATTCATTGCCTTGGGTGTAATCTTTCTTCAGGTTACCATCATTATTAGCCTGGCTGATGCAGAACTGTTTGCGGTATGGGGAACAAAATTTAACCGGCAGGCCCTGCAATATTTGTATTCCCCGAGCGAGGCCGCGGCGTCTTCTTCAGAGGCTCAATGGACAGGTATTGTTATCTGCTGGGTTGCCTTTACGCTGCTGTTTTACAGATACCTTACGTTGCTGGCAAAAGCGATAGTCAAATCATCGCAGACACCCGCACAGCACATGTATACAGCCGTTAAATCAATCATCACAGCTGCGTTTTTTATTATTCCCATAAGGGGCGGTTTCGGAAATATTCCCATCAATCAGAGTGTAGCCGTGTTTTCTGTAAAACCGGCTGCCAATATGGCTGCTATTAACAGTGGCTGGAATTTTCTCTATTTTCTCATAAATAAAAATGAAACAATAGATGCAGAATCATACCATTATTGCCACACAGACAATGATGAAGGTAGAATTAAGTATTACTTCAGCGACACAGTGGTTGGTGCTCCGCTCAGCGATATGTCGAAGCCTAACGTGTGTTTGATAATCATGGAAAGTTTTTCTGCGTATGGGTCCAAATACCTCACAGGGAAACACAATGCGATGCCGTTTCTGGACAGCCTTCAAAAGGCCGGATTTACCATGAAGCGAGCCTATGCATCCGGCGACAGAACCGATAAAGGACTCGCAGCTGTTCTCAGTGCGTGGCATGGCCAGCCCTGGCAAAGTATCCTTCACGAGCCTGACAAAGCCGCCAAATTGCCTTCACTGGCTAGGCTTTTCAATGAAAATGGATATAAGACAAGTTTTTTATACGGCGGAGATCTTGGATTTGCCAATATGCGCTCATATCTGTTTGCCGCCGGGTTTCAATCGGTCAGGGATCAGGCTGATTTCATTAGTGCGGAAGTTACCTCTAAGTGGGGGGCTCATGATGAATGGGCGCTGAAAAAGTTCTTAAAAATAAGCAGTGAAGAAAAAGAGCCCTTTTTTCATGTAATGCTTACACTCAGCAGCCATGAACCCTATGATGTTCCCGGAGGCCCCTATTTCAATGGAGAATCTTCACACAAAGATTTTTTGAACAGCATAGGATATACAGACAACTGTATCAGACGTTTTTTGACAGAAGCCGCTAAAATGCCATGGTACAAACAAACACTTTTTGTTTTTGTGGCAGACCATGGCCGGGATTTTGGCTATACTGAAACGCAATTTGACAGATCCGGACATTTTCATATACCGCTTTTTTTCTGGGGCCCTGCCCTTCATCCTGACCTGAGAGGTTTAAAAATAAACCGGGTTGCTTCCCAATGCGATATTGCCGAAACCTTGAGTCAGGGGTTGTTGTCCCCTAAAAAATTAAATTTTAAAAATTCAGCCAGTTTGCTCAATACAAACCGACGTTCGCCGGCTGTTTATTTCTTCAACAGTGGGTTTGGTGTTGTAGAAGGCAGCGCTGAAGTTGTCTTTCATAACCAACCCAAGACATCCACTTTCGTGAACGGCAGGCAAAAACTTTGCGATAGTATTATAAAGCTTGGCCAGGTTTTTCAGTACAGGCAGATTGTCAAATATCTAAGATATTAATTTTTTTGATTTGCTGTAACCTTTGGCGGGATTTTTGTGTCTATTAATCAAAAGGTATTGTAATTTTAGAATAAATTCACTATTTTTGGAATGAAAATGTCGTTTCCCTACAGGATTTCTGCCAAGTCAAATGTGATACTCTTGCTCCTTACACTCAATATAATTGGGTTTTGGGCAGCCCAGCGTTATTTTTCCTGTCAGGAAAATAACAGTACCCAAAAAGAGATGGTGGAAGATAAACCTTCACTTGGAGCCAATGTGGAAGAATCAGGGATATACGCAGAATGGGGAATTCGTTTGATTACCCTGTTCATGGGCAGATAATTTCGCCAATTGTCCTTCTTTAGAAATATCTTTACTTCGGCCAGCAGGTTTGTAAACCAGTACAGGCTGTATCACATTTTTTATTGGTTTTGCTATGCTTTCGTTGTTGCTATCTCTATTCAGCCGGGTAAGAACTTAAGGGAGTGGCTTCTCTTTTCTTCATTGATTCTTACTTTCCATGCAGCAGTATGCTATGTAAATAATTATTATTTTGTCAATAAATACCTCTACAGCCGTCAGTATACTACCTACATCATTGTATTGATACTTACCATTGCGGCAACAGTATTTCCAATATCCGTTATCATTCATAAACTGGTAAATAACCGGGATCTAAAAAACATGGTATGGTCATGGAATTTCTTTATTCTAATTGCCCTCTCCGTGCTGTTCAGCGTGGTCTTGAGTCTGGTGCTCAAATTGCTGAAAAACTGGTATCAGGGCGAACAGGTAAGAAGAAGGCTTCAGCAGATTAATACCAAGACCGAACTCAAATTTCTAAAATCACAGATAAATCCACACTTTTTGTTTAACTGCCTCAATAATCTGTATGCATTAACATTGAAGAAGAGCGACCTGGCGCCTGAAGTGGTATTGCGACTGAGCAATATTCTTCGTTATGTTCTTTATGAAGCTGCAGATGGGCGTGTACTTCTGTCAAAAGAAGTTCAGTATTTAAAGGATTACATAGACCTTGAGAAAATAAGACTCGGCAGCAGGGCTGAAATTGAATTTGAAACCCGGGGGAATTTGAATGAAGTGCAGATAGAGCCCATGCTTTTTCTTACATTTCTTGAAAATAGTGTTAAACACGGTGCATTTAACACTATAGCCGATGCCTGGATAAAAATAAAGCTGGAGGCGACAGTATCGGAGATTATATTTGAAATATCCAATTCTAAGCCTGCAAAAATCACCGAAACCCAAAGCGGGCTGGGAGGGATAGGAATGGCCAACCTGAAAAAGCGTCTTGATATAATTTATCCAGAAAAATATGCTTTGGAGGTAAATGACAGGGAAACCGAATATCATGTTAAACTTGCATTAAATACCTGAATATATGTCTGAAATATTGCGCTGTGTATGTGTAGACGATGAACCCCTTGCGCTTGAGGTTATGCAAACCCTGCTGGCAATTCATCCGGAAGTAAAAATAGAAAAAACGTTTGGCCATGGCCTAGAGGCCATGGATTATCTTAAAAACAACAAGGTCCACGTAGTTTTCAGCGACATAAACATGCCGGGAGTAAGCGGAATTGAATTTGCCCGTAGCATTACGGATAACGGCTGTGTAGTGGTTTTTACAACAGCTCATCAGGAATATGCGGCAGAAGCATTTGAAATTGAAGCACTTGATTTCCTGTTGAAGCCTATTTCACCGGGTCGTTTGGCCAAAACAATAAAAAGGCTGTCAGAATATTTTGATTTGCGTGCATCAGTGCAAAAAAACAATTCTGAACTTTCAGAAGGCTCTGTTTTTATTAAAAGCGATGGTAAACTGCTAAAAGTTTCATTTACCGATATCTGGCTGGTAGAAGCGTTTGCCGATTATGTAAAAATATGGACTTCGGATGACAAGCGGATTGTGACACTGCAAACCATGAAAAATATGGAGCAGGGTCTGCCGTCCGACAGGTTTATCCGTGTTCACAGAAGTTATATTGTGGCTATAGATAAAATAGCCTCTGTTCACAGCAGCGGAATCAAAGTAGGCAACAAGGAAATTCCTGTAGGTAAGAATTACCGCGATGGATTGATGGAAATTGTGCAAAGGTTAAATACCATCAGGCGCTGACAGTTAATGCCCGCTGTAGGCATTAGAAGCTCTAGAGAGGGCAATAGCAAAGGACTCAGTATTTATGTTTGATGGGGAATGGGTGTTTATCCATGCTAGCAGCCCTTCTGTTGGGATATTTCCGGTAAGTTCGTCGTTGGCAAAAGGGCAACCTCCAAAACCTAAAATTGCGCTGTCAAAGCGCCGGCACCCTGCATTCCATGCGGCCTGAACTTTGTTTTGCCAGGCATCCGGACGGGCGTGAAAATGGGCTCCGAACACCACTTCGGGGTGCCGCCGGGACAGGGTATTGAAAAGATAGCTGATATCTTCCGTTCTTGCATGTCCTACCGTATCGGCCAGGCTTATTGTTGTTATCCCCTCATTTACAATCCTGTCGACCCATTCAACAACTTTTTCGCGGTCATACGCTTCAGCATAAGGATTGCCGAATGCCATGCTGATATATACCACAAGTTCTTTGCCGGCAATCGATGCTAGCTCATGAATCTTGCGCATGCGGATGAAAGCATCCGTGCTGCTGCTGTTGGTATTTCTGCGCTGGAAGGTTTCATTCACGCTAAACGGATAGCCAAGATAATTTACCGTGGGATAAGCGATGGTTCTTGCCGCACCGCGTTCATTGGCAACAATTACTAGCAACTTCGTATTGCCTTTAACATCTCCAATGCTGCTTAATACATCAGCAGTATCTGCCATTTGGGGCACCGCTGACGGATTTACGAAACTGCCGCAGTCCAATGTATGAAAGCCACAAGCCAGCAATTTTCTAAAATAATCAATCTTCACTTTCGTGGGGATAAAACCCTTGATAGCCTGCATGGCATCACGCGGACATTCCACTATTTGCAGGGTTTCAATCACAGGTTTTCCAAGATGTAATTGGTTATTTTTTTATATAAATGCGCACGGTCAGGTCCTACCACATTGTGTTTGTGCCCCGGATACAAATAAAAATCCACTCGGGTATTCATCTGTTTAACGGCCTCTAGCAAATACATATAACTGTGCTGCGGAACCACCACATCATCATCCATTCCATGGATAAGCATTAATTTGCCTTTAAGTTTGTCTAGATAGCCAAGCAGGTTCGCTTTTTTGTATCCTTCCGGGTTTTCAGAAGGTTTATCCATGTAGCGCTCCGTGTACATGATTTCATAAAATTTCCAGTCTATAACGGGGCCGCCAGCCACACCAAGTTTGAATGTTCCGGGTGATCGGGTCATGAGGGTTGTTGTCATAAATCCACCGAAACTCCATCCGTGAACTGCCATGCGATTGGTATCAATAAAACCCCGTTTTATGAGTTGTTCCAGGGCAAAAAGTTGATCGTTCATTTCAATGGTCCCCAGTCTGCGATGCGTGGTACTTTCAAACTCGAAACCACGGTTTGAACTGCCTCTGTTGTCTATGGTATATACAATGAGTCCTTTCTGTGCCAGATAGACCATCCACAAAGAACCGCCACCAAGCCAGCTTTCGGTAACCATTTGCGCATGTGGCCCTCCGTAAACATATACAAGCAGCGGGTATTTCTTTTTAGGATCGAAATTCGGTGGTAAAAACATACGTCCGTAAAGAGCGGTATTGTTGTTCAGAATAACCGGCTCAATGCGGATATCACCTGTTTGATAGCCGGATAAAGGATTGGGGTCTTCAAAAATAGTATTGATCAAAGTGCCGTCAAGCTGGTGCACACTGTATCTTTTTGGAACCTGAGTAGATGTGTAAATATTCAGGTATGTACCAGCATGAATATTAATAAGTAATTTATGGGTACCAACCCCTTTGGTGATTTTTACCGGTTTGGGATTCCTGTCACTAAACTTGTACAGGTAAACATGCCGCTGCAGCGGACTTTCCTGTGTACTTTCGTAATAGAAACCCTGATTATCTATGGTAAATCCCAGGAAATCAGTAACGGCCCAGCTGCCTTTGGTAAGCTGAACGGGCTCACGCCGATCATCCATCAGATAAATATGGTTATACCCCGATTTTTCGCTCATCCAAAGCCATTTGTTGCCTTCGCCCGGAATGAAAACAGGCGCATGCTCAGGTTCTACGTATTTCTCGTTTTTTTCCTCGTAAACCACTTTGTCAAGTTTTCCATCGCCGGCCCTGTATTTGCGCAACTGCATGTGATTCTGTTCGCGGTTTACCCAAGCCAGGTAAACAGATTGTCCACCCGGACTCCATGCAATATTGGTCAGATATTGATCGTAAGGGCCATCCGTTTGCAGGTATATGATTTCTTCGGTAAGACAATTATAAATGCCAACTTCAACTGAATGGCTGCTGTCCCCAGCCATAGGGTATCGTATGTAGCTATTTTGGGCAGGCCCATTTGAAATATCCGTTAGCGGATACTGAGTTACACGGGTTTCATCCATGCGGTAGAAAGCCAGTTTGTTTCCATCGTTGCTCCAGAAAAAACCCTTATTAATGCCAAATTCATTGCGGTGCACTGATTGACCATAAACGATACCATTACCTCCATCCTGCGTTATCCTTCTCGGCCCACTTGCGGTAACAATGCAAATGTTATCTTTCTCTATAAGCGCTGCATTCAGGGTGCTTCCAGCAATTTCAATGGCATTGTAATTTTGAGTGAATTTTCTTTTCGTTATTAGGGTTTTGTCGGAAGTATTGTAAACAAAAAGTTTTCCTTTATTGATAAACCAGCATTCATTATCAGATTTCCATGTAAGCGATGGAATGGACTTTATTTCGCCTCCTTCGGCTGAGGCAAGTGCTGCCATGCTTTCAACCGTAAACAATGTGTCGCTTTTAAGTGTTACAGGATCGGTGGATAACATGGCCTTCCCTTTAATCTGAGTGAACCTGTTGCTGTTGGGAATCCATTGCACACCACGCAAGCCTGCGGGTGAATATTTCGGATTAAAACAATCCTCTACGGTTAAAACCTGGTTTTGGGATAAGAGCCGGGTGCTGAATAATCCTAAGGTTAAGGTAAACAAAAGAAGTTTTCTCATGGGTATCTTTGTACTTCGCAAATATGATTGCAAATTTGCGACGGAATTTATTTTCATGCAAAATACAAAGAATTTAATTGAAGAGGCCTGGAATAGCAGAGGTTTATTGCAACAACGGGAATATGTCAATGCGATTGAAAGCGTTATTGAAAGGCTGGATAAGGGTAAACTTCGTGTGGCAGAGCCGCTTCCTGACGGTAGCTGGCAAAACAATGACTGGATTAAAAAAGCGGTAATTTTATATTTTCCCACCCGCAAAATAGAAACACTTCATGCGGGCCCCATGGAGTTTCATGATAAAATGAAACTTAAGACGGGTTTTGCCACACTGGGTGTGAGGGTAGTTCCCCATGCCATAGCTCGCTATGGCGCATACCTTGCCGCTGGGGTTATTATGATGCCATCTTATGTCAATATCGGCGCCTATGTAGATTCAGGTACCATGGTGGATACATGGGCAACCGTCGGCAGCTGTGCGCAGATTGGTAAAAACGTGCATTTGAGTGGCGGTGTTGGAATTGGCGGTGTATTAGAGCCTGTGCAGGCAGCTCCCGTAATTATTGAGGATGATTGTTTTGTGGGGTCGCGCTGTATTGTTGTAGAAGGAGTAAGGGTTGGAAAACAGGCAGTGCTGGGGGCAGGATTAACACTGACTATGAGTACCAAAATTATAGATGCCGAAAGCGGTAAGGAGTTGCCCCGCGGCTACATTCCGCCTAGAAGTGTTGTTATTCCGGGTTCCATCAAAAAGACTTTCACCGGTGGTGATTTTTATGTTCCTTGTGCGCTTATAATTGGCCAGCGCAAAGAAAGTACCGATACCAAAACTTCCCTGAACGATACCCTCCGTGATTTTAACGTATCAGTCTGATGGTTATTGGGTTTGATGCTAAGCGATATTTTAACAATCGCACCGGACTTGGAAACTACAGCCGAAGTATGGTTGCAGCTTTTCTCAAAAACCATCCCGAAAACAAATATGTGTTATTTGCCCCGGGCAGGGAAGGCAAAATCCTGACATCCGGTCTGGAAATTGCCGAAACCCGCCGTAAAGGCTCATTGTGGAGAGTGTTTGGTATAAAAAATGATCTTGTCAGAAAAGGGATTCAGATTTATCATGGGCTCTCCAATGAAATACCTGTAGGCCTTGCCGGTTCCGGTGTGAAAACAGTGGTAACCATTCATGACCTCATTTTTAGAAGATTTCCCGGATATTATAGTTTTGCCAACCGCTGGGTTTATGGTGTTAAAACCGATTACGCACTTCGCTATGCAGATGTCGTCATTGCTGCAAGTGAGACCACTGCAAGCGATTTAAAAAAATTCTATAAAATAGATCCGGCAAGAATAAAGGTTGTTTATCAGCCTGTGGATGATGTTTGGTATCAACAGCCGGCTGAATCGCCTTTACAGTTTCCGTATATCGTATATGTAAGCAGTTATACGCAGCGAAAAAATCATGGCAGCCTTATTGAAGCGTTTGCCAAGATACAAAAACAAACAGACCTCCATCTTGTGCTCGCCGGAGCTGACGGCGAAACGCTGGAAAGGTGTCGCTCATTTGTGAAGAGCGAAAAGCTTGGATACAGGGTCCATTTTTTTGTAAATTGCGATTTTCCTACTCTGCATTCACTGGTTTATGGAGCATCGCTTGTGGTGAATTGCAGTTTTTTCGAAGGTTTCGGTATTCCGCTGGCAGAGGCTGCGGTTTGCGGTCGTCCCATGGCGGTTTCGGAAATTCCGGTTTTTAAGGAGATTGCAGGTAAGGCGGCACGATATTTTAAACCAAATAATTCTGACGAAATTGCCTCTGTGATGTTAGAAAGTCTTGCAACAGAGTATCAGAGCGAGATGGAAGCCGGAAGGAGAGAATTGTTTTCTAAAATTGATGCTGTCAAAATTGCAGCACAACTCAATCAAGTTTATCAGTCGCTCATGTAATCGATTTCGAAGCGTTTCTTAGCGGGGATGCCACATTTTGCGTTCATCCCGGCCCTCTTTTCCTTCAGGCAGCTTGAAAGCCCTCAGGTTGTACGTGAAAGTAAGCATGTAGTAGCGCTGCAGAACGTTGGTCTGGACATCCTCATAATAGGTTTCGGTAATGTTTCTGTTAAGACTGTTATTCTGTTTCATTAAGTCAAAGGCAGTAAATCGAATTTCAGCCGCCCTCTTCTTTAAAAATTTATAACCAATTCCGGCATTCCATAGCAGAAAATTGTTATTGAGGCCGCCCGAAAGACCTTTAAAAAGCTGGTGGTAGATATCTGTCTGCAGTACAAGGCCTTTCCAGGGCTGAACCTGAATGCGGAAGCGGCTGCTCTGGTTGGTGAAGCGGCTGTCTAGCGACGTTTGTAAAGTGTTCTTTACTTCTGTAACCGATGTGTTGGAAGATATTATGAAATCAACCTTCTCAGAAATATTACTACTCAACACCACGCCAATGCTGGGTGAGAGACTGTTTGAATAATTCATTAATCCGTTCACCATACCGGGTGTTCTGCCGTAAATAATGCCCACATTAATGTTGAAATTACATTTGAGGGAACTCAGGGGTAATCCATAATTGATAAAAGACCTGAGACCGCCTTGACCATTCATGTTAACTGGACGGGTGAACTGCGCTCCGCGGTTTAAGAACAAACCAGGTAGAAGTTGGGTGTCGGATGTGGCTATAAACGCACTGTTGCTTACATAATTGCGGGTAAGAGTGCCACCAATCATGGCAAATAATGAATTTCCTTTTTTGGGATTTGCCCGTGAGTAACGCATAAAAATACCATGTTGAAGATCCTGAGCCAGGTTAGGATTTCCGGTGCTGACCGACAAAGGATTACTGTTGTTGACCACATCCTGCAACTGATAGATGGAGGGAGCATTGTTATTGGTTCGGTAGAAAATGCGCAGCCCTTCTTTTTCATTGGGTTTAAATATGACCATAGCTCCCGGAAGTAGACTGGGGAAGCTGGTATTCAGGTTATATAATTTTGGGAAAACCTGTTCGTTAAAAAGGGTTGCACGTTGTGCATTCAGGCTCACATTCCAGCTCCATTTTCCTTTTTGCCAGCGATAAGCAAGACCAGCACTCGCAGAGGTGTATCGGCTATCGAATTTGCTAGATAGCAGTGTGTCGAGTATCGAATATATTTCTTTTGCCGTATCCAGTGCATTGGTTTCTATATCGTTCTTGCTTCGGCTGTAATTGCCATTCACAGAAAAACTCAACTGGCCGTTTTTACCTGCCGGTTCTGTCCATGTCACCGAGCCCGAACTGCCATAATTTTCGCGAATCTGATTGGCCCGCACATCATTTATGCTTGCAGCAAACGTGTCTGTGGGCCTGTCATTTTCTGTTCTCCAGTCATTGTTGCCATTATTGCCAGAAACAGTTGGCGTAGCACCTAAGGTTAAAGAACGTCCGGTTTTTTTGAACCGAACCGTGTACTGAAAGCCAATAGATCCATTGAACCCTTTCAAATTTGAAACATATTGATTAACAGCCTTGTTGATGTCCACACGGCTGATGAAAGGAGGTCTGATGATACTGTTCAAGCCGGTAACATCTGATTCCGGATTGTTGTTCTGGAAACTGAATTTGGGCGCAATCAGTAAACTGTGCATGCTGTCAGGTTTCCATTCATACCTAAGATTGAATCTATGGTTGGAATTCAGGATTTCTGACGTGCTGTTTTCCTGATAATTTAACTGGCTTTCCGAACCAGTAACGAAGTAACGCTTTGTGATACACACATTCTCGTTTACTGACCGGTTGAAAAAATAGGATGCAGACACTTCGGCTTTTTTCCAGTAGTTACTGTAGTTTAAACCAAAAGCCTCTGTGGTGGAAATGCCATTGCGTTGGTCAACCAGGAAATTATCCATGGCAGTTGCACCGTAATTGCTGTTTCGCATCATAGGTTTCCAACTCCCGCCACCCGGCATGTTCCTCATTCCACCGCCACCTCCGCCACCGGCCATCACACCCATCAGGTCTTCGGTACTGAAGTTTTGTTCGTTCACGTTGTTCAGTGAGCCCAAAATGGTTATCCGTCGCTGATTCTTAAAGCGGTTGTAAGTGAAACCATTTCTGAAACGTTCGTCGGTTCCATACCCCGCATAGGCCTTGCCAAAACTTCCGTTTCTGAACTTCATTTTTGTGATTATATTTATGGTTTTGGTGGTATTTCCATCATCAAATCCTGTGGCTAGTGCCAAATTGCTTTTGCCGTCAAAAACCTGAATCTTTTCCACTACCTCAGCCGGCAGATTTCTGAGTGTGGAAGATGGGTCGTCTCCAAAGGAAAGCTTGCCATCAACCAAAACCCGTTTTACTTCTTCGCCCTGCGCTTGAATTTTGCCATTCTGGCTTGACATACCCGGCATTTTTATTACTAGATCTTCGGATGTAGCATCAGGATTTGTTTTGTATGAGGAGGCAGCATGTTCCGTTGTATCGCCTTTGATTCTTACTGCAACGACATCCTCAACAATTAAAACTTCTCTGAGTTTACCTGTATCGCTGTCTTTCATGCACAAAATGCGCAAGTCGTAGTATTCGCTGTTATCTTCAAAAGAAAAAGTACCTGTGTACATTTCGTAACCTTCGGCAACTGCATTCAGTCTGTATTTTCCCGGTAATAAAAGTTTTAGGCGGAAAAATCCGGATGAATCTGTGCGGGATTTAAGAACAGGCGAGTCGGAGTCAAGACGAGTGAATTTTATGAAACAGGGATAAATAGCTTTTCCCCCACTGGATTGTATCTTACCGGAAACAGGTATCTCAACTCCGGAATTATTGACCTGCGCCCCAAGTTCACTGCCGACAAGCACCAAACACCCCACCAATAAAATTCGCATAAAAAAATTTGTGGTTACAAAGATGCGAAAGGTTTCTTATATTCTGGTTAACTAAACTTTCACTTTTGTTGAATATTGGGACTGTAAAATTATTTTCATCAATTATGCACAAACCTTGTCAACCTGACGCCTTCCGTTTTATTTTGCAATCGGTATATGGAACCGTATATCGTATCAGCACGCAAGTATCGTCCAACCCATTTTGACGCGGTGGTTGGTCAGAAGCACGTGGCAGATACGCTGATGCGTGAAATCGAAAGCAATAAACTTGCCCAGGCATTTCTATTCACAGGTCCCCGCGGTGTTGGTAAAACCACCTGTGCAAGGATTCTGGCCAAAGTCATCAACCGCAAGGGCGGGGAAGTAGATCCAAAGCAGGATTTTGCTTTCAATATTTTTGAACTTGATGCCGCCAGTAACAATACTGTTGATGATATGCGCAACCTGCTCGAGCAGGTTAGGATTCCTCCACAAGTGGGAAAGTATAAAGTGTATATTATTGATGAGGTGCACATGCTCTCAGCCAGCGCCTTCAATGCATTTTTGAAGACACTGGAAGAACCCCCGCCTTATGCTATTTTTATTCTTGCTACCACCGCAAAACATAAAATATTACCAACCATTCTCAGCCGTTGTCAGGTTTTTAACTTCAACAGGATTGAGGTGCGTGATATCGTAGATCACCTCAGGGAAATTGCCCAAAAAGAGAGGGTTTCGGCAGAAGAAGATGTTCTGCATCTGATTGCCCGAAAGGCAGACGGGGGATTACGTGACGCACTCTCCATTTTTGATCAGCTGGTAAGTTACAGCGACGGAGGACTTACCTATTCGAAAGCAGTGGAAATTCTCAATGAACTGGATGCCGATACTTATTTTGAAATTACGGATGCTGTTCTGAAAGGCGATGCTGGATTTTGCATACTAGCGCTGGACAGGATTATCCGCCGTGGTTTTGAGGGCTCGGTTTTCATAGCCGGACTGACGGCTCATTTTCGCAATCTGGCAGTTTGTAAAGACGTCCGCACAGCCGCTTTGCTTGATATGTCAGATAATTTCAGGCAGAAATATGCCGAGCAGGCATCTGCTATGGGCTTTTCTCTTGTTTTGAATGGATTAAACCTGCTAAACGAGTGCGATGAGAAATATAAAATAAGCCGCCATCCCAGATTGCTGGTGGAACTGACGCTGATGAAGCTGGCCAACCTGAAGTCGTTCATCTCGCATTTTGCTACCCTTGAGGAATTAAAAAAAAAAGCCCTGAACCCATAGGCAAAGTTCAAAATCAGGCACCGCCCAAACAGCCCGAATCTACGCAAAAGTATACTGCCAAAGTGCAGGAATCAAGGATTCAGTTATCAGGATTTGATGCCTATAAACAAAAAAAGCGGGAAGACAGAAACTTTGCCATTAAGGAAGATAAAACAGCCGAAACAATTGTAGTTCAATCCGAAATAGCCTACGATGAACCCCCGCAAGATGACCAGAAGGTTGCGGAGCCACAGCCTGTGAACCAGGAAATACTCACTCAATGCTGGTTGGAATTTAGCCACACCGCGGGCGTCAGGGCTTCCAGCCTTATGAAAGCGATTACACCGCTTTTGCAGGGTAGCGAAGTGGTAGTTACCATTGCTTCTGCCGCACAGCAGGACGCCATAGAGGATGTACAAATGGATTTTATCCGTTTTGTTTCCCAGAAAACACGAGGCGCAATTCAGTCGCTGCGTATTGAGAAAGGTGCGGCTGAAATCACCGACCGAAAACCCTACACGGAAAAGGAAAAACTCGAGTTTATGCTGTCCAAAAACCCCGAATGGAAAGAGATGATCGAGAAGTTGGGTCTGAGACTGCCATAACTGACCATTTTCTGTTTAAGTTGTGCATAAACCTTGGGCTTTCTGTATTTCCTTTGCATAGAGAATGAATATGCAAAATTCACTTGTTGAATTTTCCAATACCGAGGTTGCTTTTGCACACATGTCCAATGCGGGTTTGAGCAAAGCCCGTCTGCTTTTCAGGATTTTTAATTTCCCGGTATTGCTGACGCTTGGTCCGCCAATGGCCAATATTGCTGTTGCCCTGGGATTCAAAAACCTGATAAAAAACACCATTTTTGAACAATTCTGCGGCGGAGAGGATATCGAAACCTGTCGTAAGACGATTGACAGGCTTGCCGCTTCTCGCATAGGGACCATACTCGATTATTCTGTTGAGGGCGAGGAGAGGGAAGATGATTTTAACGCTACCTGTGCAGAAATTATCAGAACCATTGATGTTGCTGCAGGCAAGAGCCGCATACCTTTTTCTGTTTTTAAAACAACGGGAGTTATCCGTTTTGAACTACTGGAAAAAATGAGCAGCCACAAATGTCTCAGCGAAGCAGAGAAGTCAGAATGGGAGCGTGGTGTAGACCGGTTCAATAAAATTTGCTTACACGCAGAAGAAAAGCAGGTGAGAATTTTTGTAGATGCGGAAGAAAGTTGGATTCAGGATGCCATTGACAGGCTAACTAAACAGGCATCCAAACGCCACAATACGAAAAAAGCCATTGTTTTTAATACCATTCAGCTTTATAGGCACGACAGGCTGGAATACCTGAAAACCCAGATTGTGGGTGCTACCTGCTTTCTGGGTTTTAAACTGGTTCGCGGCGCCTACATGGAAAAAGAACGCAAACGTGCCAATAAAATGGGATACAAAGATCCCATTCAGCCCAACAAAGAGGCTTCCGACATGGATTACAACGAAGCCCTCAAACATTGCGTGCATCATATTGAAAATGTAAGCATCTGTGCCGGTACCCACAATGAGAATAGTAGCCGCTACCTCATGGAACTGATGCATGAAAAACAATTACAGGCAGCCGATGAGCGTATTTGGTTCAGTCAGTTGCTTGGCATGAGCGATCATATTTCCTTTAACCTTAGCCATGCCGGCTATAATGTTTGCAAATATGTACCATATGGTCCAGTGAAGGCCGTGATTCCATATCTTACGAGGAGGGCAAGGGAAAACAGCAGTGTGGCAGGGCAAATGGGGCGCGAGCTTTCATTGATTGAGCAGGAAATAAAACGCAGAAAACAGGTGGGTTGAAAGGTTAATGGCAAAACATCTCTGGAAAATACTCGCTACCTTTTTGCTCGCTTATGTGCTGGTAGGAGGTTTGTTTGTGCCCCTGAAAACAGGGGTTACAGGCGTTGATAAAATTAATATTATATCCGATACCACAACCACATTGAACATAGACATTTATAATCCGGGTAAGGCATTTAAACCCGAAAAGGCTCTGCTTGGCGATAAATTTGGTTTTGTGGCAACCCGGCTGGATTATAATTACGGTGTTTTGCAGGCTAATTTCATGCCGAGGCTGGGTAAAGAGGGCCATGAAGGCATGAGCAATCTGTATGTGCTGGCCAATGGTCGCTGGATGGCTTTTCCATCTGCAGTTTCCATTACACGCGCAACTTCTGATACAGGAAAAAGCAATGCTCAGCTAATTGCTTCTGAGGATTTGAATGACCATGTAGTGGCATTCCCCAACCGCCCCATTCTGAATGAAAGTATCAGAAATCTCTTTTACCATGTACCCATGTGGTTCAGCATGATATTTTTATTGCTGGTTTCTGCAGTGTACTCGGTTAAGTATCTTGTAAAATCCAATTTGCACTTTGATTTGCGCAGCGATGCCCTGATACGCATTGCCATTCTGGCCGGTTTTCTGGGTTGTGCTACAGGTTCTGTTTGGGCTAGTGTAACCTGGGACAGCTGGTGGCCAAATGACCCCAAACTCAATGGAGTAGCTATCGGCATGTTGATGTACAGTGCCTACCTGCTGCTTAGGTCCGGAATTCGCGATGATTACCAGAAAGCCCGTATCAGTGCGGTTTACAACCTGTTTGTATTTCCAATCTTCATTGCCCTTATTGTGATTATGCCCAAATTGAGCGGAGACAGCCTGCACCCCGGAGCCGGGGGAACCGTGGGTTTTAATCAGTATGATTTAGATAATACAATGAGGATGTTTTTTTATCCGGCTGTAATTGGCTGGATACTACTTTTCCTTTGGGTAGCCTCGCTGCTCTACAGAATCAACAAATTAAAAAATCCGATATCATAAGAATATGAAAAAAGAGTCAATTTTCCAAATAATTCTGCTGTTTTTGTTAAGCACTACAACGCCGTTGCTTGCTGACAACAGCCCCATGCGTGGCAATGCCAAATTCAATGTAGTGGCTGCTGTACTGGTAATCATTTTTGCAGGCGTTACCGGTTATTTGGTTTACCTGGACAGAAAAGTGAGCAGAATGGACAGAGACAAAGACAAAGACAAAGACAAAGAGAATCTATCGTGAAACCCCTGCATATCATATTGCTTTTAATGTCGGCTGTAGGAATAGGGGCGGTGATAGGTCTTTATGGAAATACAACGCAATATATAGCCTTCAAAGATGCCGCGGCCCTCGCCAAAGAAAATCCCGGTAAAGAATATCATGTTGCATGTAAGTTGAACAAACAACTACCTATTTTGTATAATCCGCAGAAAGATCCAAATTACCTTGAATTCTGGGCCATAGACAGCCTTGGTAAGGAAATGAAAGTAATATTCGGCAAACCAAAACCACAGGATCTGGAACGAAGCCAGAAACTCGTGCTGATAGGCTTTCAGGAGAAAGATTATTTCAGGGCCAATTCAATACTCAGTAAGTGTCCGAGCAAGTATGAGGACGAACCCGTAAACAACCGCTAAGGCTTGGAAAATATACAGTTTAATGGTGAAATGCTGTGGCCTGGAAATCTGGGGCAATTTTTCATTGTGCTTTGCACGGTAGCTTCTTTGGGTTCGGCCTGTTTCTATTTTCGGTCAGCCAATAAAGAGGAAGTTGTAGACAAGCTTTGGGCACGCAGAATGTTCTATGTGCAGGCATTTTCTGTGCTGGCCATTTTTACGATTCTTTTCTGGATAATTTTTAAACACCGTTACGAATATTATTATGCCTGGCGCCACAGCAACAATGCTCTGCCTGTATATTATATGATTTCCTGTTTCTGGGAAGGTCAGGAAGGGAGTTTTCTGCTTTGGATGTTCTGGAATGCAGTTCTTGGATTGATTTTGCTCCGTAAAGCCGGACAATGGGAGAGTCCTGTAATGGCAGTAATCTCTTTTGTGCAACTGGGGCTGAGTACTATGCTGCTGGGGTTGGGGCAGGGTGCAGCAGACTGGTCTGTACACATTGGAAGCAGTCCGTTTGATTTGCTGCGAGAACAAAGGCCAGATTTTTTGCAAATTCCTGTCATGGGAACAATCGGAGGTCCTGCTAATTACTTGCAAATCTTTAAAGACGGCAACGGACTCAATCAATTGTTGCAAAACTACTGGATGGTAATACATCCGCCTACATTGTTTTTGGGTTTTGCTACAGCCATGGTGCCATTTGCATACAGCATCGCCGGTTTATGGAAAAACAACGATCGTGGATGGATTACTCCTGCTATCACATGGGGCCTGGTTTGTGTGGGTATTCTGGGTGCCGGCATTATCATGGGTGGTTTCTGGGCTTATGAAAGTCTTTCATTCGGTGGCTATTGGGCCTGGGATCCGGTAGAGAACGCCAGTTTAATGCCCTGGCTGATAATGGCCTCAGCGTCGCACATGCTGCTGATTGCTAAAAATACTGGCCGTTATTTGTTTACCGCACATTTGCTGGTTCATCTCAGTTTCTGGCTGGTTTTGTATGCCACCTTCCTCACCCGCAGCGGTATTTTGGGCGAAGCCAGTGTGCATTCATTCACCGACCTGGGATTAAGTGGACAATTGCTGATTTTGCTGTTGTCACTGATGATGCTAAGTGTGTTGTCTGCCCTGCAAAATGCAAAATTGCGCTGGTCGGTGATACTGGGTTTTGTAGCACTGGTGCTGGTCTTCAGTCTGCTGACCTTGTATGGTGGGAAAAAGGATCAGGAGCAACTTACCCAAATCACGAAATGGACCGGTGTATTTGTTTTTACTGGCGTTTTTTCATGGTTTATTTATCAATTGTATGCAAGAACAAAAACTGTACAGGATGATGAACGCTGGCTAAGCCGCGAACTTTGGATGTTTATTGGTGCTATGTTTCTGATTTTATCATTGGTGCAGGTGTTTTCAGCTACATCAATTCCTGTATTCAACAAACTGTTTGGTTTCAGCAAAGCACCACCCAAACCCGAGGAATACAATGCTTTTCAGCTCTGGATGGCTATGCCCGTCATGTTGCTCATGGCTGTTGGTCAGTATTTTCGCTGGCGCGATACGGATGCAAAAGTGCTGGGGAAGCAGCTGCTTTGGGTGCTGGGTATCAGTTTGGTAGTTTCAGGTGTTGTTAATCTGAATTTTGGCATCAGCCAGCCCAAATACATGCTATTTTTGCTGGTTGGTGTTATGTTGTTTGTTGCCAATGTAATGTACCTGCGTCAACAGCAGAAGCTTGTGTGGCTTGCTTGGGGTGGAGGTGTTGCGCATGCAGGCTTTGGAATTCTGTTGGTGGGTGTATTGGTTTCTTCCGTAAACCAAAAAGTATTGTCATCTACCGAAGGTATACGTTTTGCCTCCGAGCTTAATAAAGATGGAGGAGTGGATGAAAAAGCGGTTAAGTTTAACCGTGAGAATGTGATACTGTATCAGAAGCGGCCTATTCAGCTTGGAGAATTCACGGCATCTTACCAGGATGTCATTCAGGGAAAAGGCAATGATACCATCGACAAATATTTCAGGGTGTTTTTTGCCCGGTTGAATAAAGACGGAACGATAGCAGACTCATTTACACTGTATCCCAAAATCCAGAATAATCCCAAAATGGGACTGTTAGCAGAGCCCAGCACACGCCATTTTATCAACCGCGATATTTTTACGCATGTAAATTATGAGAGCAGCTTGGAAAAGAAAGAGCCGTTCAGTGATTTTCAGGAAACCGTCGCGGCGCCAGGTGAAACTATTCTTACTGCATCCGGTAAAGTAAAATTGCGCATTGATAGTATTGGCCGCTTCAGCAGTGAAGAAGGGGCAGGAGTACAGTTGGGTATTACAGCCATTCGCCTGAAGGATTCGGCGATGTTGTTTCCGAAGTTTGTTGTGAATACGTCTCAAAACGATTTTTCTTCGGTTCCCGCAGTCAGTTCAGAACTTGGGGTGCTTGCAGATATAGTAAATATTGAAGTGCCTGAACCCGGTCAAACTGCCGATAAAGTCCGCTTTTTGATTAAGACTGGTGAAAGAAGTCCCCAGAAAAATTACATTGTTATCAAAGCGATTGAATTTCCATGGATAAACCTTGTTTGGGCCGGAACCATAATTATGTTAATCGGATTTGCCATGGCGGTTTTTCATCGGGTTAAACAATATGCAGCTGCCTAATTGGTATATCGCAGGCACCGGAAATCTGGGAAGGTCAATGGGTGAACTTCTTCAGCAATCCAATAATATTGAATTCGGGGGTTGGCTGAGCCGCAATCCCTCTTTTGTTGATGTTGCACCTGTATTAGATTTTCAAACACATTCCGATGCCGATGCGGGTATTTTTCTGTGTGTTCCGGATCGTTTTATTGAGACGGCTGCGACAGCGCTGAAACAGCGTTTTTCGGTGGTGGTGCACTGTAGTGGCATGCAACCCATATTCTCGGCCTGTGACGCGGTTTGCTGGCCCATGCAAACGTTTTCTGCGCAGGTTCCATCGGTATGGAAAGATGTTCCTGTGTTTATCGAAGCCAGAGACCCTGAACTGTTAAAGGATTTATCTCAGATTTTTGAAGTGGTTGGTGCAAAAATGCTGTATTCGGGTCTGCGTGAGCGGCAGACAGCCCATCTGGCGGCGGTTATTGCCAATAATTTCAGCAATGCCATGTTTGCCTTTGCCGGCGATGTTCTGGCTTCCCGCGGGCTTGATTTTAAATTGTTATTGCCCATTATCCGGCAAACTGTAGAGAAATTAAACCATGTGCAGGCAAAGGAAGCCCAGACAGGGCCTGCCATCCGAGAAGATTTAAACAGCATGCAAATGCAGGCAGATATGCTGAAAAACAATCATGAATGGCAGCAATTATACCAGGAAATTTCAGCCGCAATTCCAGTTCTGTTTAAAAAATAATTATCTTTGATACAGTATTTATTTTCAGACAAAAACATGGTTACGACGGCAACTATTGTTAAAACATCGCGAATTTCGTTGCTGGAATACAGAGGTATTGAAGTTTCTATATTTCCTTCAGATAAAACCCCCAATCAATTCTATGCCACCACTGGCGATGACGTGGCTATGGCCAGAATTATATTCAGGAATGGCCTTTTTGAGAAGACCGAAATAATGAATGTGCAGGGCTCAAGCCCCATGTCAGATAACAATAAAGAACGTTTGAGGGTTTTGGTGGAAGAGTTTCTTCCTGAACTGGTTCGCAATTGGATTGATTATTACGTACACGACAAAATTCCTCAAAGCAATAAGATACTCAGAAATCTTGGGTAAACCGGTTTATTTGATTTTCAACCGAAAACCCGTGTAGGCAAATATCCCATTCAAGGGGCCCCATGCGTAGGCAGCGTCAAACCAGGGTTGATTTGGATTTTCAGCTGAAAGCACCGGGTTTCTCTGAACAACGTTCAACAAATTTTCGCCACCGACATACCACTCCCATTTTTTGCCAATATCTTTTCTGATTTGAAGATTCACAATACTGTAGGCCGGGCTCCAGGTTGGCATTTGATTCTTTTCGGGCAGGCTTGAGGTTTCTGGCAATCTTTTTGGGCTGTTCCACTGAACTATAGCATCCATGAACCATTTCTTCCGGTTCTTCAGACTTATAATACCTACAAATCGGTGTTTTGATAACAGCGGCTGCTGACGCATGCTACCACCCAGCCAAAGCAAGTTTTCGATAAAACGATAGCTCATGCGCATTTCAATTCGGCGATGTGGCTGCAGATGCAAGTCTGTTTGTATGGCATTGTAGCGGCTTTGGTCAATTTTTCCAATCAAAATCAGGTCCGGTCGCTGATCACGATCTGTGCCAATCAGGTGGAGGAAACGGGTATGAAAGGCATCGGTAATGAATTTGGCAGGATAGCCAAACATCCTGAACGGCAGAGTAAGGCTTACACCCGTGTTGATGGCATCTTCACGCCGTTGTCCGTATGCCCCGCCATCGCTGTAATCTTTGACATCGATGATGCGGTTGCTGATGAACAAAGGTAAATTTTCCGCCAGCACCCATGGGGTTCGCACGCCACGACCGGATTGAAAATGCATCATCTTACCCTTTTCATCTATTTCCCATTTGGCGTGAATTCTGGGTGTTATCAGCCAGCCAAAAAGATTGTTGTAATCAGATCTGATACCAAGTACAATGCTACTTTCACCCGATTTGAAAACCCATTCGGAGAAGGAACCGAAATTCTGTTCTTTTCTGGCGGGATTAAACAGTAAAGCTCCAGAATCAGACAGCGTTTCGTTAACATTGTCAATCATGACGCTTACACCGCTTCTGGTGCTGATGGGTTTTTTGTTGGGTGTGGCATAGATGGCACTGTAAAAGAGACTGAACTGCTCACCTTCATAATGCCTGTTTCTCAGCTTGTTCAGTAAAGAATGGGTTTGCTCATGTTTTAGGTGAAGAATTTGCCCGATACTTCTGGTTGCTTCTTTATTCAGGAAAACACCAAATTTACCCCACACATCGGTTTTTTTTTCTTTCATGTTGAAATGGAAGACGTTATTTACCGGTTGCTTATGCATAAAGTGATGTAAATCGCCACCGCGTCTTTCGTTATTTACGTATGTAAATCCCAAAACCCATTCATTTTTATCGTTGTACCGCGAAATCTGATTACCAAGGAAAATGCGGTTGGATAGGGGCATATCGGTAAATCCGTCACTGCCAAAATCCATTGTTTTCCACTGACCACCATAATGGATGTATGAATGGCTGAATGTTCTGTGGTTTATGCGTTGCTTAGTTATCAGGTTTACTTCGCCCCGCCACTGATTGTTGAGGTAGGCGTTCAGAAACAGACGGGGTTCTGTAGGTTCCTGCTTGAGCGCGTAGTTTATTCCACCGGTCAGTCCTTCAAAACCTTCGGTGACGCTGCCTGTGCCTTTGGATAGGTGAACTGCAGAAACCATGGGGCCTGGAATATGGTTTAGTCCGGTAAGTATGGATAATCCCCGTACCGCCGGCATGTTTAGCTGACTCATGTGTACATATTTGCCGGCCAGCCCAAGCATTTCAATCTGCCTGATTCCACTTACCCCGTCTGCATTGCTAACCTCCAGTGTATTTGTGGTTTCAAAACTTTCACTTAGGGTGCAGCAAGCCGCTTTTTTAAATTCGGTTTCCGTAAGAATCTCCGATTTCTGTATGCCTTTACCACTTATTACACCTTTTCGATCTCCCGTAATTTCAACCTCATTTCCGGGGAGGGTTGTATCTGTTTGGGCGTGGATATGTGAAGCGATAACCAACAGAAATAATCCGATCAGTCGTCGCATTTGGCTCCCTCTCTGTAGCGACAGCAATCCGGGAGAGCCATATAGGCCGCATTACTGGCTTTCACCAGTTCGGTATCGTGTCCGGCAATGGCTACAAGGTTATGCAACTGAATTTCTTCCAGTTTTTTGGGATTATAGGCAACAGTCAGTGTTTTTTCATCCAGGTTGTAGATGGCTTTGCGAATGCCGGGTTTATCCAGTGCTTGTTGTATGCGGTCTTTGCACATAGAGCATCTTCCTTCCACTGTGAAGGAAATGGTTTTATATTTGGGTGGCTTGCCAAAGGAAATTGCCATGGCAGCTACGGTAATGATAATGAGATTTTTCATGTTTTTCATTCTTTAGGTTTTGTGGTAAATACATTTTCAATCCCGCTAGGCGGGAAAAACCGGGAAAAGAATGAATTATTAAATCTGCAGGGAGCAGTGCAGCGCCTGAAAATCGAGCAGTTTGGGCGGAAGTTGTGTTTTAATATGATGTGTAAATCCCGGTTGTGTGGCTGTGGTATTTACATTGATAGAATTGTTTGAAATGGTAAAAACAGGCGGTTCGCAGGTATCAGCGATAGCAATACTGCCAAATTTCGGGGTTATGCTGAAGATAAAATACTCCTCGCAATTATCACAATTCTGTTTTTTTGTTTTAGCGGAAAATTTCTTTTTGCAACATTCCGGAATATCATCGTATTCATCCGACTCATGCATACCGCAATCGGAAAAAACAAAGATGCCACTACCGGGGCAACTGTGCAGTGCGAGCTGCATACTGCCGCTGCTTATCAGCATCAGAAAAGCAAAAGACCATGCAAAAAAATTACGCACCTTAGCACAAACTTACACACAAAAAATCATTTTTCATAATACGAATACCCGATTTTTAGAGGTAATATCGCGGTAGAGGATGTTACAGCAATTCTGGCATAATATCAGGCGCACCAAACGTGATTTTTCACAGGAAGAAGGGCATGTGCTACAACGCGTACTTGGGGTAAGGGATCTTACCATGCTGGGTATTGCGGCTATTATTGGTGGCGGTATTTTCAGTTCTGTAGGGCAAGCCTGCGCATCGGGCGGACCGGGTGTTATCTTTTTATTTATTTTATGTGCCATTGCCTGCGGCTTTTCCGCTATGTGTTATGCAGAGTTTTCCTCACGCATTCCTGTTGCGGGCAGCGCCTACACTTATGCCTACGCCTCGTTTGGTGAACTTTTCGCGTGGATTATCGGCTGGGCGTTGCTGATGGAATACAGCATAGGCAATATTTACGTCGCATTCAGCTGGTCGGGATATTTTGTGCACCTGATGGAAAATCTCGGGGTTCAAATGCCTGCATGGATAACCACAGATTATACATCATGTTCGGCTGCTGCAAAACTGACCTCCCCGGATTTACTGTCACGAGACTTGCTTGCCTGGAATAATGCACCGGTTTTTTTCGGGTTGCGTATTATTCTGGATCTTCCTGCCTTACTCATCAACCTACTCATAACCTGGCTGGTCTTTACCGGTGTTAGAGAGAGTCGCAATGCTTCCAATATTATGGTTGCAATAAAATTAATTGTAATCGTTCTGGTAATTGGTGTAGGTTTTTTTCATATTGATTCGGTAAATTTAAAACCTTTTATGCCTGAAGGTTTTGGCGGTGTAATGGCGGGTGTTTCAGCAGTCTTTTTTACATTCATCGGCTTTGATGCGGTCAGCACCATGGCTGAAGAAACCAAAGTTCCTCAGCGAAATTTGCCCAGAGGGATGTTTTATTCCCTTCTCGTTTGTACGGTTTTATACATACTTATCTCTCTCGTCCTTACCGGGATGATGCCCTATAAAATGCTGGGTGTGGATGATCCGCTGGCCTCGGTTCTGAAGTTCAAGGGTATAGTATGGTTGGAATATCTCGTCAGTATCAGTGCGGTTGTTGCAATGGCCAGTGTGTTGCTGGTTTTTCAAATGGGACAGCCAAGAATATGGATGAGTATGAGCCGCGATGGGTTGCTTCCAAAAAAATTCTCAGATATACATCCCAAATACAAAACCCCTGCATTCAGCACAGTAATTACTGGCCTGGTGGTGGGCATCCCCATTCTTTTCACCGACGAGAAATTTGTACTGGATTTTACCAGTATAGGCACTTTATTTGCTTTTGTACTGGTTTGTGGCGGCGTGTTGTTATTGCCCAAAAAAGAGAAGCTAGGGGACGCTTTTCATTTGCCTTTTGTCTCGCCTGTTTATTTTCCGATGGTTATGGTGCTGCTGCAATTGCTGGTATTTACATTTTCACCTGATTACTTTCACAAGCAGTTTGAACCGCCTGAAGCACTCATTTACTGGACAGGTATGACAGTGTTGGGGATGTTGAGTGTTCTTCAAAACTGGAATCTTATACCAATACTGGGTCTGGCAACATGTTGTTATCTGTTAACCGGAATGTCTGCTAATAACTGGTTTTGGTTTTTTGTTTGGTTTGGAATAGGCCTACTGGTTTATTTTGCGTACGGATACAAAAAAAGTAAACTGGCCCGTGGATAAGAAAGAAAATAATATATCGTCAGTAATTGAGGCTATGTTCAAAAAATACAGGCTGACACAGAAAATTACAGAAGTAAAACTGGTAGGTGCATGGGGAAAAATTACCGGTCCGCTGATAGCAAAACACACATCCGAAATAAAGCTGATCAATAAAACCCTGTACGTTACTTTTGATAATACCCCGTTAAAAAACGAGATGTTTTATCGCCGTTTTATGTTACTGGAAGCTATCAATAACGAGCTGGGAGCGGGTGCTGTAGAGAAGATATTCATTAAATAGAAACATCTTCCGGTTGCATTCTTTTTTTGTTAATTCGTGCTTTATCAATGCTTGTATTCAGTTCAAAACCCACAATAACCGCCAGACAGTTGATATAGATCAGCACCATAAGGGCAATAATGGCACCGATAGAACCGTAAATTTTATTGTAGGCGTCAAAATTGTTTACATATAAACTGAAAAAATAGGTGCTTAGTATACTTAGGGTTCCCGCAAATACACTGCCCGGTGAAATAAAATGCCATTTGTGTTTGTGGGCAGGTCCAAAATGATAAAAGCTGCTGATAGCAGTAAATATCAAACAAGCCAGCAATGTGTATTCTATGAGTGAGATAATGAACAGCCACAGCGACAGACCAAACCAGTGGTGTTTTTGCATGTAACCACCCAGCTGAAACATCCATGTTAGAAAAATGAGGGCTACTATCACCACAGTGCCTAAGAGCAATGTCAGACCCACTGCCTGAATGCGGTTTTGCAGCCAGTTGCGTTTTACTTTTTCAGGCAACCTGCGGTTAAAGCTGTTTATGAGCGAGTGAAAAGCATTGCTGGAGAAATAGAGAGCCATGATGAAACCCAATGACAACAACCCACTGTTTTGGTTGTTGAGCAGCTCATAAATGGTAGATGATATCTCTTGCCAAGTGCTTTCGGGTAACAATAACCGCAATTCACTTATCAGCCTTGATTTAACACCTTTAATTGGTATAGCAGCTATGAGTGTGAGAATAAATATCAGTGTAGGGAAAAGGGATAGGAAAAAGTTAAAACTGAGGCTGGAAGCGCGCAGGTTAAGCTCTTCCTTAAACAAGCTGTTTAGAAAGTATTTCCCAACATCATACAGATTATGTCCATCAAAACCCCTGATAGTTTTATTCTTTAGCCAGCGGTTAATCTTGCCGTCTGACTCTACTACCTGGTTTTCCTGATAGTCATCTTCAGTTTGCTCCTCTCTGGTATAGTTTCGATAAAATCGGCTCATGGTTCAAAATCTTTAGCGATTATGCCGGCGAAGAAAACAGTTAGCGTAGTGGGCCTAAGATTATCTTTTTTCACAAAGAACAATTCCGTAAATCCTGAATTCAGTTGTTCATCGTCCTGGTTGTAGGTATGGTATTCAAAATAACAACGTAGCGAAGGTTTTTCAGTCACTTTGAGAATGATTTTCAGCAAATCGTCATATCTGCCTGCTTTTTAAATTCGATATTAAAGGCATGCACCGGCATAATAATTCCTGCGTCCTCCATTTCCTTGTAGTTTAAGCCTATGTTGCGCATGGCTGCTTCCTCAAAGTAAAGCACATAAGCACTGTGATGCAAAAAACCCATGCGTTCGCATTCTGCATATCGTACCCGGATGCTATGTTGAGATTGTAAGCTCAATATCTGATTTTAAAATGCTCTTTGGCTTGTTCAGGACGAAAAAACACCAGCCCGGATGCAAATATATCGATGGTGATGGTAACAGATGTATGATTTTTAATAAAGGTCCAGGCATTTCTCATTTCTTCATTCCAGTAAATATCGTCAAGGACAAGGATACTTTTGGTGTGCAGATGGGGCAGGAGCTTTATGAAATATTGGGTTGTAGCTTCATACGTATGATTTCCGTCAACGTATGCATAATCCACTTGTTGCAATTTTTGCAATAGCTCCGGCAATTTGTTGGCAAAATCTCCTTCATGAAATTCGATGTTAGCAGCAATGCCAAGCCGCTGTGCATTGTAGGATGCTATTTCACATAAAGAAGGAGCCCCTTCAATGGTATGCAATATCTGGTTTTGTGTGAATGCAGTTGCCTGATACAAAGCTGTTATACCTGTTCCTGTACCGAGTTCTATGCAGTTTTGGGGTTGAAATGCTGAAATGAGGCGGTGCAGCAAGCGTCCGTATTTGGCACCCTTGGCGGTTCTGTGTGTTATCTCACTTAGTTTGCGCAACCCGCTGCGTTTGCCACTTCCCAGATCCAGAATTTCTATCCGGGCTTTTGACTGAAGCATTTCTTTACGGATTTGCTCAATCCCATCCCATACAGGGTTCTGGTTTTTTTGATAAATAACATCTTCGAGCAGTCGGTAAACAGAAGGGGAGTGTGTACCATGCCTTGAGTCTGATACAAGGAGGTATTCGAGGTAATCAATCGTTCTGTACAGTTCATTGAGCATTACCGGGTTTGGTATTGCGGATAACGCTAAGTTCTTTCTCTAAACGTGCAATTTGTTCCTGTAGTTTTTGAATGTTGCTGTCGAACTGCTTAAGGACAGCCTCGGCATTTTTGCTCAGGGCGAAGAAACTTTTGTTGTTTTCGAGTGTAGCCAGTTCTCCCTGTGCCTTTTTGATACGGTCTTTTACCTTGCGCTCTTCGGTTTGAAGCTGGTATTTCCCATCAGAGCGTCCTGACAAACCTGCATAGTGCTCTTTCATAATCTGCTGTTTCATGTTGTCGCTGTTTCGTTTGAATTTGGCAAACAAAACATCGCCAATCTCGCGGTATTCCTTTTGCAGATTGAAATAAGCCTTTCCACTTACAAAGCCACTGCCGGCCCATCGCTGCTGACACTCCTTGAGTTTCGGGAAAACATTATCGGCATTTTCCATTTCCAGCATTTTTTTCATATCGGTAATGATTGCTTTCTTAACGGCAATGGCAATCTTGTCGTCTTCACGACGCTGCTTCATCCATGCATTTTTTCTGGCGTAGAAATGATCAAGAGCGGCATGGAAACGTTTCCATACCTCATCGTTTTTAGCTTTCGGTACAGGCCCGGTTTTCTTCCATTGCTCCTGTAGCTCGTTAAGTTTTTCTGTACTATCTTGAAACTGCTCATTGTTCATAAGTGCTTCGGCCTTTTCACAAATTTCAATCTTGCGTTTCAAATTATCTTCCCGTCCAGCATTGATATTTTTAAAGAATTCTCTGCGTGCTGCGAAAAACTGTTGTCTTGCAGCTGAAAAACGATCCCAAATTTCTTGGTTGTTTTGTGTCGGCACAGGACCTGTTTTTTCCCAATCTTCCAGCAGGGCATCCAGTTCTTTGCCGAGTGCAGCCCATTCTTTCCCTGCTATTGGCCAAACCGCAATGGCAGCCTCTGATTTTTCCACCAGAAGCATTTTGATATTTAGATTTTCCTGTCTTTTGCGGTCAATTTCTTCCTGACGTTCTTTATTGCGCCGAATAATTAAATCGCTCACGTTTTTGAAGCGCTGCCAAAGTTCCTCACTTACTTCTTTTCTCACAGGGCCCGCATTGCGCCAGTCTTCATGTATTTTGTTTAAAGTAATAAGTGCTTTGCGGATGTTTTTTTCTTCACCCAGAGCTTCGGTTTTTTTAATCAGCTCTATTTTATACTCCAGATTCTTTTCACGATCCAGTTCCTTAAGTTCATTAAAAAGGGAGAAATTATCGTAAAACTTGTCAACGTAAAATTTGTAACGGGTATAAAGATCGTCCTGAAACTCTTTGGGTACCTGTCTTATTTCGCGCCACATCTTTATCAGGTCACGCATTTTGTTGAGGCTGTTGGCCTGTTCTTCAGATTCCGCAAGTTCTCGTATATCTTCAAGCACAGCTTGCTTTTTCTTAAGATTGGCAAGTTTCTCTTCCTCGGCACGCTTGCGTTCTTCTTCGCGACGCTCTTTAAATTTCTGCAATACAGTGTTAAACACCTGCTTTGATTCGTCAGGAGCGGGTTTGAAGTCACGCGCATCTTCTCCTGACTCTATCCAGGATTTGATCTGTTCAGGTCTTTCGGCAAGTATTTTAGCATCCAATGCATCGCTGAGTCGGTAAAGTGTTTCCTGTGCTTTGCGCACATCAGGGCTATACAAGAGCTCTTCCGCTTTTTTTAGTATTTCGGTCTTATCCAATTCGGAGTAATCCGTATGGTCTTCATGTGCTTCTTCAGAATGGTCAATCAATTGCTCAGCAACAGTTAATTGTGCATCATAGTTTTCCGCGGGTTGGTTGTTCCCTTTTTTCAAGGCCAACTGTTCATTTTCTTGTTGGTGTTCCAAGTTTATACAGGATTATTAATGATCAAATTTATGGATTCATGTGTTGTCTGCCGGCAATCATACAGCAAGCCGTAAGGGCTGCTTCAGAGCCTTTGTTTCCGAGCTCTCCACCCGCCCGAGCCTCAGCCTGTTGTTCTGTTAGTGTTGTGATTACACCAAATACGCAGGGCTTTTTAACGCTCAGCCCTACCTGAAGAATACCATCTGCTGCTGCCTGACAAACAAAGTCAAAGTGGGGTGTATCACCCTGGATAACACAACCAAGGCAGATCACAGCATCACAGTTGCTATCAAATAGCATTTGAGCACCATGCGGCAATTCAAACGAACCCGGTACATGCAATACTTCAATTTGATCAAGGCTGAGTCCATTCTGTTTGAGGGTGTCTGTAGCGCCAGACAATAATTTACTTGTAATGTGCTTATTCCACTCAGCAACAACAACTCCGATTTTTAAATTTTCCGGTTGTAAGTTGTAGGGAAACGGATTTTGAGAAAATGATGAAGTTGCCACGATGGCTTAGGGATTGAAGTCGCCTTGCAGGGCCTTCACTTTGGAGATATACTTGTCTATATCAGAAGCCTCTGCAGCAGAACTGTACTCGTTTTTAATTTTCTCGTAACAATCCAGCGCTTTACTGTATGACTCAGCTTTTTCATAATGAATGCCGGCATTTTTCCAATATTGAGCAGAAAATTCACTGCTTGATTTTGAACCGGCTTCAGCATACAAATCGGCGGCTTTATCGGGTTTTCCAAGTTCTGAGTAGCAGTGTGCTCTAGCGCTTAAAATCCCTGCACTCAAAAACTGGTCTTTGGGTTCTGCTTGCTCAAGGTAGGAAATGGCTTTTTCGAATTTTCCGGTTTGCATGTAGGCAAGGCCCGCCATCATAGCCGCTTCATTACTTTTGTCTGTGAGAAAGTAGCTATCGGCAATTTCGGGTGCAGTCATCATCTTTTTTCCTTTAATTCCTTTCAATACCACATAAAAAGAATCTTTTTCGAAATAGTGATGCAGGGGTGCAAGCTTGGCTGCGGCCTCGGATTCTCTGAGTGGATGCCAGTACAGGCTCCAAAACAATGTAATGGTTATAACACTGACTATAGTGCTTCCGGCCAAGGTAACTACCTTTTTGTTAACGGCGTAGAATTGTTTTATTGAAATACTGTTAAATGCGATAGCCATTGTGATATGAAGGTGCGAAATTACTCAAAAAACATGGAAAGACAAGTGTCGTTAATCGGTAATGTAGGGATAACCGTCCTCCACATATACATGTTGAAATAATCCGGCTGGATTAGGATAGGGTGAATTCTCAGAGAAGGTAACAGATTCATCCACCTCTGTCATAATGTCTGCTTCTATCTTATCCAATTCTGCTTCGGTGGCGTATCCTTTTTCTATAATGCTGGCTTTGGTGGTTTCAATGGGGTCGATTTTTTTATAATCGGCAACCTCTTCCTTGCTGCGGTAGGTGGCAGGGTCACTCATGCTGTGGCCTCTGTATCGGTATGTTTTAATTTCCAGGAATGTGGGGCCTTCTCCGTTACGTGCTTTTTCAGATGCCTCGTAAATAGCTTCATGAACCATTTCACATTTCATGCCGTTTACCTGATAGCTGGGCATATCATAAGCGGCACCAATTTTATAAATCTCCAGCACATTGGTTGTGCGTGCCACGCTGGTACCCATAGCGTATTCATTGTTTTCGCAGATAAAAATTACGGGCAATTTCCAAAGCATGGCCATGTTAAAAGTTTCATGCAGTGCGCCCTGTCTAGCAGCGCCATCACCGAAGAAGCACAGGCAAACATTTCTGGTTCCGTTATATTGCTCAGCAAGGGCTATTCCGGCTCCCAGTGGGATTTGTCCGCCAACAATACCGTGTCCTCCAACAAAATTGTGCTCTTTGCTGAACATATGCATGCTACCGCCTCTACCACCGCTGCAGCCTGTGACTTTGCCATACAGCTCGGCCATTACGGCATTGGCTGGAACACCGAGTGCCAGCGCGTGCCCGTGATCGCGGTAAGCAGTAATGAATTTATCGTCTTTGGTAGTGCCGGTTACCATGCCTGCCACAATGGCTTCCTGACCAATGTACAGGTGGCAAAATCCTTTTATTTTCTGCTGACCATATAGCTGAGCGGCCTTTTCTTCAAATCTGCGCACCAGCATCATGGTTTTGTACCACCGCAGGTATTCTTCTTTGGTGAAATTCATAGTTGTGGTCTAACCCATTTCGAAGGGCAAAGATAACAATTTCCGTTCAAACCGCAGTAGGACTTTTAACCCTTAAAAGCATGCTCCTAAAGAACAATTTTTATCAATTCGGCAATAGACTTGGGTTCATTTTTTCTGTTTCCCATGACTTATAATTTTTCTTCAATACTTTTTACCTTCTCTTTAATCATGCCCACTTCACGCTGAATTACGCGCAATGCCGGCCCGATATCGTCCATATCCTGGCTTTTGGGCTCCATAAATTTCGGGTTGATGTAATTTACGAATTTCCATACTTCCAGCACCTCTGAAATTTTGACTGGATAGGGTTCATAAGCTGTATTGGTGCTACAAAGCAGAAGTGATCCATCCTGATAGATGTGGTTGTAAACAACCTTGAAAACGATACCTTCATCCTGGGTAACGATGATGTATGGATTGCCGTTTTTTATAGTATTCCAGTCCTGCACATATTCTCCGGTAACCAGCGCACCATCTACTACCGGTGGCATACTGTCTCCATTGATCTGAAAAGCTCTGTATTTACGGTTGGCGCTTAGGAAAGGCATATTGAAAGAAGGTAGAACCCTTATAAATTCGGGGTCGGCAAAACCTGTAGTGTAGCCGGCTTTTGCTTTTAATGGTACCAGTTCCACATTTTCTTCATTTTCCTCATTCACCGTAGTAGCCAGCACCCTTAGCCGCGTACCATTCAAGTCAAGGTCTATGCCCTTCTCCAACTGGCTGATCTGGCTTTCCGGCAAGGCAGATAAATCCATACGAACAAGTTTATCCAGGTTGATCTGAAAAAACTCAGACAACTTTAGCAGTAAACTTATGCCGGGTTCAGCTACTCCGTTTTCATAGCTATTGTAGGCAGACCGGGTGATGCTTAGTGATCTGGCCACTTCTTCCTGGCTGCGTTTGCGTCTTTTTCTGAGCAGTTTGATGTTTTCTTTAAGATAGGTATTCATAATATTTGCATTTAATTCAGTTGAGGGAGATGATCTGGTAGGGGTTTTTATTTTCAGATTTTGCCTGACGCAGGAAACCTGCAATGATGGCACGTGTTTCAGGAATGTCAGGTTTGGGCTCTATGCATGAAACTAGCTCTTTTTCAGGTCTGTGTTCTTCAGTAAATCCCCAGCCGGCAACGGCGCCGTTTTCAATAAGTATGACGGCTTTTTCACCGGTCTTGCGTCCTTCGCCTTTAACCAGAATGCGGTTCTTATGTTCCTGCAGGCTCATTATAGCCTCTTCCACACGTTTATTGTGTGTAGCAAGCGATTCCTCGGTCAGTGTTTCGCAATAGCAGCCCCGAACGTGGCACTGTCCGCAGTTGCGTGCAAGCACCGGACATATATCGTGTTCATGCAGCATTCTGCTCAGGGTTTGCTTGGCATCTCTGAATCTTGGAAAAGGGATTCCCGACAAACTGCCTTTACGAAACTTCTCGGTTTGTAGTCGCAAATATCCGCTTTGGGTGGGGAAGCGGTAAATAGCATAGCGGCTACCCACGTGTTTGCCGCTCACATTCCATTCCGGCCAGTGGGTATGGATTACATGGGCTTCGGTGAGTAGCGACAACAGCTCGTTTCCACAAAGCTGATAATCGATTTTGTGTATGCGTTCCAGTTGTAATGCGGTTTTGCCACGTTTTACATCAAAATGCTGTCGAACTCGCTTCTGGATGTTGTTGGCTTTACCCGTGTATAAAATTTCACCTTTTTGGCCTTTAAAAAAGTAAACCCCTGCAGCGTCTGGCAGGTTGTTGATTTCATCCTCATTGAGTGCGGGCGGTACGGCGATTTTTCTTTGGGTGGATTTTGCCATTTTTAGCACCTCGGCATGCCCTAGCTGATTCAGGCACTTATGGAACATTTCACCTGTGGCAAAAGCATCACCGCCGGCCCTGTGGCGATTTTGAATCACAATTCCCAGTTCGCTGCAAATATTACCAAGGCTGTAACTGCATCTGCCCGGAAAAGCCTTTCTGCAAAGTTTAACGGTACACAGTTTCGGAGGGTGAAATGAAAAGCCGGCTTTTGAAAATTCATTCTGGATGAAACCCAGATCAAAATTGACATTATGTGCTACAAAAATTTTATCGTGCAGCAGGTGATGAAGTTGTGCCGCTATCTCTGCAAAGACGGGAGCGTTGTCTGTCATGGCTTGCGATATGCCTGTAAGTGCGGTGATGTTTCGGGGGATGGGGTAACCCGGCTTTAACAGGGTTTCATATACCTGAACTACCTTATTTCCATCAGTGATGATTGCGCATATTTCTGTAATGCCCGCATACATTGGGTTTCCGCCGGTGGTTTCTATGTCAACAATCGCAAACAATGTATGTTGTTAAAAAACGTATCAAGTCATGGGCGGTTAAATTAACAACAATTTTCTGATTTGTCAAGAAACATGACTAAAAAAAGCAAAAAATATTTTCAATTGTCACTAATTATACTTCGATATTAGATATATTAAGGTTATTCTGTATCTTTGCCGCAGTGAATCACTGGCTTATAAAGTCTGAACCTTTCAAGTATAGCTGGTCACAATTCAAAAAAGACCAATCCACTTTCTGGGATGGTGTTCGTAATTTTCAGGCAAGAAATAACCTCCGCGACATGAAAAAGGGCGATTTATGCCTTTTTTACCATAGCAACGAGGGTAAGGAAGTGGTGGGGATTGCAGAAGTTATCAAAGAACATTACCAAGACCCAACCACCGACGAGACCCAATGGGTAGCTGTGGATGTAAAACCCTACAGCCAACTTAAAAAACCGGTTACGTTGCCGCAAATAAAGTCTGACAGACGGTTGTCACAGATTGGGCTCATTAAACAAAACCGACTTTCCGTAATAAAACTTAGCAAAGAAGAATTCAATATCATACTTTCGCTGTCAGAAAATTAATGGAAGCCAGAATCCTCATCAACCACCGACAGACCGAGCTCATCATAAGAAGGTTTGTACTGCAGTTGACAGAGCAGCACGGCAATCTTGAAAACTGCGCCATCATTGGGCTGCAGCCTCGTGGTGTGGAGCTTTCCAGAATTCTCATCCAGAAAATGAACGAGTTGAAACCGGACCACAAGGCCAGCTACGGTGAACTTGATAACACCTTCTTTCGCGATGACATACGCCGGGGTGAAATTCACATGCCACGCCCCAGTAAAATAGATTTCAATACAGAAAACCTGAATATTATTTTGGTGGATGATGTGCTCTTCACGGGACGCAGCGTTCGAGCCGGCATTGATGCTCTTATCAACTTCGGCAGGCCTTCCAGGGTAGAGCTGATGGTGCTGGTAGACAGGCGCTACAATCGCGAACTGCCTATTTCTGCTGATTACAGCGGCGTGGTGGTAGATAGCCGCAGCACCGGTGAACATGTGAAAGTCGAATGGAACCCCAACCAAAATCAAACCTGGCTTATGCCCAATAAAGTATAATCGATGCCCGCAACACTCAAACATCTCCTCAGAATCAAAGGGCTCTCGGAAGAAAGCATACAGCAGATTTTTGAAACGGCTGATCATTTTAAGCAACTGCTAAACAGCCCGGTGAAGAAAACCCCGTCGTTGCGTGATTTTACAGTGGCCAACCTTTTTTTCGAAAACTCTACCCGCACAAGGGTTTCCTTCGAACTGGCCGAAAAACGACTCGGTGCCGATATTGTAAACTTTTCCAGTTCCACTTCATCGGTAAAAAAGGGTGAAACCCTTATCGATACGGTAAACAACATCCTCAGCATGAAGGTGGATATGCTGGTGATGCGGCATCCCGCTCCGGGAGCCTGCATGTTTCTGGCCCGCCATGTGAATGTACAAATCGTAAACGCCGGTGACGGAACCCATGAACACCCCACACAGGCTTTGCTGGATGCCTATTCCATTCGCGAAAAACTGGGTTCTGTTTATGGCAAGAAGGTAGTGATTGTGGGCGATGTTCTCCACAGCCGTGTAGCGCTGAGCAACATATTTTGCCTGCAAAAACTGGGCGCCGATGTGATGGTGTGCGGACCAAAAACCCTTATTCCACGGCACATAGCGGAGCTGGGCGTGAAAGTGGAACACAACCTCCAAAATGCCTTGCAGTGGTGCGATGTGGCCAATATGCTGCGCATACAATTGGAAAGGCAGGATATTAAATACTTCCCAAGCCTGAGAGAATACAGTATGCAATTTGGATTGACCCAAAACATAATGAATCAGCTGGATAAAGAGATTGTAATCATGCACCCCGGACCCATCAACAGGGGCGTGGAGATCAGCAGCGAGGTAGCCGATGGCAACAATAGCATAATTTTACAACAAGTTGAAAACGGTGTGGCCGTTCGCATGGCAGTGTTGTATCTCCTGGCACAGCACCAGTTAGAGCAAAGCAAATCGTGATTTTGGAAACCAATCCTGTTTTAGTGAATAATACACGTGGTGGCATCGTGGAGAGCTTTCACCGAGGTGTGGTTTGCGTAGTAGGTGAAGATGGCAACATAGTTACTTCTTTGGGCGATGTGCAACAGGTTTGTTATCCGCGTTCCGCACTTAAGTTGTTTCAGCATATTCCATTGATTACATCTGGTGCCTTTGAGTATTTTGGGTTTACCCTGAAAGAACTTGCCCTAATGTGCGGCAGCCATAATGGTGAAGCCATGCATGTAGAAACGGCGAGGGGAATTCTGGCCAAAATCGGGCTGGGAGAGGCATTTCTGGGTTGCGGAGCCCAACAACCCACACACAAAAAGGATTTTGTGACTTTGATAAAAACCAATCAGGAACCCAGTGCCATTCACAACAACTGCAGCGGTAAGCACAGCGGGTTTCTGGCCTGGTGTAAGTTCTATAATGCGTCAACCGAAGATTATTTATCAACCGAACACCCTTTGCACAAAGCAATTAAACGCATAACGGCGCTTTTCCATGAAATTGACGAGTCTGAACTCATCACAGCACTTGATGGCTGCTCTGCACCTATCTTTGCTATGCCTGTTGTGAATCAGGCGATAGCGTACAAAAATCTGCTCTTCCCGGAGAAGTTTGGCGATGAAAACATCACCCGGGCCTGTACGCTCATCCGCGAAGCTGTTACCACCTACCCTGAAATGGTGGCAGGCAGCAAACGCTACTGCACGGATTTAATGCGTGTGGCAAAAGGGAAGGTGATAGGGAAAACCGGTGCAGACGGGGTTTACGGTATGGCCATTCCACAAAAAGGATTCGGCATTTGCATCAAAATAGACGATGGCCGCATGGGTCCTCAATACATTATAGCCCAGCAAGTCCTGGATAATCTGGATGTTCTTTCAGACGAGGAAAAACAAGAACTCAATAGCTATTTGGTAAATGAAAATAAAAATTTTGCAGGCAAACTAGCCGGACAAAGCAAAGTTTCGGATATTTTGCAGCAGTTTACGTTAAGGGCATAGTAAATGGCAGTATTTATAGTAAAGAGCGACATTCCTGAACACACGTCAGCTTTTATGTGGCTTATTCCTGAGCACATGCATTTGGTACAGCGCCTTTTTGCCGAAGAAAAGATTTTACAGTATGCAGTAAGTAAGGACAGAACCCGCTGGTGGTTCCACATAGAGGCCGAAAATTCACGATTTAATGTTTTACAATACAGCCGAAATTGGATTGCCTAAAATATTCCTAAACCAACAGCCATGACCCGGGAAGAGCTGCTCAAAGCCATTGATAAAAAATACCAGTCCGTTGGGCAAAACCCTGATTTACATTTGAGTGGGTTGTTGCACGCCGAGCCTATAACCTATTGGGATTATATTCAGGTAGAAGCCTTGCTTGGATTACAGATAAAACGCACAAATCTACCCGATGAAATGGTGTTTATATTGTACCACCAGATCAATGAACTGTTATTTAAAATGGTGCTGTGGGAAATAGGACAAGTGCAGGAACCCGGTTTGACCACCGCAAAATTTGCGGTTCATCTTGATAGAATTAGCCGCTATTTCGATATGCTTTCGCAATCCTTCAGCATTATGGGAGATGGCATGGAAAAAGAGCAGTACATGAAATTCCGTGATACGCTCACGCCCGCTAGCGGATTTCAGAGTGCACAGTACCGTCTGATTGAATTTGCCAGCACGGATGTTGTCAATTTGGTGGATGGACGCTACAGAGAAGGTTTTGATGCCTCAAACACCAAAAATGCCTTTGAGCATTTGTACTGGCAGGCCGCTGGTAAAGATTATCACACCGGACAAAAAAACGCTTTGCTGAGCAATTTTGAGAAAAAATACAAGGCCGAATTTCTCAAGTTTATTGATAAGAATCGTTCCAGTAATCTTTGGCACATTCACAAATTCTTACCTGAAGCCGAACGTAGTAATGAAACACTGGTAAAAGCCATGCGGCATTATGATTACACGGTGAATGTAACCTGGGTGATGGCACATTTAAACGCTGCCCGAAAATATCTAGGTAATGCCGAAGCCACCGGTGGCAGCGACTGGCAGAAATACATGCATCCCAAATACCAGAAGCGCATTTTCTTCCCTGGATTATGGAGTGAGGAAGAGTTGGCTAACTGGGGACAGGATTTGGATTGAATCGTTTTGTATTTGTAAGTTACTGTAAACCAAACATTTTATCCTATTGTTTGTTATGGATTTATGGCAAGCATTGATGCTATTGGTAGACTTTCTAGTTATTTGCTTTCAGAAGTAAGCAGAAAAAAAAGCGAAAAAATCATCCTTAATGTTGCCATTTTTAGCTTTATAACTCACCTTACATTAATTTTTCTCACAGATTTTGGAATTTTACATTCCGGCTTGGGTAATGAATTGCTATCCAGTCCAATAGCAGCTATTTATACCCCATTCTCTTTTATACTTATTTATGAGGTCTATTTGTTAATATTCTATTTGCCCAAGTCGTTTACTACTTACATTAGCAAGCAATATGAGATTATTGTACTCATAATTATTAGAAGATTGTTCAAGGATTTTTCATCCCTATCTATCACCCAGGATTGGTTTAAAATAAAGTATGATTTGCAATTTACCTATGATATAATAGCTGCACTTGTTTTATTTTTTTTAATATATTTATTTCGAAAAGAAGGCTCAAGACGATACAGCACCAAAATATTGTCTGCGGCTGAATCTGATGGGTTGTTGAGATTTATTAAAATTAAAAAATCAATTGCATCTTTGTTAATACCACTGATTTTTGTTGTATCTGTTTACACATTGATTAACTGGCTATGGATAACATTAGGTGCTCATGAGGGCGGTGGGATGGTAGCATTTAGGAATATTAATAATGTTTTCTTTGAACAATTTTTTACCATTCTGATTGTTGTTGATGTTATACTATTGCTTTTTTCTTTCTTTCATACAGATGAATTTCATAAGATTATAAGAAATTCCGGTTTCATTATTTCAACCATTCTCATCAGGTTATCTTTCTCTGTTGAGGGTTTATTAAATACCCTGCTTATAGTTGCTGCCATTGTGTTTGGTCTTTTATTGCTGATTATTTATAACAAGTATGAAAGCCAATTTGCCAACAATGCTAAATTGGAATCGTTGACCGTAGAGAATTAATTTTTTTAGCAATGCCCAATACCTTCCTCACCGCACGCTGGGATAATCTTATCATGGCCAATTATGCGCTGCCGTCTGAGGTGCTGAAACCCTATCTGCCTGCCGGCGTTGAGTTAGATTTATTCGATGGTGAAGCATTCGTCAGCCTGGTTGGATTTATGTTTAAAAATACCCGTCTGTTTGGCGTTCCTATTCCTTTCATGGGCTCGTTTGAAGAAATTAACCTGCGCTTCTATGTAAAGCGAACAAAGGATGGTGAAACCCGCAGGGGTGTGGTTTTTGTGAACGAAACCGTGCCTTATAAACCCGTGGCTTGGCTGGCCAATAAATTGTATAAAGAGCATTACACGGCTGTTCCCACAAGGCATAGCATATCAGAGCAAGAATCGGATAAACACATTCAGTATGAATGGAAAGTAAACGGCAGATGGAACCAAATAAACGTAATTGCAGCAACCCAATCCGAAGAAATGCTGCCCGGCAGCCACGAAGAGTTCATTTTTGAACATTATTATGGCTATACCCGCATCAGCCCAAACCATACGCAGGAGTATGAAGTGCAGCACCCGCGCTGGCTCATTCACACCGTAAACGAATACCGCATCCAATGCGATTTTAAAGCCATGTACGGCCCCGATTTTGCCTTTCTGAACAATGACATGCCTTCGTCTGTTATCCTTGCGCAGGGATCGGCAGTAAGCGTAAAATGGAAACGAAAAAACATTTGGGAAAGGGACATTTAAATGCATATCTCCCTCACCCCAAATGACTGTGTAACCTTTTTCCCCTACCCTTAGTCAGGAGAGGGGTTGAGGTTCCCTGCAAACGGATGTTGGCAAATGAAACAAATTCGTAAACAATTAACTGAAGCAGAGCTGGACAGGGTAATCGAAATGGCCTGGGAAGACCGCACGCCTTTCGAAGCTATTGAAGCACAATTTGGCCTTCCGGAATCCGGTGTCATTGCCCTCATGCGCAGGGAACTCAAACGCAGCAGTTTTAATTTGTGGCGCAAACGGGTAAATACAGTCGTAAGTCAAAAGCATGCGCAAAAGCGCAATCCCTATATCACACGGTTCAAATGCAGCCGGCAGAAAAGCATTTCCAACAACAAAATCAGCAAGCGCTAATGCAAAGCCCGTTTACAACAAACTACAATGCGTTATTACGGAAAATTGCAACCATAGATCCCATTGCTTACGGAAAATCGCGGAATTACATCAATGGTGCCGTAACCCGGCTGTCGCCCTTCATCTCCCGTGGGGTTATCAGCACCCGCCAGGTTTTGGAAAGCATAATGCAGCGCGGTTATAAACTGCCGCAGATAGAATCGTTAGTAAAAGAACTTTGCTGGCGCGATTACTTTCAGCGGGTGGGGCAGCACAAAAACCTGAACGAGGACATTCGTCAGCCGCAGCAACCCGTTCGCCACAGAGAAATACCATCAACCGTGCTAAGCCCAACTACAGGCATACAAGGCATTGATGCGGCCATAAGGGAGCTTTACCAAACCGGCTACATGCACAACCATTGCCGCATGTACACAGCGGCATTGGTTTGCAATGTTGGCCAAGCGCACTGGCTGCAACCCGCCCGTTGGATGTATTACCACCTGCTCGATGGCGACTGGGCCAGCAACGCCTGCAGCTGGCAATGGGTGGTTGGAGCCAACAGCAGCAAAAAATATTACGCCAATCAGGAAAATATTAACCGCTACACCGGCACCGCACAAACCGGCACTTTTCTCGATAAAACCTACGAAAACCTGGCCCAAATGCCCGTGCCCGAAGCGTTGTTGCAAACCGAATCTCTAAATATGCAAACTCAACTGCCGGAAGCAACGCCAATCTCTGTAGATGCATCGCTGCCCGTCTTCATATACAACTACCACAACATCGATCCGCTTTGGCATAAAGAGGAGCGTGGCGAACGCATTTTGCTGCTCGAGCCCGATTTTTTTGCCCAATATCCTGTTAGTCCGCAGTGTATTGAATTTGTGCTTGCACTGGCCCAGAACATCCCCGGCATGCAGGTTTTTGTGGGCTCGTTTAAGGAGTTGGTTTCACAATACAATCTCTGCAACATTCACTACAAAGAGCATCCCTTCAATACTGGCTACCACGGCACCCAGGAGCCCCGCGACTGGATTGTGCCCGAAGTAAACGGCTATTTCCCGTCATTCTTCGCCTATTGGAAAAAGGTAGAGAAGCACTTGTATAAAAACAACTGATCCATGCACATTTACCAACAGCAAATCGGCGGGCGGGGCGGCAAACCGTTATAAATATTAATTATAGCCCAGGTGTCAAAGTGGTTAGTACTTTGCCAAGGAGCTTTAGATCAACCGCTTTATCTCTGGAGTAACTTTAAAAATTATAGTACCTCATCAGATTTTACCAAAAATCACTATAATTGTATTACAGAAGATTGAAAATCATGAAGAAAAACAAACCTGCATGGCATCCGATTGTTTTAATCTCTGCCTTTTTTTTCGCACTTGGCGTATCTGCACAGCTACTGCCACCCAAACAGGCATATCCTCTAAATATTAAACAAATACATAGCGGCCACAGTCTCACAGATCCTTTGTTTTACCCGAATTGGCCTGGACAATATGTGAATCTGGTAGCAGGCAAAAATTTGCTTCAGGGCTGGCAGGTTGTCAATACCATGGTTGGAAAATCTACCATGCCTGGTTCAGCCATGAAAGCACGTTGGGAAACCCCGGTTAGTGGCGGAGCACCTGATGCCCGCGTAAATATTGCCAACTGGGAATTGCTCTCCATCACCGAACGTGTGCCTTTGTTGTACGAAGGTGGAAGCACCCAGCAATGGTACACAAACGGCATTAAGGAACAAAAGGATTATCTGTCGCTGTTCGTCAACAACGCCTGGACCAACGGCAATAATGGTAAGGGTTGCCCAACCTTGCTGTGGACCACCTGGACAAACATAGACAACAGCAATGGTCAATGGCGCGAAATGCTGGATATTCAGGGTTCCGAATTTGAAAGAATGCAGGACTATGCCAACCAGCACAAGCCGGCAGGTGCACCCCCCGTGTACATGATTCCGGGCCACAAAATGATGGGCAGGCTGTTCGATGATATTAAACTCGGCAAAGTGCCCGGCATTACCAAAATCAACCAGCTTTTCGGAGATAATATCCATACGAATGAACTGGGTGCCTACGCCATCAGCATGATACATTATGCCTGTATTTTTAACAGCAGTCCGGTGGGGTTGCCACGCAACCTCATTCCCAACGCGCCAGCCGGAACGCCAATTCCATCTGATTCGCTGGCGGGTTATATTCAAAATATGGTTTGGGATGTTGTAACATCGTACCCCAGAACAGGTATCTATAAAGCTGCCAACGTCGCAAATGTTGTGTCTGCTGCATCAGAACTGCATATATACCCAAATCCGGTAGAAGATGTTCTGGCTCTGGAGATGTCAGCATTTAGCAACAGCATGCCCTATATAATTATGAATGGAACCGGGAAGGTGATTTTCGAAGGCTATATAACACAACCCAATATTATAATATCAATTGCGCATTTACCGGCCGGAACCTACCTGCTTTCTGCAGGGTCAGATAAAAAACAAAATTTTTGGTTTATTAAAACAAGGACTTGAAGGCCGTTTTTCCCTGCTCCCCTTATCCCATATTGTATAGCAGACCTTTCTGTTGTTTTTTGATTTTTGTGTTTTGGGGTTTTACCTTGTCTGGGCAGTCGGTCATTATTCAGGGCAAGGTTACCGATGCTACATCACTTGAGAAAATTGCAGGCGTCAGTATTCGCACCTTCGGACAAAATTTTGCAGCAAGCGATAATATGGGTCATTACGCGTTGCGATTGAAAAAAGGAATGCATACAATCATGTTTATTGCGGAAGGTTACGCCGATACTGCGGTCGAGATTTTTGCAGACAGTTT